>JALWKP010000153.1 GCA_027081355.1 Campylobacteraceae bacterium
CTTTTGCACAATAGACCCCGTAACCGCAAAAGATTTTGACGATGCGATTTACTGGGATGCAAAAGAGAATACACTCTATGTTGCAATTGCCGATGTAAGCCGCTATGTAGAGTATTACAGCCCAATTGACAAAGAAGCGATAAAACGGGGCTTTACAACTTATCTGCCGCATAAAGCCTTTCCAATGCTGCCGCCTGTTTTGAGCGAGAACATTTGTTCATTAAAGCCCAATACCGACAGGTTGAGTTTTGTGGCAAAATTAAAGCTAAATGGCGATTACAGCGTAGCAAAAGCGGAGTTTTTCGAAGCAGTCATTCACTCTAAACGGCGTTTTAATTACGATGAGATAGACAGCTTTCTAAAAGGGAAATACAGCCCGAAAAATGAAGCTGAAGAGGAGATTTTTGCCTGGCTTAAACCGCTTTATGAAATTACAAGGGTATTTAAGAAAAGGCGCCTTAAAAAGGGGTTCGATTTTAGAAGCGAAGAGATAAAACTTGTGTTAGATAGCAAGGGGCTTTTAAAAGAGACTGTAATAGAAACCGGCACCCCTGCACACTCTTTAATAGAAGAGTGTATGCTTGCGGCAAATGTTGCGGCAGCAAAGCGCTTTAAGGGTGACGGCGATGCGATTTTTAGAATTCATGAACCGCCAAAAGATACCAAATTTGCGCAGCTTTTAGAAGAGCTGACCTCTATTGGCATTTATGTAGAGAGCGATTTGGAAGATATAAACAAAACTATCCGCGAAATTCAAAAAGAGGCGAAAAAAGCGGGGCTCGAGAGTGAAGTGGATGAACTTATTATCAAATCGATGAAGCAGGCAAGCTACAGCAGTTTTAATGTTGGGCATTTTGGGCTTGGCTTTGATTTTTACAGCCATTTTACCTCGCCGATTCGCCGATACAGCGATTTAATTCTGCACCGCTTAATAAAAGCGCAGCTGCAAAACGACAAAGAAGAGATGGAGTATCTGCTGCGCAATATCGAGCCTTTGAGTGCCAGAATGAGCGAACTTGAGCGCGAAGCGACAAAATGCGAATGGGATTTTAGAGACAGAAAATTTGCGCGCTGGGCGAATGAGAATATCGGCAAAGAGTTTAAAGCCGAAATTACCGAAATAGATATAGAAGACACAAACAAAGGTGCAAAAGCTAAACTTCTTGAAGGCGCAGCAAGAGGGGCGATTGTAAATCTTAAGGCTTATAATTCAAATCTTTTTGATAAAATAGTGCTAAAAATTATCGAAGCCGATTTGGAAAAAGCGGAAATTTTAGCGCAAGAGGTTCGAAAAGCAAATGTATAGAAACGATTTTGAAAAAGAGTTGCAAAAAGAGTTGCCGCGGTGCGTTTTGTTATATGGAGAAAACGGGTTTTTCTTTGATTATTACAGCGCGCTTTATAAAGAGAAATTAAATGCAAAAGAGGAGCTTTTAGAACACTTTTTTGATGAATACAATTTTGAGCAGGCAAAAGCTTACCTTTCGCAAGGCTCGCTTTTTGGCGGGGTGAACCTTTATATTTTAAGAAGCGACAAAAAAGTGCCTAAAAAAGAGCTTGAGTTTTTAATCGATTCTGTTAAAAGAAACCCCAATAATTACTTTTTATATATTTATGAGGGCGGAAGTTCCAATGCAAGAAGCCTGCAAACATCTTTTAGTCCCAAAAACGGGGCTTTATGGGTTAGATTTTTCGAGGCGAATATGAGAGAAGCCAGCAATTACGCAAATAAAAAGGCAAGGGAAATTGGATTGAATATTACTCCGTATGCCATAAATCATTTAGTAAATTTGCTAAATTTCAATATGGGTTTAATAGATAAAGAGCTTGAAAAATTATCTATATTAAATGAACAAATAGAGACAAAACAAATTGATGATTTAGTCTATTCTACCGCCCCTCTTGCTGTTGAAAAAATGATAATTTCACTATTTAAAAAAGAGGATATTACGCAAACGCTTAATAAAATTATAGAACTTGGCGAAGATGAATTGTCTATTCTTAGGGCGATTCAGCGCTTTTTGCAGCAATTGTTTCTATTTCACGCATATATTAAACTGCACGGCGCGCCAAATTCCAAAGAGATTTTAGGCTACCAATTACCAAAATTCATAGAAAAAGAGAGAGCCTCTTTAGCGGTGAGAATAAAATCATCTAAACTATTAAAAATCTATCAAGAGTTATTGGAAATAGAATTAAAAATTAAAACAAGCTCCCCAATGAATAAAGAGCCGCTTCTTTTTGGAGCTTTGGGAAGAATTAGGCAAATGCTTTAAATTGCAGGGTTGAGGATGAAGGTTTAAGAAGAGGTGGATATAACCTATCCTTGTATCCTCAAACCTAATTTATTTAAGCTTATTTCGGTATAATACCGCTTCAAAAAATTCTTTCTCGCAATGCTTTGCAGAGCGGGATAAAAAGCCAAAAGAAGGAAAAAAATGAATCACTACGAAACACTTGTAATTCTTAAGCCTACGCTTACAGAAGAAGAGACTGCAAATCAAATCGATGCAGTAAAAGAGAGCATTACAGAGCAAGGCGGTGAAATTGTTGCCGTTAATAATATGGGTATGCGCAAACTTGCATACGAAATCAATAAAAATGAGCGCGGTTACTACACTGTAATTTATCATAAATCTCCAGCTTCTTCAATTGCTGAAATCGAAAGAAAATTAAGATATAATGAAGATGCATTAAAATTCTTAACAATCAAATACAGCAATAAAAAAGAGATAGCAGAGTTTGAAAGGCAAGTTGCCAACTGCAGTGCTAAAGCAGAAAGCAAAGAAGAGGCTTCTAGCGAAGCGTAATTTCTAAAGGACACCCTTATGTATAACAAGGTAATTTTGGTAGGTAATTTGACAAGAGATGTCGAAGTTAGATACTCTAGCTCAGGCACAGCTATCGGCAAAGTCGGTATTGCAACAAACAGACGCTTTAAAAGCGCTGCAGGCGAGCTTAAAGACGAAACAATGTTTATAGACTTAACATTTTTTGGAAGAACTGCCGAAATTGCTAACCAATATTTACATAAGGGCAGTAAAGTATTAGTTGAAGGCAGACTAATATTAGAACAGTGGGTTGCTCAAGACGGCACAAAAAGAAGCCGCCACTCTGTAACGGTAGAAAATATGCAAATGCTAGATACAAGAAGCAATAATACTCAAAACAATTACAATAATAATGGGTATAATGCCGCACCTGCTCAGGCAGCATCTAGCTATCAGCAAGCCCAACAGCAACCAATACAGAACCAGACGGCGCCTAGCATGCCAAAAGAGCCGGAAATTCCAGAAATCGATATAGATGAAGATGAAATACCATTTTAGGAGAAAAAATAATGGCTGAAAAAAGAAAGTTCAAAAAAAGATTTTGCAGATATTGTCAGCAAAAAGTTAATTATATAGATTACAAAGATTTAAGTTTGTTAAAGTTTAGTTTAAGCGAGAGATACAAAATTATGCCTCGCAGACTTACAGGAAACTGCAAAAAGCATCAAGAGATGGTTGCAGAAGCTATAAAAAGAGCAAGACAAGCTGCATTTATTCCGTATATTGTAGATAGAAAAAGAGTTGTTGCAAACCCTTTTGAACTAATTAAGTAATTTAATACTGCTCCTTATTATTCCCAATTTATTGGGAATAAGACAAACCGACCTGTTAGCAGCATTTCTTAGGTTACTCTTTTATTTTTTTATGCTTTGTCTTTGTCTATAAGTTTTTTTGCTTGTCCCACCCAGTCTTCTCTTAAGATTCTTCCTGAAAATGCCAAATGCGAATCTACCCATTTAATCTCTTCTTCTGTCCATGCAGCAATTTGCTCAAAATGATAAATACCTAAATTATGCAATTTTTCTTCTATTACAAACCCTATTCCCTTTATTCTGCATAAATTATCAGATTTCCCATTTTTTGGCTGTGATAAAAATAACGGTTTAACCTCTTTATCATCTTGCACTTCTATTTTTTTCTCTTCTGCCGCAAAACTTTTACTGTCGCTTTCTGAGTTGTCTTTTAGAGATACAGAATCTTTATAATCTATTTCTTTATTCTCATCGGGCATATCCAATTTTTCTTTGGCATCTTCAGCTAAAATTTTAGAAATTATTAATTCGTTTTCGCAATAATCATTTTTGTCTATATAGACACTGTTTTGTTGTTTTTTACAAGACAGCTTGCCAAATAAAAAGCCAATTATCATTCCAATCAGAGCTATCAATATCAAAAGAAGTGCAATTTCGAGTGCCGTAATCATTTTTCCTCCTTAGAAAAGAAACTATTATTATAAGAGTAGCATATTTTTTTTTAATTTTCTACTTTTAGTATAAAATTTATCAAAATAATTAATAAATTGACTAAAATTAACAAATGTGAAACTATTAAATGTATAATTATGATAGTATAATGCTTAGCGGAGTTGCAATGGATTATAAAAACAATAGTATAGAATTACTGTTTATTACTTTACAAAAACTCTCTATTGTCACACCCGTTTTTATAAAAAAATCTGCAGCAAAAATTTTAGCTTTGCTTTTTTATAAATTTCACAAAAAATATTACAATACTGCCAGAATTAATTTAGATTTTATTTACGAAGACAAACTTAGCGATGAAAGAAAAGAGCAAATCATAAAAGATATGTTTTACAATTTAGCACAAAACTTTGGCAGTTTTATAGAAAATCAAGGAATCAGCAAAGAAAAACTTTTAAAAAAAGTTACATTTAAAAATGATGAAATTTTACTAAATGCTATGCAAAAAAAACGCCCTATTGTTTTTATTACGGCACATCAAGGCAACTGGGAAATTTTGCCTTTGGCAATATCGGCAAAATATGCGCCTATTACTGGGGTTGGCAGACCTTTAAAACAGCCTTGGCTCGATAAAATTCTCCGCAAAAACAGAGAGCAGTTTGGTATTAATATGATAGATAAACGAGGCGCTATGAGGCTTATGGTTAAAACCATTAAAGAGAAAAAAATTTTAGGGCTTTTGATTGACCAAAATTTACCGGGAGAGATAGTAGAATTTATGGGCAAAAAAGCAAGTCATACAACAGCAGCAGCTCTTTTGGCAAGAAAATTTAATGCCATTGTTATTCCTTGTTTTATCACCAGAGTAGGCTTTGAAAAATATGCAGCTACTTTTTATGAACCTATAGAAATTGAAAAAAGTAATGACTTAGAGAAAGATATATTGATTCATACTCAAAAACAGGCTAAAATAACAGAAGAGGTTATAAGAAAAAAACCTCATGAGTGGCTCTGGATTCACAGACGATGGAAAAAAGTTTATCCTCAAATATACAAAAGGCACATTAAATAGGAGTAATTTTGAAAATATTTATTAAAACTCTGCTTTTAATAATAATAGCATTTTTAATATACTTTGTTTTTCCTCAAAAGTCTTCAAAATTAATTTATATACCCAATTTAAAAAAAGATAATGCCAAATACGCTTTTAAATTGCAAGATACCCCGATTAACCGGTTCGATACAGTAATTTTAAAATTTTTTAATGCAAAAAAGGGCTGGGTGCGTGTAACTCCTGGCACAAGCAGATATAAACTTTTTAAAGAAATATTGGAAAAAAAGAGGGAAAAAACCCGTAAAATTGTAATATACGGCGGTGATAATTTAATAAGAATATCTAAAGAAATAGCTAAATTAACAAATTTAAATGCTCAAAAAATATACAATTTATTTATAGAAAAAATGGATAAAAAAAGCACTGTTTTAGCAAGCAAATATAATATTCCTTATAACGCTACGGAAAATAGTATAGTTGCATATATTCTGTATAAAACAGATTCATTTTTTTCAAAACTGGCTAAAAGGGAGAAAGTAAAATATCCAGGAAAAATTTTTACTCAAAAACTTATAATAGCTTCTATTATAGAAAAAGAGACACAAGACTATAATGAAATGGCACTTATTTCTGCTGTAATTCAAAATAGATTGAAAAAAAATATGTATTTGCAAATAGATGCTACTTTAAATCACGGAAAACATAGCCACACAATAGTTACACATAAATTAATAAAAGACGATAATTCAAAATTCAATACCTACAAACATAAAGGTTTGCCGCCAAAACCGCTTGGAAGTATCTCTAAAACTGCTTTGATTTCTGCATTTGTTCCGGCTAAAGCTGACTATTTATATTTTGTAAAGAATCCAAAAGGCGGGCATATTTTTAGTAAAACTTATAAAAAGCATATAAAAAGAGTTAAAATATACAAAGACAATTTAGCCCACCTAAAAGCCAAAAAATATTATAAATACATTACAAAAAGTGTAAAATTAAAACTGCCTAATCCTTTAGAGAAGATAAAAGTGCCGATTATTGATTTAAAAAGTAAAAAGTAACCCCCGATTGGGTATAATTTTGCAAATTATTAAAGGGAGTTTTATGTATATTCCTAAACCTAGCAAATTTGACCCGGATGATTTGGGGCATTTTGGGATTTTTGGCGGGCGTTTTGTGCCCGAAACCCTGATGCCTGTTTTAGAAGAACTTAAAAAAGATTACGAAGCGGTGCGTTTCGATAAAGATTTTTGGGGCGAAGTGGATTACTACTACAAGCAATATGTCGGGCGCCCTAGCCCTCTTTATTTTGCCGAAAATCTCTCTAACGAGCTTGGGGCAAAGGTTTATTTAAAAAGAGAAGATTTAAACCACACCGGCGCGCACAAAATCAACCACACCGTAGCGCAGGCAGTTTTGGCAAAGCGCCTTGGCAAAAAAAAGGTTATTGCCGAAACGGGTGCCGGACAGCACGGGGTTGCAACCGCGACAGTAGCGGCGCTTTTTGGGCTTGAGTGCGAAATTTTTATGGGGGCTAAAGATGTTGAGCGCCAAGCGCTAAATGTTTTTAGAATGAAGCTTTTAGGCGCTAAAGTGCATGCAGTTGAGAGCGGCAGCAAAACGCTTAAAGATGCAATGAACGATGCAATCCGCCACTGGGTTACAAATGCGCGCGATACATTCTATATTATCGGCACTGTTGCAGGTCCGCACCCCTACCCTATGATGATTAGAGACATTCAATCGATTATCGGCTGGGAGGCGCGAAAAGATATACTTAAATTTGAAAACAGGCTTCCGGATTTCGTAATAGCCTGCATTGGCGGCGGCTCTAACGCTATTGGGATTTTTAACCACTTTTTAGATGACGAAGGTGTGCAGTGTATCGGCATAGAAGCCGGCGGATTGGGGTTAGACAGCAAACACGGCGCTTCGCTTGCAAAAGGGAGCCCGGGCGTGCTGCACGGACAGATGAGTTATCTGCTACAAGATGAAGACGGGCAGATTTTAGAAGCGCACTCAATTAGTGCCGGGCTGGATTACCCGGGCATTGGACCAGAACACGCATATTTAAAAGAGCTTGGCGCTGTTAAATACGACAGCATTACCGATAAAGAGGCGCTTGATGCTTTTGTATGGCTAAGCCAAAAAGAGGGAATTATTCCTGCATTTGAGAGTTCGCACGCGGTTGCTTACCTTAAAAAGATACCAAAAGATGAAATTAAAGATAAACTGATTATTGTAAACGTTTCAGGACGCGGCGATAAAGATATGATTCAGGCAAAAAATTTACTGCATTTTGATTAGGAGAGAAAATGAAAATAGAATTTATAGATAAAAAGTTAAACGATATAGAAGCGGATTTAGAGATTATTATTGTTACAGATAAAAATTTAGAACACGATTTAGTTGCAAAATATAAAGATATTTTGGAAGATGCCAGCTTTAGCGGAGCACAGGATGAAGTAATGCTTTTAGCAGAAAGCAAAAAGCTTTTTGTAGGCGCAGGAAGCTTAAAATCTGCAGATATCCGCCCCGCAGCGGCAACCGCTATGCGCTCACTTATTGGCAAAAAGTATAAAAGCGTTAAAATTGCAAGCTATTTAAGCCACAAAAAGTGCACGGCAACTCTAAGGGCGCTTGCAGAGGGGCTTGTTTTGGGAAATTACAGCTTCGATGCGTATAAATCCAAAAAAAGCGATAAAGTTAAAAATGTTTACATCTCAAGCCAAGAGTATAACGGCAAAGAGGTAGATGCAGAAGCGGCAAAAAGAGCTATAAACAAGGGTGTAGAGGTTGCCAAGTGCGTAAATATGACAAGAGATATTGTAAACACTCCGCCTGATGACTTTTACCCTAAAATTATGGCATCAAAAGCAAAAGAGATTGCAAAAGAAGAAAATATCGAGTGCAAAATTTTGAAAAAAGAGGATATTGAAAAAGAGAGTATGAATGCGCTTTTATCGGTTGCCAGAGCCAGCACTCACTCTCCTAGAGTCATCCACTTAAGCTATAAGCCAAAAGATGCCAAAGCGGTTGTAAGCTTGGTTGGAAAAGGTTTAACTTACGACAGCGGAGGATTAAGCCTTAAGCCTAGCGATTTTATGGTAACAATGAAGTCTGATAAAAGCGGCGCATCTGCAGTTTTAGGGATTATTAAAGCAGTAAGCCGCCTAAAACTGCCAATAGAGGTGCACGGCTTTATAGGCGCAGTAGAAAATATGATTGGCGGAAATGCTTACAAACCTGATGATGTTTTAAAAGCAAAAAACGGCAAAACAATCGAAGTTAGAAACACAGATGCCGAAGGGCGCCTTGTGCTTGCAGATGTGCTCTGCTATGCACAGCAAGAGGTTAAAGCCGATTACATTATCGATATGGCAACGCTTACCGGCGCTTGTGTTGTTGGGGTTGGAAATTACACAACAGGCGTAATGGGCAACAGCGAAAAACTGATTGAAGATATGCTATACGCTGCCAACACCGCAAGCGGAGAATTTGCAGCAAAACTGCCGTTTAACAGATACCTTAAAAAGACGCTAAAAAGCAATATCGCCGATATTTGCAACATTTCAAACACAAGATACGGCGGCGCAATTACCGCGGGGCTCTTTTTGAGTGAATTTATCGAAGAAGAGAATCAAAACAAGTGGCTGCACCTAGATATCGCAGGTCCGGCATTTGTAGAGCACGTATGGGGCGAAAACCCGCATGGTGCCAGCGGCGCAGGCGTTAGAATGGTAACTAGATTTATAGAAAAACTTGCAAAACCTAAAGGGGAGCATTAGTAAAAACTTAAAGTGCAGAGCTTAGAGCTTAATGCTAAGAGCCAGCTGCCAGTTTGCTTTTTGGATGAAAAATAATGCATTAATTTAAGGCCATAAGGCTACTGCACAACAGCTAGCTCCAAAGTATGATGCTAACCTGCTTTCAATTTTGAATTTTAATTCTCAATCTTAATGGCAAATCACCCACTTATTGGCAAAAAGTATAAAGCCAAAAGCAAAAAAGTTGTTTGCCTCCCGTCATCCATTCGGATTACGGATTGCAAATATTCTAACCTCTAATCTCTAATTTCTAATTTCTAATCTCTCTTCTCTAAACTGCTTTCCACTTTTGGCTTTAAGCTTTATGCTTTTTATGGATATAAAATCCTTAACTTAATAACAACGAAGGTAGGTGTCCTGTAATCTTTCTTGCATCTATACGGTCTGTTTTTGATATACTTGGAAATATCTCTTTGTAGCGGGCAAATTTGATATTATTAACGTTATAAAGAGTATATCCTTTTTAAAGTTAATGCTATCAAGGGGGACGAGCCCAGCCGTTATAGAGCCTTCCATTGCAATACTTATATGTGCTTTATGCTTACTGCAAAAGTTTCTATAGTTTTAAAAAATTCTTCAAAGCGCTTATTTGTATGAGTTATTTTAAACTCTTTAATAGATAAAAAAGCATATAAAATAAATTCCAACATTAATAGTATATTTTAAATAAATTTCTGAAAATTTATTATTTGGTAAAAGCGAAATAAAAAATAAGACATTACTTAAAGCTCCTATTCCAAAGCTAACAATTATGGTGTATAAATCGCTTTTAGCTGTTTTTGCTTTATTATAAATTGAAAGATAAATTTTTAAAAGTAGAGTAAAAGAAAAAAGCATTAAAACAGGTGCAATCAAAAGGGCTTCTTTAAAAAATAATCTTATGATAAAAAGTATTGTTGCTAAAAACAAAAAAGATTATTGAATAGATATGAAAAAAGAGAGGATTAATATGTAATTTTTGCTAACTAAAAAGCAAGAAAAAAGAGCACCATTAAAAAAG
>JALWKP010000154.1:0-2152 GCA_027081355.1 Campylobacteraceae bacterium
CTAATAAGGTCTTAATTGAAGCTAGCTATATAGCACCGGATTTTTTGGTAGAGGGTGTTGCAAGAAATAGATTAGAAACAGATGAACTTTACTATAAAAGCTCAAGAGGAAGCGAACCGCAAATTACCTTTGGGCTTCATAGATTGCAAGAGGTAATAGATGATTCAAATGAAGCGACTTTTTCCAGCGGAACAGTTAAAGCAGGAAAAGAGTTGGAAGTAAAACACGTTCTTGTCGATATAGATAGCTTAAATGCAATTATTGGCAATACTGTAAGCAAAAGCGAAATAGCTTCTATTTTAAAAGGGCTTGGCTTTGAAATGCATAAAGTTGGCGAAAACTCTTACCGCGTAGATGTGCCGCCGCACCGCCACGATATAGCAAACGAGCAGGATATTGCCGAAGAAGTTATGAGGATTTATGGGATTGATAATATCAATTCCAAGCCATTAACAGTTGTTGAGAAAAATAGAATTACAGATACTTATTTAAGGTTTAAAGCATTAAGAGATATGCGCCAAAGAGCGGTATCTAGCGGCTTTTATGAAGCAATTACTTATGCATTTGCGAGCAGAGAGTTACAAGAGAAATACGGTTTTGAGTGCGTAGATGAGAATTTGGAGCTTTTAAATCCGATTGTTAATGAATTAAATACAATGCGCACAACTATTTTGCTAAATTTACTGGATGCCGCAAGCCGAAATGTTAAATACGGCAAGAGAACGGTTCCTCTTTTTGAAATCGGCACTGTATTTGATACGAAACGCCAAGAGAGCCAAAAAGCGGCATTTATTTTTAGCGGATATGAGAGCAGGGCGAGTGTTGTAAACAGCGCCAAAGGGGTTAAAATCGATTTTGCCGCATTTGTTGAGAAAATCGGCAATGTTATCGGAGAATTTGAGCTGAAAACGTGTGAAGCTAAAAATGCTCTGATGCATCCGTTTGTGAGCGCTGCGGTAATCAAAGAGGGCAAAGAGGTTGGCTTTGTTTCTAAATTACACCCGCAAGTTGCAAGCGATTTTGATTTAGATGATACATTTATTGCCGAACTTGATTTAGAAGCGGTTCTGCCAAAACATAAAAATGCATCCGCGCTCTCAAATTTCCAAGCGGTTAATAAAGATTTGTCGGTAGTAGTAGAGGGCGATTTAAGTTTTTATGAAGTTGCAAAAGCGCTAAAAGAGTTCAAAAAGAATCAGCCGCTGCTTAAAGATTTCTACCCGCTGGATATCTATACAGATGATAGCTTGGGAGATAAAAAGAGTTTAACAATCAGATTTGCCATCCAGTCAGACACTGCGACACTAAGCGATGACGAGATAGAAAGCGTAATGGTATCTATTTTAGAATTGCTAAAAGAAAAATTCGGCGCGGAGATTAGATAAGCTAAAAAGCTAAACGCAGAGGTAACAGCAGATGAGAGACGAGTTTGCTAGCTGTTGCCAATTTTATAGGCTAGTAATGGATTTTTGCTCAAGCTAGGAAAGATGTTGGAATACTTTTCTTTACAGTTTTATAAAAAAGCGAAAGTGCCTTATATTGGCTTTTCGCTTTATGCCCTTAGCTTCTACAGTGCTTCTGCATCTGTTTCGCCTGTTCTGATTCTGACAACATGCTCAATTGGGCTTACGAAAATTTTACCGTCGCCGATTTTGCCTGTGTTTGCTGTCTCTTTGATGATATTGATTGCGGTGTTTGCATACTCATCTGTGCTTACTACTATTTCGATTTTAACTTTTGGGATAAAATCGATTACATATTCGTTTCCTCTGTAAAGTTCGCTGTGCCCTTGCTGGCGTCCGTAACCTTTTACTTCGGAAACCGTCATACCCTCGATTCCTGCTTCTACTAAAGCCTCTTTTACCTCATCTAATTTGAAAGGTTTAATAATTGCTTCGATTTTTTTCATTTTTATTCTCCTGTTATTTAAGCTTAGAGCTCAGAGCCTAGAGCTTAGAGATTAGAGCTAATTTTGCTGCTTTGTAATCTAAAGTTCTAGTATGCATCCCAAAGCTGGAGCTTTGGGACGAGATTAAGACGAGCTACATTGTTAGCTCTTCACTCTTCACTCTATGCTCTTAGCTTCTTTTATAGATAAAAGCTTCTTTCTCCGTGAACTGCTTCGTCTAATCCTATTTCTTCTGTCTCTTTA
>JALWKP010000154.1:2252-10113 GCA_027081355.1 Campylobacteraceae bacterium
GACGAGATTAAGACGAGCTACATTGTTAGCTCTTCACTCTTCACTCTATGCTCTTAGCTTCTTTTATAGATAAAAGCTTCTTTCTCCGTGAACTGCTTCGTCTAATCCTATTTCTTCTGTCTCTTTATCTACTCTTGAACCGCCTGTTATTGCTGTTGCTATAAAGTAAACAACTACTGTTCCTATAAGCACCCACGCAATTGTAACGCCAACAGATTCTAGCTGAACCATAAACTGTGCCACTCTGTCGCCGCTGGCTTTTAGCGGACCGTCCCATAAAAGGTCTTTGTCTTTAAGTGCAAGAACACCGGTTGCCAATGCGCCCCATAAGCCTGATAAAAAGTGGATACCGAATGCATCTAAGCTGTCATCATAGCCAAACATCTTTTTAAGTCCTACAACTCCGTAAAATCCTACAAGTGAACCTACTGCGCCAATTATCATTGAACCGGCTACATTAACAAAACCGGCAGCTGGAGTAATTGCAACAAGCCCTGCAACAATACCCGAAGCCAAACCTAAAAGAGTCGGTTTTTTATACACAATCCATTCAATTAACATCCAGGCAATTCCGGCTACTGCAGTTGCAACAGTTGTTGTCAAAAGTGCCAAACCTGCAATTGCATTTGCTCCAAAAGCACTCCCTGCGTTAAATCCATACCATCCAAACCAAAGAAGCGCAGCGCCAAGAGCAGTTAGCATAACACTCATTGGTTTAACTGCAATTCTTGGATAATTTGCTCTTTTGCCAACTAAGATAGCTAAAACCAATCCTGCCAAACCGCCATTCATATGAACAACTGTTCCGCCTGCAAAATCAAGCGCGCCTTCATGCATCAGCAATCCTCCGCCCCAAACCATATGAGCAATTGGTGCATATACAATTAAACTCCAAAGAATTACAATTACCAGCCAGGTAGAGAATTTAATTCTCTCAATTACCGAACCGCTTGCGATTGCAACGGTAATTGCTGCAAATGTTCCTTGGAATGCAACAAATACATATGTTGGATATGTGCCGCTTAAATCACTCCATTTAATACCGTTTAACATTATATTTGCAAAACCGCCGAATACTTTTTGCATAGCAGCATTTGCATTTGTCCCAAATGCGATCGAGTAACCTGCAACAACCCAAACAACCATAGCAACAACAAACGCTCCAACAACCATTGCATAAGTGTTTAGAGAGTTTTTGCTTCTGGTCATCCCCGAATAAAACAGTGCAAGCCCCGCAGGTGTCATCAGCAATACCAAAGCCGTAGAAATCATCATCCACGCCGTATCGCCCGAATCCAATTTAGGCGTATCGCCTGCAAACGCTAAAGCCGGAAGCATTAACGCCAAAAACATTAGAAGTTTTTTCATATACCATCCTTAAAAAGTTTTTATAGTGCAATTGTATATAATTTTTTAACTATTGTCTGATTAAATTTTAAGCAATTATTTGATAAAGTATCTGTAATGAAGTTAAATTTTGCGCCATCTCGCTTTCGCGGGAATAACGCAGCAGTAATTAAGCTTTTTTCATTTTATGGATGTATCAGTTCTTAATATCAATGATGAAACGCTAACTATCGACTATCAGCCAACAGCTTCTCTGTCAAGCTCTCCGCTTTTTAATTTTTTAATATACTCTTTTAACTGCTCTTTAACAGTGCCATGCAGTATATAAAGCCCTAAAATATTCGGAAATGCCATTCCCAAAAGAAGCAAATCGCTAAATTCCAACATATTGCCCATATTAACAACAGTAGCAACCACCACAAAGCCGATAAACATTAATCTATAAACCAAAGTGTATCTTTCGCCAAAAATATATGTCCAGGCTCTTTCGCCGTAATATGACCAGCTAATCATAGTAGAGAATGCAAAAAGCGTTACAGAAACAGATAAAACATAAGGAAACCACGAAAGAACGCTTCTAAAAGCTTCGCTTGTAAGAGCTGCGCCTTTATTTGCAGCAATTAAATCGGCAAATTGCCCGTTAGGGTCGTAAACGCCTGTAATTACAATTACCAAAGCTGTCATTGTGCAAATTATGATTGTATCAATAAACGGCTCGTAAAGCGCAACAAAACCTTGGCGTATAGGGTATTTTACGCTTGCTGTTGCATGCACAATCGCAGCCGAACCGATACCGGCTTCGCTTGAGAATGCCGCTCTTTTAAAGCCTTGCACAATAACCCCCAACATACCCCCAAATACTGCGCTTGGATGAAAAGCTTGAGTAAAAATTAAAGAGACGGCATGGGGAATTTTATCGTAATTGTAAAGCAAAATATAAAGCGTAGCACTTAAATAGATGATAACCATCAAAGGCACAATAGCTTCTGCAGTTGTTGCAATTCTTCTAATTCCGCCAATAATTACAAAGCCCACAATTGTAGCCATAACCAAACCGTAAACTATTGGATACTCTTTTATAAAAGGAACAATTTCTTGCATTGCCCCCATAGACTGCCCCACCTGAAAAGCATTACCGCCGCCTAGCGATGCGCCGATTGTAAAAATGGCAAAAATTACTGCCAAAAACTTCCCAAACCCGCCAAATCCTTTTTCTTCAAGACCGCGTGAAAGATACTCCATAGCACCTCCCATAATTCTGCCGTCTGGGCGCCAAACACGGTAAGTTTGAGAAAGCGTAACTTCAGTAAATTTAAGCGTCATACCCAAAAAGCCTGCCATTATCATCCAAAAAGTCGCTCCAGGACCCCCGACAGAAACTGCAATTGCAACCCCGGCAATATTACCCAGCCCCACAGTCGCACTTAAAGCAGCGCTCAAAGATGCAAAAGGTGTAACCTCTCCTTTGTCTTCTTTAGTTCGGTATTTTCCCATTAAAATTTTTAGCGAATGCCCAAGCATTCTTAAATTTACAAAATTAAATCTAATAGTAAAGAAAATACCCGCAAGAATCAGCCATAAAACAACAAACGGCAGCTTAGCACCTTTTACTAAGCCAAAACTCATATCATAAAACAGAAACGAAGCTAAAAAGTCATTTATACCTTTAAAAAATTTATTAAAAACATCCCCTCCGCTATAATCTATATTATAAATATAGATAGATAAAATCGCAAAAAAGATACCCAAAAAGATTGTCGGCAATCTGTTTTTCATTTTTTCTCCTTCTCTTGTGGTGGATTTAGAGTCTCTATATATGCAAATTTTCCGTCTTTTACCCTATATATAGGAACCGGCTTTATTGCATTGCCTCCATTGTCTATTGATATTATACCCGTAATTGCGCTAAAATCTTTTAAATCTCGCAAATTGGAATTTATGCAGGTTTTGTTGGCGCTGCCTTTGCCGCTGTCTATGCAGCTTTCTATTGCATCAATCAGCATATTGTAAGCATCAGCGCTGAGTGCCGCCATATAAGTTGGTTTTTCTTTATATTTTCTATAAAAACTTTCAATAAAATCTTTAGCCTCTTGTGTTTTTGCAGAACTTGAACTAAAATGCCCAATAGCTGTAAAACCTTCGCTTGCATCTTTTGCTAAATCGATAAATTCGGGGTAGTTTACAGCATCGGTTCCCAAAAGCACAGATTTAATTCCTTCTTGCTTAATCAAATTTACCATTTTTGCAACTTCGGGATAATAATTTGTAAAAACAATTACATCCGAAGGGCTCTCTTTTATAGATTGAATTTGAGAAGAGAAATCTTTTTCTTTTGAATCTATTATAACAGTTCGGACAATTTGCCCGCCGTATATTCTATACATAGTTTTAAAAACTTTAGATACATCTTTAGAAAACTCTTCATTTACAGAAGTAATTAAAACAGCAGTTTTTAAATTGTGTTTTATTGCCCATCTTGCCATTACACTGCCTTGATACGGGTCGCTAATGCAGGCTCTTGTTATATATTTTTTACCCCAGGTTACTTTTATATTTGTAGCCGCAGGCGTTATTGTCGGGGTTTTGGCATAATTTGCAATATTTGCAATTGCAAGAGAATTTGTAGAAGAGATTTCGCCGATAATTGCGCTTGCCTTTTTTTCATTTATTATCTTTTTTGCAATATCTCTGGCATCGGCTTTATCGCTTCTGTCATTTCTTATAAGAAGTTTTACGCTATCGCCGTTGCTTAAAATATTTTTTTGCAGGTAAGCAAGCTCCAGCCCCTTTTTGCTCTCTTTTCCAAATTTTGCCAAAGAGCCGCTTAAGGGCAAAATAACCCCAATAGTTACATCTTTGGCAAAAAGAAAAACAGATAAAGCAATAAGGGTAATAACTTTTTTCATAATCAGCCGATTAAGCTTTTAAAGATTTTATTAATTTTGCTGCCGTCTGCGCGTGAACCGGCTTTAGCTTTCATAGCTCCCATTACTTTGCCCATATCTTTCATACTTGTTGCGCCAATTTGCTCTACAACCTCTTTAACCATCGCTTCTAACTCTTCATCGCTTAAAGGTTCGGGAAGATAAGAGCGCACAATTGCAAGTTCTGCTTCTTCTTTTGCAACCAAATCTTCTCTGCCGGCTTCTTTAAATTGCGCCATAGCATCTTCTCTCTGCTTTGCATATTTGGTTAAAATCGCCTCTACGTCGGCATCGCTCAACTCTTTTCGTTCATCTACTTCAACCTGTTTAATAGCAGCGCTTAAATTTCTTAAAGTATCGCGTCTTGCGGTGTCTTTTGCTCTCATTGCCTCTTTGATGTCGGCTTTTATCTGTTCTTTAATGCTCATAATTTTCCTTTTTTGTTTTTGTAATTTTAGCACTTTTTTATCTAATTTTATCTATACTATAACAGATTTTCTACAAAAAGGCTGTAATTGATGAGCGAATTTCAAATTATATTAACAATGGTAGCACTTGGAATATTTGCTATCTTTTTTAAACAGCTTTTTAGCGGCAGTTTTCCTAAAAGAGGCGTAGATTATGAAACACAAATGCCAAATATCGAGCCGGTGCCTGCTTCGTCTGTAAAAGCAGGCGGCACCCAAAGCAGAGTTGAGCAACTGTTTGAAATTGCTAAAAATTCAATAGACAACGGCGATAATATCGAGGCAAAAAAAGCTTTGATGTCACTTTTGATTTTAGAGCCTAAAAACCCCGAAGCTTTAAGAATGCTCGGTGTTGTTTATATGAATATGAATGATTTTTCAAATGCCAAAGAGCAGTTTTTAAAACTTTTAGAATTAAACCCCGGCGATGATTTGGCTCACAACCTTTTAGCAAATGCGCTGCATAAGCTAGGCGAAGATGAAAGTGCTCTAATGCACCATAAAAAGGCAATAGAGTTAGACAACTCTTATGCGCCATATTATTTTAATTACGCAAATACACTTTACGATTTAGGAGATAAAGAAGAAGCTTTAAAACTTTACAAAAAAGCTTTAGAGTTAGACAAAAATTTAAAAGATGCTAAAAAAATGATAAGCGAGATAGAAAATGGTAACAATTAATCAAGATATTTTTTTAGAGCAAAATGCTAATAGCAAAATTTTAGAAAATGTCACAAAATTTTGCTCAAGATGTTATAATGAATTTAAAGAAAACGACTTTATCTATTACGATATAGAAAATTTCAGATACCTCTGCGGCGAATGCGCCTGCTGCATAAGCGAAGAACTGCAAACCAGCCAAGAGTGCCTGCTTGACGAATGCGAAAAGGACGGAGGGCTTTTTGGTTTTTAGTGAATAGTGAATAGTGATTAGTGATTAGTGAATAGTGATTAGTTTTTAGTGATTAGTGAATTGGGTAATAATATTTTTTATGCCTAATTTCAGTGCATCAAACCACATAACAATTATCAATTAACTAATCACTAATCACTACTCACTAATCACTACTCACTAATCACTACTCACTACTCACTACTCACTAATCACTACTCACTACTCACTACTCACTATTCACTACTCACTAATCCCCCGTTTCCATCAGTAACATAATCTTTAATCTTTATACAAAAAGTTACAATTGTAATTTTTTTATTCCTATTTTATTAAAAAGCTGTGTGAATTAATATCGGTAGTTGTAGAATAATTTTATTAAAAAACTAATTAGGAGATAAAATGAGCACATTTGAGCAAGAATCACTAGATTACCATAAGGCTAAAGGGGAATTTGACACAAACGGTAAAACAGGAACACTTTTAACAAAGCCTTGTAATACAGAAAAAGAGTTATCTATGGCATACAGCCCGGGTGTTGCATATCCTTGTTTGGAAATCGAAAAAGATGAAGAGAAAGCTTACGAATACACAAACAAAGGAAACCTTGTAGCAGTTATCAGCGACGGAACGGCAGTTTTAGGGCTTGGCGATATTGGTCATTTAGCGGGCAAACCTGTTATGGAAGGTAAAGGCGTATTATTTAAAAGTTTCGCAAATGTAGATGCGGTAGATATTGAATTAAATACTAAAGATACAGAAGAAATCATCAAAATAGTTGCAGCAATTGCAGACAGTTTCGGCGGAATTAACTTAGAAGATATCTCAGCTCCTAGATGTTTTGAAATCGAAGAGAGATTAAAAGAAATTTGTAATGTTCCAGTATTCCACGACGATCAGCACGGAACAGCGGTTATTACAACAGCAGGTTTAATTAATGTTTTAGAAATGGCAGATAAAAAACCGGAAGATTTAAAAGTTGTAGTAATCGGTGCAGGCGCTTCAGGAATTGCGTGTGCAAGTATGTATAAAAGACTTGGCGTTAAAAACATTACAATGTTAGATAGCAAAGGTGTAATCCATAGCGGCAGAACCGATTTAAATCCGCAAAAACAGATGTTTGCTTTTGATACAGAAGACAGAACTTTAGAAGACGCAATGAAAGGCGCAGATATGGTTCTTGGGCTTTCCGGTCCGGATTTAATCGACCCAGAGTGGGTAAAAACAATGAGCGATAAAAGCCCTATTATTTTTGCTTGTGCAAACCCTAACCCGGAAATTAAACCGCCGCTTGCAAAAGAGGCTAGACCTGATGTAATTATTGGAACAGGAAGAAGCGATTACCCTAACCAGGTAAACAATGTTTTAGGATTCCCGCAAATCTTTAGAGGCGCTTTAGATGTTCGCGCAACTAAAATTACAGAAAATATGAAAATGGCAGCATCCCGTGCACTAGCTGCGCTTGCAAAAGAGCCGGTTCCAGAACATGTAAAAGCTGCTCACGGACGCGAAACTATGGAGTTTGGACCAGATTATATTATTCCATCTCCGTTTGATAGAAGAGTTCTTGTTTATGTCGCATCTGCAGTTGCTCAGGCAGCTATCGAAGACGGCGTAGCAAGAGTTAAAGATTTCGATATCGAAGCTTACAAAGTAAAACTGCAAAGACTTGCAGACCACTTAGACGGCAAACTGTAATTCTCCTTAAAAAAAGGTGCAACCGTTTGCGCCTTTTTCTACGCAAAAAATATACATATCTCTTTTTTATCAAAAAAAATGTATATTTAAGTAACACATTTTTCTTGTAATAAAAATAATTTATTGTATAAAGATAACTTTATAAAGAAAACTGTTACTGTGAGTAACAGTTTAAAATAAAATTTTAAGATTTTTTGTTGTTTTTATGTTTTCTGTTTTTTGTTTTAACTCAATGTTGTTTATAAGTTCAAGTTCGGCAGTAAACCAGAATGTAGAGCCTTTACCTTCCTCACTTTCTACGCCAACTTCACCATTCATCATGTTTGCTAATTTCATAGAAATAGCTAAACCTAAACCTGTTCATCCAAATTTTCGGCTTATAGAATTATCTACTTGTGAAAATTCTTTAAATAGTTTTTTTATGTTTTCTTTTGATATACCTATACCGGTATCTTTAACTTCAACTTTTATTTTGTTTTTTTTTTCTTTTCTTTCAAGTTCGTAAACATTTATAGTAACCCCACCTTTACTTG
>JALWKP010000155.1 GCA_027081355.1 Campylobacteraceae bacterium
AAAATTCTAAAGTAATACGCGAAATGAGCGAAGCCGGAGTTATTGCAATATTTTTAATATTCATCTCGCTAGTTTTAATGTTTAACTCTTTAACTCTTTCGTTAATTACATTAAGCGTAATTCCTTTATCTATTTTAGGCGCATTAATAGGAACAAAAATAATGGGGCTTAACTTAACAATGCCGGGATTAATGGGAATTGTAGGACTTGCAGGAGTTGTGGTAAACGATGCAATTATTATGCTTGATTTCATAAAAAACTCTAAAAATTACAGCGATTTGGCACATAAAGCTTCTACCAGAATCCGCCCTATTATGCTAACTTCCGTAACAACTGTTTTGGGTCTGTTTACCCTTATTTTCTTTGCAAGCGGACAAGCTTTGGTAATTCAGCCTATGGCGGTCTCTCTCGGTTACGGAATTGCATGGGCTACGGTTTTAAACTTGATTTTTATCCCGCTTCTTTATGCAATAATTTATAAGGTTAAAGATGAAAAATTTATATAATGCACTAATGTTAAAAAAGCTTTTAAGTTTAAAAGAGTTAGGGTTTAATTATGTTGAACCGATTCAAGAGTTTAAAGATGACAATATCAGCCTGCCTAACGATTTAAATACGCTGCGGCAAATTGTTTTAAACTGCCACCTTTGCGAACTATCTAAAACGCGGCGAAATGTAGTTTTTGGCGAAGGAAATGTAAATGCCGATATAATGTTTGTAGGCGAAGGTCCGGGTGCCAGCGAAGATGCGCAAGGTCGCCCGTTTGTAGGAAGAGCAGGAGAGCTTTTGACAAAAATGATAGAAAATGTTTTGCACATCCCAAGAAGCCAGGTTTACATTGCAAACATAGTAAAATGCCGCCCTCCCAAAAACCGCACCCCTTTGCCAAAAGAAGCCCTAACCTGCCGCCCCTACCTATTTAAACAGATAGAGCTTATCAAACCGCGCCTTATAGTGGCACTCGGTTCAACCGCCTACCGCTACCTTACAGACGACACAACCCCAATAAGCCGCGTGCGCGGACACATAATCCAAAAAGAAAACTACAAAATAATCCCAACCTACCATCCAAGCTACCTTTTGCGCAACCCATCAGCCAAAAAAGAGGCTTATGCAGATATGCTAAAAGTTAAAAGTTTTCTGTAAAATCAAAAAATTTTGGATATAATAAAGTATAGTAAATTAAAAGGAAAAAATTGAGTTTATTTGCAAAAGATACTATTTACGATATATCTAATTTATATAGTATTAATGAATTTTGGACATCTAAGCAGAGACAGGGCAACAGCATACATGAAATTTCTTACAGAGCCTGTTTTAAACCTCAATTGCCTAATTATTTTATAAAAAACTATACCAAAGAAGGGGATATTATATACGACCCGTTTTCCGGAAGAGGAACCACTATTTTAGAAGCTGCTTTATTAAACAGAAAAGTTATAGGAAACGATATTAATCCATTAAGCCAAATATTGAGTGAAGCAAGATTTACGATACCGGATATAGATGAGTTAAAAAACTACTTATATAATATAGAATTTAACAAGAATTTAAAAGCAGATATAGATTTGTCTATGTTCTACCACAGAGATACCGAAGGGGAATTAGTTTCATTAAGAAATTTTATTTTAGAAAAAGAGGAAAACGGAACCTTAAATAGTTTAGACAGCTGGATAAGAATGGTCGCTACAAATAGACTTACCGGACACTCTAAAGGTTTTTTCTCAGTTTATACAATGCCGCCAAATCAAGCAGTATTGCCACATAGACAAATTATTATCAATAAAAAAAGAAACCAAAAACCTGAATATAAAAATATAAGAGAAATTATTATAAAAAAGAGTAAATCTCTTATTAGAAATATAACTCAAAAAGAAAAAAAATTACTAAAACAGATACACAAAAGCGCTTTATTTTTAAATTGCGATGCAAGAGATACTAATAATATAAAATCCGAAAGTGTAAATTTAACAGTAACATCGCCTCCTTTTTTAGATATTGTAAATTATGAAAATGATAACTGGCTAAGATGCTGGTTTAACGGAATTGACAGCAAAAAAGTGGGAGAAAAAATAACTATGGCTAAAAATGTCCAAGAGTGGTCAAAAATTATGCAAGATGTTTTTTTAGAACTGTTTCGCATAACAAAAAAGGGAGGTTACTTAGCTTTTGAAGTAGGAGAAGTAAAAAAAGGAAAAATTAAACTAGAAGAATATGTAATTCCTATTGGTTTAAATGCAGGTTTTAAGATAGAAAAAATTTTAATTAATAAACAAAATTTTACAAAAACTTCTAATATTTGGGGTATTAAAAACAATTCCAAAGGGACAAATTCAAATAGAATTGTTCTGTTTAAAAAATAAAAATAAACCAAGAGGAAAAATTATGAATGATATTTCTAATGAATTAGAAAGAGTAATATCGCAAATGTCAAAACCGTTAAATGAGCTTCCTTTAGAATTTGTTATAGAAAAACTGTCAGGAAAAAAAGTTATTCCTTTTGACAAAAACAATAAAATGGATATTGAAGTGCTTGAAGTTTTAAAAAATACTGCAGGCAGAGTTTTGGAAAAAGTAAATACAAAAGGAATATTAAGACCAAGAGCAAATGAAGTAGGAAACGATATTGAACCGTTTGTAAAAGAGGCATTAAAATATTTTGGATATAAAGCAGATACTCCAAAAACAGCCAATGGAAAGAAAAAATCAAGCGGTTACCCTGATATTGAATTTATAGATAAATTTAATAGAATAAATTATTTAGAATGTAAAACTTATAATATAAAAAATATAAATACAACGCAAAGAAGCTTTTTTATATCACCATCTAATGAATTTAAAATAACTCAAAATGCTCATCATTTTGGTATATCTTTTGAAGTCTATGTAGAAAAGAGTATCAGAAATAAACATTTGTATAAAATTAAGAGTTGGAAAATATTAGATTTATCTAAATTAAAATTAGATATAAAATATGAATTCAATTCTGATAATAAAAGAATGTATAATAAAGATATGATTATTGGTCAGCAAATATAATAATATATTTTTTGAGACCACTGCACAATAGTTAGTTCCAAAGTATGGTGCTAGAAAGTATCAGAAATTAAATAAAATTACTCGAAAGCCTAGCCAAAGCTAAGCCCAGAGGAATTTTTTTGATTTATGATATTTTATTAGTGCCATAATTTGGGCTTACTATTGTGCAGTGGTCTCTTTTTATTTCAGATTGATCTCCAAATCACACAATTATAATATATCTAAAATATTGGAATTGCTAATATAAAAATTGGACTAAAGCAGAAGGAAAAATTGTAAAAGAGATTAGCAAAAACTATATAAATTACTTATTTGTGCCATTTTGTTCTAATATTGGAAAAACTTTTTTATTAGCAGTTAAATTTCTGGAAGCTATTTTTCCGCTTTTAATTAAATATGTTGAATTATTCTCAACAAATATCAACTCTAACGGCAATTTTTTATTATTGTCAATTACTGTGCCGGTTACATTTACCTCGTTATTATTTTTACTGTAATCTTTTAATGTAAATTTATAATCTTGGCTCAACCTTAATGCTTGACAGAAATTTTCTATATCTTCAATTGAAGTCTGCTTTTTGTTTTTTAAAGTTAATTTTTCTTGCAGAGCAAAATAATCCTGATGTTTTATGTCATTTAAAACTTTATCCACCTGGGCATTTAAAAAAGCTACATATTTAGAATCATCAAAATATCTTTTATATATTATAAAAACTAAAATTAATGCTACTATAATATACCCCGGTTTTTTGAATATTCTCATAAATTTTATAACCTTTTTTGATAATTTACAAAATAAAATATAGCTATTAAATTCGGTAAAAACAGTGTTGGAATATAATACAATTTATCCAAATTCCCGCTTTTAAGCAAGAGTAAAAAAATTAAAACAAAAACACCGTATGCCAACAGCCTTATTGGGTTAAAAGCTCTTGCGGTATCTTTAAAACTGTTTAAAAAACCTCTTCTGTTCTGCTTTAACAGCTTTTTTTCTTCTTTTATTATATCTTTTATACTTTTATTTTCGTTTATTTGTGTCAAAATACCATTTTCTTCATCATATAGATTAAAAGGATCGTCTATTTTATCTATGGCATCTTGGCTGCCAATATCATACATACCGCTTGCAAGGCGGCTTTTAACCATATTTGCATAATTTTTAAAAGAGGCTAATATAACAATAGCAGAAGATAGATATGCAGCTGCAAAACTTGCCATTTGCGCTTTTGTAGAAAACGGCAATAAAACACCCGCAAGCAGCAAAAATATTGCCAAAAGCACTAAAATTAGTCTAAAAAACACTAATAATCATCCTCTTCATCGCTATTATCATAAACTCTTCTTGCATATTTAGGGTCATTTGCCAATTCGTCCAACTCTTTTTTCTGTTTTTTATACGCTTTGTAAACATTTAAAACTGCGCCCCCTACTCCCCAAAAAACTCCCAGCCAAAAGAGCCATTTGTATCCAAAAAGTTTGCGCATTCCATAACCCAAGCCGACCCCTATTGCAACTGCTACAACAATAGATATGCCAAGACTCAAATCGTTTGCGGCAACCACAATTTTTTTATATTTAGGTTCTTGCTCCATTTTATCCTCTAATTTCGCGCATTGTCTCATATGCGGCAATAATTGCCTGCTCTATCATCTCATCACTCATAACCGTGCTTATAAATCCGGTCTCAAAAGCTGAGCAAGCTAAATAAACTCCTCTTCTTAACATTCCGCTGTGAAATTTTGCAAAAGTTTCTGTATCTGTTGCTAGCGCATCATCAAAATTTCTAACCTCATTTTCGCTAAAGAAATATCCAAACATAGAGCCTCTCACCTCTGTAACTAAAGGAATCTCTTCTGCATCGGCTGCGGCTTTAAAGCCTTTCATAAGCCGTTTTGCTTTTTTGCCAAGCTCCACATAAATTGCAGGATTATATTTTAATTTCCGTAAACTGGCAAGCCCGGCTGCCATTGCAACAGGGTTTCCGCTTAATGTTCCTGCTTGATATACCGGACCCTCAGGAGATAGTTTTTCCATAATCTCAATTCTGCCGCCAAAAGCCCCGACCGGCATTCCTCCGCCTATTACTTTGCCAAGAGTTACCAAATCGGGTTTAACTTGGCTAATGCCTTGCGCGCCTGTTAGAGTTGCTCTAAATCCGCTCATCACCTCATCAAAAATCAAAAGTGTGCCGTGCTCGTCGCAAAGTTCTCTTAAACCTTCTAAAAACTCTTCGCTAGCAGGCACTAGCCCCATATTTCCGGCAATTGGCTCTATAATTATACAGGCAATATCATCACTCTCTTCAAAACACTTTTTAACGCTTTCTAAATCATTATAAGTTGCCAGCAGAGTGTGTTTTGTAAGGTCTTGCGGAACTCCCGGACTGCTTGGCGCTCCAAAAGTTGCCGCCCCGCTGCCTGCTTGAACAAGCAAAGAGTCGCTGTGCCCATGGTAACAGCCTGCAAATTTAACAATATCGTTTTTGCCTGTAAATCCGCGTGCAAGCCTTAAAGCGCTCATTACCGCTTCGGTTCCCGAATTTACAAATCGGACTTTGTCTATGCTGTCAAAAAGCGCCGTTATCTCTTTTGCAAGCTCGGTTTCAAGCTCTGTCGGAGCACCAAAACTCAAACCCTTTTTAGCTGTTTCTATTACTGCATTTTCTATATCGCTGTCGCAGTGCCCAAAAATCAAAGGACCCCAGCTTTGCACAAAATCGATATATTTATTGCCGTCTATATCAAAAAGATAAGCCCCCTCGCCTCTTTCTATAAACGGCGGAGTCCCGCCCACACTGCCAAATGCGCGAACCGGCGAATCTACTCCTCCGGGAATATATTTACTCGCTTCTTCAAATGCCAATTTGCTTTTTTCTAACATAGTTATCCTTTCAAGTATAAAAGCTTAGAGCTAAGAGCTAATTGTGCGGCTTCATTCGAAAAACGGAAAGCTGAAAACAGAAAACGGATAAATTCTGTTGTCTGTTTTCCGTTATCCGTTTTCAGTATGCGAAGCCACCTTATTAGCTTTATGCTTTAGGCTTTTAGCTTTATGCTTTTGCATAATTATACAAAAAAAACTCTTCTATCTCTTTTGCAAGCTGCATTGGAGAGTTTAAAAGTTTTAAATTTCCTGTGCTAAATGCTACGCGTATAAATTTAACTCTTGCTGCTTTGGCTGCCAGTTCGTCTCTGTCGCTGTCGCCGACAAAAACTGTGGTATTTGGAGTTTCACAGTTTCTTTGCATTAATTTAATCAGCATTTCGGGCGATGGTTTGCCCTCTTTAACATCATCCCAGCAGATTATATCATCAAAATATCTGTCTATTTTTAAATGTTTTAATGCTTCAAGAGCTGAGTTTCTATAAGCATTTGTAGCAATTGCCAGTTTAATTTTTAAAGACTTCAACTCTTTTAGCATCTGCTCTATGCCGTCAAACAAAACAATCTCTCTATCGTGCATAGCGCTGTAATACTCTTGAAACCACTTCTCATGTATTGGCTCTATCTTATCTATACCGTAAAAAAATTGTGCCAAATTGCAAGATGGGTTATTTATCTGTTCTAAAACGGTTTTAGAATCAAGCGGTTTTAAGCCAAGCTTGCCCCTGACATAATTTATTGCATTTGTCAAAACAACAGAGCTGTCAATCAGCGTGCCATCCATATCAAAAATAGCCAGCACTACTTTTTACTCCGGTTTAATGCAAATATATAAATAGCCAAACCGATAATCAAAGCAGTAATTGCTAAAATTAAGCCTCCGGCATAAAGCAGCTTAGAAGAGTCGATTATTGCAAATTTAAATACCAGCATAAGCGCTTCAATAGAAAGAGCAATAATAATAGAGCCCAAAAAGCGCACCATAGTTTTGTGTATATCACTCTCGTGCTGTTTTCTGTGCTCGCCTAAAACCTCTTCTTCAAAAAGCGCTTTAACCAAATCGAAAATTGCTAATGAGAGAGTCAGCAAAATTGTAGATTCAAAAACATTTTTAATATCCACCTCTTCTATATGAATTCCCATTGTAAAAAAGCTCACAACCCCTTTTATAAAAAGCATTAAAGCCACAAAAAAAAGCGCAAAACTAAATGCAGCATAAATATATCTTGCAGCTTTTCCGCTTATAGATTCTATCGAAGAGCGGTTTACAATTTTCAAAATATTTTCCAGCGATACATCTACACATACAATATACATCAATCTGCCTTTTTCATCAAAAACCGGATATGCCGCAGTTACTACTAAAGAGTTGCTTTCTATAGAAGGATACGGATCTGTTAAAACACACTTTTTATCTCTAATAACCCTGTAAAAATAAGCTCTTGAACTTCTGCTCTCGCCCGCTCCTTTGCGTGAATATTTAGGATTTAAACTGATAGTGTTTATAACCTGTTTTCCATTTGCATCTAAAATATATAAAGCTTCTACATATTTTATAGTTTTTGCTATGCCTTTTAAACCGACTTTTAAATCTTTTAATTCAATACCCGGCACCCTGTTTGGAACGGAACGGCTGATTATATAACAAAAGTATGCTCTCGCTTTTGTTCTGATTAATGAAAATTCATCAATCTCTTTAATTGTCATTAAGCTCTCCTATAACATCTCCGAAAGTTACTTTTTGATTTAAATTTACATTCCATTTTACAGCATCTTTTTGGCTTAAAATCACTATAGTAGAGCCCATTTCAAACCACCCCATAAGCTCCCCTTTTTTAAACTCTTTAGCTCTATCGTATTTAAAAAGAACCGGTTTAACAGCATCGGAATTGGTTTTTAATTTCGGCTCAAATATTACAACCATTTTTCCGACATTAAGCGCCCCTACAAGCACAATAAAATGTTTATGGTTGAATCTGTCGATAACTTCTAAAATTACTCTTTCATTTTCTACATAAAGATTTTTTTTATTTTTTAAAAGCGGAATATTAACAGGAAAAAGCTTGCCCGGAATATGCAAAAGAGACAGCACTTTTAAATCAAACGGAAAGTGATACCTGTGGTAATCTTTGGGCGATAAGTAAAAATTAATAAACTCCCCGCCCTCTAAAACTTTATAATTATTCCCAAATAACCCTAGCAGTTCATTGGTATTATACTTCATACCCTTAATTTGATACGCTTGATTATTTTCAATACGCCCAAAAGCTACAATCTGCGCATCGCAAGGAGATATTACAGAATTTACCCTTGCATCAATCACAGGCTCTTTTTCCAAAGCCCTGGTAAAAAGGGCTTCGAGCGAACTGTATTCTTCGGGTTTTTTAAATCTGCTCATATCAAGCCCCATAAGTTTAACATAAGCGCTGTTTATAATATTTTGGAAAGGTTTGGCAAACTTTTTTGTTGCAAATTTGCCAAAAGCATAAGAGAATGCAGAGCTAAAATGCCTACCCATCAAGCTCCTTTTTTTCGTAATAAGCAAGGGCTTCTTTCATTAACTCTATATGATAACTCTCTTGGTTATTTATAAAATCAAAAAATCTTGCAAGCTCTTCAGTGTCTCTTCCTACCGCAGCAGACAAATCACGGCACATCTCTTTTGCTGCTGTCTCTTCTTCTATGCCGTCTTTTAAAAATTGAACCACATCTTCAATTTGATAAAGAGATTTATGCAAAGTTCTAGGAACAGCCAATATTCCCATTTCTGCCATCATATTGCCAAAACTTTTCAAATGGAACATACTCTCATCAACCAAAATTTGAAAAATCTTATTTAAAAAATCATCATCAAAATGGGCTTTTAAATAATTGTAAATCATAATAAGCTCATACTCTTTATAACTTTCATCAAATAAAAAGAGTGTAAACGCATCAACCGCCTCTTTACTCAAATTGTAATTTTTATATGTTCTATTCATATCAAATGCAGTAACTTTTTCATCATTTAAAATATTGACTCTAAATTTCATATAATCCCAGTCAGACTCCAACCTTATTCGAAGCTCTTCATTATCTACCGAACTTAACATCAATTCCATATCTGTTAATCTTGTAGAAATATTGCTTAAAATAACTTTTAAACTATCAACTTTTATAGGCAGATTTCCCCTGTTGTAATCATAATCTTCGCCTCTTTTTATTAAATCTCTCTCTATCCAGGTAAGATTTCTAAACAAAATATCGCTAAAATCATTCAAGACCCTTTTTGACTCTGCATTATTGCTCATAAAAGATGCCATTAATGTAACCAACCATACTTCGTGTGTTTTTACTAGCAGTTTTTGCATTGTTTCTCCTCCTGTGGCTCTATGCTAAACTCTTTATCCGGCGAGCAGCTATGCCCGATTTTATAAATTAAAGTCTGTTTCTCCCCCTTCTCTTGACTTAAAAGATAGCCGTCTATTGCGGCTTTAAGAGCCACAGCAACCATTTCCGAACATGCTGCTTCTTCGGGCGGAACATTTTCTAACATTCCTAAAGTTACCGAAATCAGCTCTTCGCACTTGCTAAAAGTTATATCTCTGGCTTCTTGCGTAATAATCGAGCCTGCAACTACGGTAGTCATACAGGCAATTGCTTCAAAAGCAATATCTGCAATTACATATTCTCCGCTGCAGTCTTTCTCTACGTCTATATATACTAAAACCTTTTCGCCGTTTTGCGGGTTTTCTCCTATTCCTATACTGTCTGCATCTTCTATTCTTCCGTAATTATTCGGATTAGACATATGCTGTATAATCTCTTTATCCATTTCCACAGCTGTTTCCTTTAAAATAATTTTCTTAACGATATTATACATATAATATTGCCAAAATTAGATTTTTTTTATAAAAGTTTTTATATTTTTCCAAGAATAGTTTATTTTTTTCTATTTTAGAGGTATAATTATTAAAACTTTTTAGGAGAAATATGAATACTCAAAAAGTAATTTCCGGTTTTTTTATTATTTTGGCAATGACTTTAAACTTTGGCTTCTTTTATGGCGATATTGACAATTTTGCCCACCACAGCCCCTATGAGCTTTTTGCTACAATTGTTGTAAACTTTATTGCAACTGTTTTAAAACTTGGCGATAAAACACAGCTTGGCTCAGTGCTTTTGGCTACAAGTTTAGTTGCCGATATTCAATTAATTGCTGCTTCGATTGTTTGGGGTATTTCGTTATATGTGGCAAATAACGGAATTACCGATAGTGCCCAAATCATTGTTTCATTATCCGGCGGAGCGCTTATGGCAAATATTGTTTCTGTTATTCTATTTATGGGCGATACCTTAAAATCTAAAAGATAACTATGCACTCTAGCAATATTTTATGGATAATCATCCGCAGAATGCGGACGCCTTTTATTGTTATTATTGTTACATTTGCTATTACCATTTTGGGTTTGGTAATAATTCCAGGTGTCGATAATCAAGGTCACCCTTACCATATGAGCTTTTTAGATGCTTTCTATTTTGTTACATTTATGGCTTCAACCATCGGCTTTGGCGAAATTCCTTATGAATTCACCTACGCTCAGAGATTATGGGTGCTTTTTTCCATATATATTGCGGTTATCGGGTGGTTTTATGCAATCGGTGCGCTAGTTGCGCTAATACAAGACCAAAAACTTATATCAGAACTTCATTTGGCAAAATTCAGCCGTAAAATCAAAAGCTTAAAAGAACCGTTTGTAATTATATTAGGCTACAACAATACAACAAAAGAGTTAATCCGCCACTTAAACGAAGATGGCAAAAGAATTGTTGTAATAGATAAATCGCAAGAAAAAATAGAAGAGCTGGAGTTAGAAAACTTTATGCCCGAAGTTTATGCCCTAAAAGCAAATGTCAATTCTCCCGATACCTTAAAACTGGCAGGTATTACAAAAAGAAACTGCAAAGCAACTGTAACCCTTTTTGACAACGATTTTAAAAACACAAAAATTGCTCTGCTTGTTAGGCTTTTGAATCCAAAAATGAATGTAATTGTAAAATCTTCTACAAAAGAACAATCCGAACATTTAAAAAATTTGGGAATCAAAAGTTCCGTAAACCCTTTTACCCTGGTAGCAGAGCGCTTTTATTTAGCTCTTGCCTCACCCAATTTATGGAACTTAGAAATGCTGCTTTTTCAGCATAAGCAATATGTAAAAAGTTACGAAGAGTTTCCAAAAGGAAAATATATAATATGCGGTTACGGTATAATGGGAACAGTATTAAAAGATGCTCTCGATAAAGCCAAAATGGAATCTGTATTTATAGATTTAAAATCAAGTAATCACAAACTTAAAAAGAAAAGTGCAATTTTTGGTGATTCACAAGATTATAAACTGCTCTTAGAAGCCGGTATTAAAAATGCGGCAGCAATTATTGCAGCAACTAGCGATGATTTAATTAATCTTACAATTTTGCTTACGGCAAAAAAAATAAATCCCGATATTTACACAATTGCAAGAGAAAATACAAACGACGATATCACAATTTTCAACTCTGCAAAAATAGACAGGGCATATGTTATAGAAGAGGTTGTCTCAGAACACGTCCATCGTCAAATTTCTCAGCCGCTTGCAGACAGATTTTTAAAAGAACTGTATAAACAAACCGATGAATGGGGCTTAGAATTAAGCAAAACAATCAGAACAACAACTGGCTACAACCCTGAACTTTTTGAAATAAGAGTGGTAAAGTCTCAAGCTTTTGCACTTACAGATTATTTAAAAAACGGCGGAAGCGTAAATTTAGGTTTAATTGCCAGAGATTTAAGCGATAGAAGCAAAAGGGCAAAACTTATCTTTTTAATGGTTAAAAACCGAAAAAAAGAAATCACCCTGCTTCCAGATGACAATTACGAAGTAAAAGTAAGCGACAGATTTTTAATAGCCGCAACAAAAGAGGCAAAAGATAATTTTGAACTCCTAGTTAATAATTTAAATGAATTTCATTACGCCATAACAGGCAAAGAGTTAAAAAACTGGGCATTAAAAATTTTTGAAAAAAAGGAGAGTTAATGAAAAATACATTAATAATCGGAGCCGGCGGAGTGGGCAATGTGGTTGCCTTTAAATGCGCAATGAATAAAGATAGTTTTGGCAATATTACGCTTGCAAGCAGAACCAAAGCCAAATGCGACAATATTGCCAAAAATATTAAAGAAAAAATAGGTGTTGATATTGCAACAGCAGCAGTAAATGCCGATAACACCCAAGAAGTTATAGATTTAATTAAAAAAACTAGTGCTGATATTGTTATAAATGTCGCCCTGCCCTATCAGGATTTAACAATTATGGATGCTTGCAGCGCTACAAAAACTGCATATTTAGATACAGCAAATTATGAGCATCCAGATACCGCAAAGTTTGAATACAAAAAGCAGTGGGAAAGAGACGAAGATTTCAAAAAAGCTGGCACTATGGCGCTTCTTGGCAGCGGCTTTGACCCGGGCGTAACAAATGTTTTTTGCGCTTATGCCCAAAAGCACTATTTTGACGAAATAGAAACAATAGATATATTAGACTGCAACGCAGGCGACCACGGCTACCCTTTTGCAACCAACTTTAACCCCGAAATCAATCTTCGCGAAGTAAGCGCAAAAGGGCGTTATTGGGAAGATGGCAAATGGATTACAACCGAGCCGATGGAAATTAAACAAATTTGGAATTACCCGGAAATAGGTCCAAAAGACAGCTATCTGCTTTATCACGAAGAGATGGAAAGTTTAGTAAAGCACATAAAAGGTTTAAAAAGAATCAGATTCTTTATGACATTTGGAGAAAGCTACTTAACCCATATGAAATGCTTAGAAAATGTAGGAATGTTAGGAATTGAACCGGTTGTTCATAACGGGCAAAAAATTGTTCCAATCGAATTTTTAAAAACTTTGCTGCCCGACCCTGCAACTTTAGGTCCTAGAACCAAAGGCAAAACAAATATTGGAATTGTAGCAACAGGTTATAAAAACGGCAAAAAGAGAACCATTTATATTTATCAGGTAAGCGACCACGAAAAGTGTTACCAAGAGGTGCTAAGCCAGGCAGTAAGCTACACAACCGGCGTGCCTGCAATGATTGGCGCAAAACTTATGTTAGAAAAGAAATGGTGGAAAGAAGGGGTTTATAATATGGAACAATTCGACCCCGATCCGTTTATGGAAGAGCTAAACAAACAAGGCTTGCCATGGCAAATAAAAGAGTTAAACAGCCCGGATGAGTTGATGGTTGATAGTTAATAGTGATAGTTGATGGTTGATAGTTATTTGTAGGGGCAACCCTTGTGGTTGCCCTTATATTTGCCCTCTATCCTCCATCCTTCATCCTAAATCCTAATTCCTCAAACCTCAAACCTAATTCCTCAATCCTCACCTCTCTTAATCTTTTTTTAATATTTTAATTGTATATTTATAAAAATATTATACAGGAGTAAAAAATGGCAATAAATGCAAAGAAGTTAGCAAAATTTTGCAGACCTTTTAGGATTGTTTTAGGATTAATCTTAATAGGAATAGCTGTATATACAGGTAATAAATGGTTTTATTTAGGTATCATTCCTCTTATTGCAGGAATTGTAGGTTTTTGCCCTGCTTGTGCAATAACAGGTCAATGCACAATTTTAGGCAAGGATAAAGAATGAAAGTCATCTTAAATATTTTAGGATGGCTTCTTGGCACAATATTAGTATTACAATTTATACAAATCAAAATACCTCCTGCCCCAAAGGCAACAAAAGCCGATGAAATAAAAGCCCCTAAAGATGTTATGGCAATTTTAAAAACCAGTTGTTATGATTGTCACTCTAATGAGACAAAAATGCCTTGGTATGGCAATATATCTCCTATTTCTATTGGAGTTCATTCCAATATCAAAGAAGGAAGGGCTTGGCTTAATTTTTCTATTTTCAATAAATACAATGAACAGAAAAAACAAAAAATTTATAAAGGTATAGTTGATTCTTTAAAAGTAAAAAAAATGCCCCCGCCTGAATATCTCTTAATACATAGAAATGCAAGATTAACAAAAGAGCAAGTAAAGACTTTAAGCAATTGGGCACAAAGCTTTATAAAAGAAGATAAATAGGATAAATTTTATCCTATTTAAATTTTTTTACGCTATAATTGGCTTACCAAAACCAAAATAAAGGAAAGAAAATGCCAACTATCAACAGATACCAAGACATTTCAGAAATCGACAGAGAGGCTAAAAAAGATTATATAGACAGACACTCTCCATTTGTCAGCTGCGAATCAACAGCAAAAAAAGGCGAACTTTTTGAAGTAACTGTTCAAATGGGTCAAGAATACACTCATCCGGATGATTTTGACCACTATATCGAATCAATTACACTATTTGACGGAGAAACAAAACTTGCTCAAACAACTTTTGTTCCGGGAACTTTCGGCAATGAAAAATCTCATGCAAAAGTAACATTTTACATAAGACCAATGAAAAGCAAACTTAAATTAACAGCTATGGCTTACTGCACTAAACACGGAGTATGGGAAGGTCCGACTGTAGAAGTTGAAGTAGCAGAGTAATTTAACAAAAGGGGTGTTTTTTGCCCTTTTTGCTTTCTTTCTAATCCTATCTATTTAATCTTCCAAAAACTTTAACTTTTTTTACTCAATCCTCAAAATTCAAGACGGTCTATATCGCTAAAACAGAAATTGCACAATACTGCTTTTCCCTAAACATAGCATATAGATAACATTTGTATTTTTATAAAATAAGAAATTTCATATTTTAAGCACCGCACATCTGCAATACGGTGCAATAGTGAGACTACTGCACAATAGTTAGTTCCAAAGTATGGTGCTAGAAAGTGTCAGAAATTAAATAAAATTACTCGAAAGCCTAGCCAAAGCTAAGCCCAGAGGAATTTTTTTGATTTATGATATTTTATAGTGCCGTAATTTGGGCTTGCTATTGTGCAGTGGTCTCCTTAGTTTTAAATTAAAATTCTAAATTACAGATTGGACAATTTTTTAATTTATTTAGTTAAATCAACATTTACCGTATCACTGCCAAATACTGAAATTTTCTTTGCAATTCTTATACTTTTAACTTTGGAATATCCGCACTGCTGCCCGCATTTAACTACGCCTATCAAATAGTAACTTCCGCTTGGAACATTTAAAAATTCAAATTTACCGTTTTTATCCGATGTAGTAAATTTTAAATAATTGTAAAGTCGAGGATCCACTTTAGACATTTTAGCCCCGCCTAAATAACTCTCTTTATACCACTGTGTAGAATAACTGGTTTCCGGATTTAAATATAACCTTGTCTCTTTACCGTAAATTTTTGTGCCGTCTTTAGTAACTAAATATATATGCCCAGTAACTGTTCCGCTGCCTGTTTTGGCTAAACTTTGATACTCCGCCTCAGGAAAAGGAATTCTTTGCACGATAGTTTTATTTGTCTGTTTTATAGGATTTTTCTTAATGGGAGTAACTTGCTGTGTCTGTTCCGTCTCTTTTGGCATAACTGTTGAATTATCTACAATAGGCTGTTCTTGAGTTACCGTTTCTGTATTGACAGTCGGAGTATAAGGTGTTGGAATTACCATTTGTCTATAAATATTGCAACCGCTTAATAAAAAAGCAGCAGCAAGTGAAAAAGCAACAGTCTTTGCTAAATTTATTCTCATCATTTTTCTCCATCTGTTTATATTAGACTTGTTGCGATATAAGTATGCATCACAGCCTTGTATATTATGGTGCGTCTTTATATCGCAACAAGTCTGTTAAAGAAATTATACAAAATTTTTTATTTTATTATCACATAAATCTTTACTATTTAAACTTTTTTTACTTCCCAAGACAAAATTCGCTAAACATTTTGTCTAAAAGCTCTTCGTGGCGATACGGCCTGGTTATTTCATTAAGTGCATCTATAGCTGAATTTATATGATAACTAAAAAACTCCAATTCCATATTTTTCAATGGCTCTTTTGCATTTTCTATTTCTGCAAGCGCTTTTTTAACAGATTCTATCTGCCTGCTTGAAATAAGCATCAATTCATCTGTTTTAGAAATCGTATTTAAAATTGTTTCTATCTCTTTTATCAAAGCTTCTACCGATTCTTTCGCACTTATTTTAACAGTTATAAAATTTTTAAAATAGTTAAAATCAATATTTTGAGCTTTGTCTATTTTATTTAAAACCACAATAACTTTTGTCTCTTTTGTATTTTTAATTAAATCTAAAACTTTTAAATCTTCGTCATCTAAAGGGTTGGAAGCATCAAATACAGCAACAACGATATCAGACTCTTCAAGCCATTTAATAGAGCGCTCTACCCCTATTTTTTCTATAATATCACTTGCATCTCTAATTCCGGCGGTATCTGCTACTCTAACAATATGCGAACCGATTTTAATCTGCTCTTCGATTGTGTCTCGTGTAGTTCCTGCAATATCGCTGACTATTGCGCGCTCATAATTTAGCATTTTATTTAAGATAGAACTTTTGCCGACATTCGGTTTTCCCACAATTGCCAGCCAAAAGCCTTCTATTAAACCTTTTCTTCTAATACTTGATTTAACAATATTTTCCAAATTTAAGCGGACTCTTTCAAGTGTGTCTGCTAACTGCTTTGCCAAATCTTGTGGAATATCCTCTTCGGCATAATCTATCATTACTTCTGAATGAGCCATTAAACCGATTAAACTAGCTCTTGCCTGTTCTATAAATTCTCTCAATTCGCCTCTTAGCTGTCGTGCCAAAACTTTTGCACCGTCAACGCTTTTACTCTCTATCATTTTAGCAATAGCTTCAGCTTCGCTTAAATCTATTTTTCCGTTTAAAAAAGCTCTTTGGGTATATTCTCCCGGCTTAGCCAGCACTGCCCCAAAATGCAAAAGAGTATCTAAAATCTCTTGAGCTATTACAATACCGCCGTGACACTGAAACTCTACAATATCTTCGCCCGTAAAGCTGTGAGGAGCTTTAAAGTAAATAACTATTGCTTTATCAATTAAATCCCCGTCTTTGTTGTAAATAGAGGTTAAAGTTGCATAACGGTTTTTAAGTTTTCTGTTTTTAATTAAATTAGAAGAAATTTTAAGCGAGTCTGCTCCGCTCACCCTTACTATGGCAATAGAACCGACCCCGCTAGCTGTTGCGATTGCAACTATTGTCTTACTCATCAGCGTTTGTTAAAATCGTTAATTACAATGTATCTTTCACCGTTTTGGCTCTTTTTAATTGCAACATATTTATTAGGAAATACTTCCCTCAAATACTCTAAAGCAATTTGAACCAAAATACCGTTAAGCTCACGGGTTTTTCCCCATCCGTGCTGATTAACATGTTCAATAACTTGCTGCATCTGGTATTTTATCATATCTTGCTGTGAAGCTAAAAATTGTGCAATTTCTAATTTTAAATATAAACCGTAAGTTGGATTAATCCAATTAAATAAAAGGTAAGAAAGCGCATTATATCGATACCCCTCTTTACCTATAAGCAATGCCGCATCATTGCCGTCTATAAAAATATATGCCGTATTATCTTCTATATCCACTTCAATTGTATCTATATCAAAACAGCTATGAGAAAAAAGCTCTTTTATTTTGTTTTCCAAAGTCGAAGCATCTATACTCTCTTTTTTAATTTGCTCAGGCTTTTTAGGGGTATATTCTTTTTTACTGTTTTTCCCAAAAAAAGAATTTACAATTTCAGTATCAACATTTATTGATGACCCCTCCCCTTCCGTATTTTTAAAAGTTTCATCATTTTGCTCTTCTTTTTTTGAAATTAAATCTTCTTTTTCCGTTTTATTCTCTTCTTTTTGCTCATTTTTAGGCTCAGTTTGCTGCGGCTTTTTCATTGCAACTATTATTGCCTGTTTTGCAAAAAGACCAAACATTCCTTTTTTAGGATATTGAACTATATTATATTCCAAATCTTCTATACTGCATCCTAACTCTTTAGATGCCTGCGCACAAGCTTCAGCTAAAGTCGGCGCTTCAAATTTTTTCATCATTTTAAGACTCCGTATTTTTTTGTGCTTTCATTTTTAATTTATGTTTTTGATATGCCTTATTAATATAGTATTGCTGAGCAATTGTCAAAATATTATTAACCAGCCAGTAAAGGACAAGCCCTGATGGGAATGTCAAAAAGAAGAAAGTCATAATTACCGGTAAAAATTGGAATACTTTTTGCTGCGTCGGATCAGTCATTGTATTTGGTGTAACTTTTTGCTGAATGAACATTGTAACACCCATTAAAATAGGCAAAATATAATATGGGTCTTGACGAGAAAGGTCGGTAATCCAGCCAATCCACGGCGCTCCTTGCAACTCATCTGCATTTAAAAGAACACGGTAAAGCGCAAAGAAAATAGGAACTTGCAATAACATAGGCAAACAGCCCCCCATCGGATTTGCCCCGTGCTTTTTGTAAAGCTGCATCATTTGCTGATTCATTTTAGCAGGATCTTTGCCGTATTTTTCTTTAATCTCTTGCATTTTAGGAGCAAGATCTTTCATTTTTTGCATAGACATTAACCCTTTATAAGAAAGAGGGAAAAGAACAGTTTTAACTAAAAGAGTAAACAGAACAATCGCCCATCCCCAATTTCCTACAAATTTATAAATTGCAAACATAACTTTAAAGAATGGTCTCGAAAGAAAAGTAAACCACCCAAACTCTATTACATTTTCTAATCTCTTATCTATAGAGCTAAATAATTTCCACTCTTTTGGTCCTACATACCCTAAAAAATTTTCACTCCCTTTTACATCAATAAATACAATAGGTTCTTCTTCATAATTCTTTATACCAGATTTTGTCACAAAAGCTGTAAACTGACCTTTTCTCTTCATTAAAAGAGAAGTATAATATCTGTCTTCCGCCGCTGCTATTACAGCATTGCTAAATATTTTTTGCTCTTTTACATCTCCTTTTTCAAAAGTTTTAGAAATTCCGTCTGAATTGTAAATTAGCACACCTCTTACAACCAAATACCTGCTTTTGTCTGCTGTAGGTCTAAAGCCCGGTGTAATATAATACTCCTTATTGCCGGCTTCTATTTTTAAATCATAATTTCCTTCAGGGTAAAATTTAATAATTTTTTTCAATTTTACAGAACCTAAATTTTGCTCTAAAATTAATTCTTTACTGCCGTTTGTTGCATCCACTTCGCTTGCATTTGCAGTATAGTCTGTTTTAAAAGCCAAATTGTTTAATTCACCGTTTTTAAATCTTACTTCCAATGGCTTAACTGTATTTTTATTGATTAAATCCAATGGTTTGTTATCTGCAGTTTTATACTTTTTCTCTTTTAAAACAACACTGTCTATTCTTCCTAACGAATCTATTTTAAGTGTGTATTTTTTTGTTTGAACCGTAGCAATAATTTTTGCTTTTTTCTTTTCCGTTACAGGTGCAGCTTTATTCATTTCTTGCACCTTTTTGTGCTCTGCCATAGGCGCTTTTGGAGCACTATCTTTTGCTGTTTTAGCAACAGCCTCTGTCTTATTCCCCTCCGAATTAAATGCTTTTTTAGGCATTAAATAGCTAAATCCTGCTAAAACCAAAGCCGATAAAACTAATGCCAAAAGCAACCTCTTATTCATATCCGCATTTTCCAAAACAAAACCTTTTCAAAAATATTTTAAAACAAATAGAATTATACCCAAATATGACTAAAGAGGAACTATTATATAGGTTTATTAAAAATTATATAAAAAAAATTTTTTAAAGATTACCAAACTTAACTATTTTGCTGTATTAAGATATTGATTATTTGTGTATTTACTAACACTAATCACTAATCACTAATCACTAATCACTAATCACTAATTTAAGTTTTCTATAAATATATTTAAATGTTTTTGCTATTTTTTTAAAATCGCTGTTTAAAATAGGCTTTTTTGCCACAAAAATATATTTACCGTTTTTAAGTTTTGAAGAATTTTGAATAAAGTGAGCTTTTAATAATCTTTTTGCCCTGTTTCTAGCAACTGCATTCCCTACCTTTTTGCTAGCCACAAATGCAAACTCTTTACTGTCTGCTTCTTTATAGAAAAGCACGAACCACTCCGTATGCCAACAGTGTGTCGGCTCAGAGTAAATTCTGTTAAACTCTTTAGATGAGTTTAAACTTTTAAAATCTCTTACGCGGCTAATCTCTTTCTACCTTTAGCGCGTCTTGCATTGATTACTTTTCTTCCGTTTTTAGTTTTCATTCTCGCTCTAAAACCGTGAGTTCTTTTGCGAGGCGTATTGTGCGGTTGATATGTTCTTTTCATTGCCTGTTCCTTAAAAAAATTGTGCGTATATTAGGAGTTGCACCCCTAAAAATGTTCGCAATACTACCTAAAATATACTTAAAAGTTATTTAGACTTGTTGCAATATAAGGTAGAAGGATGAAGGAAGAAGGCAGAAGAGTTAATTTACAAACTCTTCACCCTCCAATTATCCATTATCCATTATCAATTATCAATTATCAATTAAAACTCACTCTCCGTTCCAAGCAATTGTAGGTTTACCGTTTTCATCAAATTTTACAGCCGGCATTCCCATAATATTAAAGCCGTTATCCACATAATGAATTTCGCCTGTAACTGCGCTGCTTAAATCGCTTAACAGATACATTCCGCTGTTGCCGACCTCATCAATTGTAACATTTTTCTTAAGCGGAGAGTGTGCAGCATTCCATTTTAACATAAAGCCAAAATCCCCGATTCCCGCAGCTGCCAAAGTTTTAATAGGACCTGCGCTTATTGCATTGACTCTAATTCCGTCTTTTCCTAAATCTTCAGCTAAATATTTAACGCTCATCTCAAGCGCAGCTTTTGCAACACCCATTAGGTTGTAATTTGGAATATACTTAACACCGCCGTAATAACTCAAAGTTAATACAGAAGAGTTTTCGCTTAAAATCGGTTTTAATTTTTGAGTAACTTCAATCAAAGAGTAAACAGAAATTTCCATAGCAACACTGAATGCATCTTTGGAAATATCTACAAATCTGCCGCTAAGCCCCTCTTTTGGAGCAAAAGCGATAGAGTGGACAATAAAATCGATTTTGCCGAAATCTTTCTCCAGCGACGCTTTAAGCGCTTCTATCTCTTCAGGTTTAGTTACATCGCAAGGGTATAGCCTCTCTTCACACCCAAGCTCTTTAGCAATAGGTGCTAATTTTTTTTGAAATCTCTCATTCAAATATGTAATAGCAAGCTCGGCTCCTTGCTCTTTGCACGCTTTTGCAATGCCGTAAGCGATAGATTTTTTATTAGCAATACCTAAGACAACACCTTTTTTACCTTTCATAAACATAAGTAACCCTTAAAATTTTTTTTGCTATTTTAACATAATTTTATCTCTAAATCTATAAATATTACAAAGGTTTGCAATGAATAATACATTAATTCTCTCAACAGGCGGAACTTTTAATAAAATCTATAATCCAAAAACAGGAAACTTAGATATAGATGCAAAAAATAGCGCCGTTAAATCTATTCAAAAACATTGGCTAAGCGATTATAAATTTGACACTGTCATAAACAAAGACTCTTTAGATTTTACCAATTTAGACAGAGAAGAACTTTTTAAATATGTAAAAAACTGCAATTACGAAAAAATTGTTATTATCCACGGCACCGATACAATGGATTTAAGTGCAAAATATCTGTCTGAAAAAAATATTCAAAAATGTATAGTTTTCTGCGGTGCAATGGTTCCTTTCAGCATAAACCCCATAGAAGCGACAGCCAATTTGGCTATGGCTTTGGGGTTTATAAAGAATGCAAAAAACGGCATATACATCTCTATGAACGGAACTGTTGATATTTTTAACAAGGTTATAAAAAATAGAGAAATAGGAAAGTTTGAAGAGATGTAAGTGATTAGTGATTAGTGATTGGTGATTGGTGATTCGTTTTTTCGCAAATCACTATTCACTATTCACTATTCACTAATCACTATTCACTAACTACCAATCAATAAATATCTTTAAGCAGCCTCGGTGTAATCATTTCTCCAAAATAGCCTTTTTGATACATCCACCTGTAAATTTTTGCTGCAATGGGTCCTGCTGTGCTTCCGCCGTGCCCGCCGTGCTCAACCAAAACGGTAACTACATATTTAGGGTCGTTAAACGGTGCAAATGTTGTCAGCCAAGCGTGAGAGCGGTGAAAATATTCCAATTCACTCTCTTTAGCCCTTCGTTTAACATCTTGCGAAATAGAAGTCACTTGCGCCGTTCCTGTTTTGCCTGCAATAACTATCGGCATTTTATGAAGCGCTCTGTAAGCTGTTCCTCTTCTATTATTGCAAACATCATACATACCGCTTCGGACAATATTAAAAATATTAGGGTCAAACCAAACTTTTTTTGACTTCTCAACATATGGCTTGCCGTCAATTTGCGTAGCAAAATGAGGAGTAACCAAATATCCTGTTGCTAAAAAAGCCGTATATCTTGCAATTTGCATAACAGATACATTGGTATATCCCTGTCCAATAGCTGCAATAGCAGTTTCTCCCTTATACCAAGGCTGTTTATATCTTTTTTGCTTCCACTCTTTAGTCGGCACTACGCCTTTATATTCACGAGGCAAATCCACACCTGTTCTTACCCCTAAGCCAATAGAATTTAAACCTTTTGATAAATTATCTATGCCAATGCCCAAAGCCTTATCATAAAAGAAAACATCGCAGCTTTCTCTAATTGCCTTTCTTAAATCTACATCCCCATGTCCCCAATGAGACCAGCATCTGAATTTGTGCTTGCTCTTGCCTATATGAATATAACCTCTGCAAAACTCATGTTTTAATATATAATTTCCTGCAACCTTAGATACCGCCAAAGCATCGCCCATTTTTATGGTAGAACCCGGAGGATAAAGCGCATGAACCAGTTTATTTGTAAAAGGATGCTCTAAATTATTTTGTATTTTTTTCCAATCTTTAGAACTGATTCCATCAACAAAAAGATTCGGGTCATAACTAGGTGTGCTCACAGCTGCTAAAATTTCTCCGCTTGTCTTCATAACTATTACAACAGCTGAGCGGTTTTCATCTTCTAAAGTATCATAAATAAATTTTTGCAAATGCGCATCTACGCTTAATTTTAAATTTCTATTTCCTTTTGGGGGAATATATTTTAAAACCTTTAACTCTTTATTATAAGCATTGACTTTCACAACCCTTTCACCCGGTTCCCCTTGCAAAACTTTATTGTAATATTTCTCTAATCCGGCTTTTCCAACCTTTCCTACAATTTTAACAATTTCATCTTTTTTTATATCTTTTTGATTTGCTTTTCCGATATATCCGATAATATGAGCCATATATTTGCCGTAAGGATAATACCGCTTTGTTGCAGCATCTATTTTTATATCACTGTTTAAACTCAATACAGGATAAACCCTTAACATGTCTTCATAAGGAATAAAATCAATTACCTGAATATATTTATGATTATAAGGAGAATTTTTCTTTTTATAAACCTTTTTTAACAAATCTATATCAATATTGCTAAAAGATTTTTTAATAAGTGCTAAAATTTCATTAAACTGCTTGCTGTTTATTTTTAACCTAGGTTTAATAGCTAAAGAAAAACCTATTTTATTGCTTGCCAAAAGATTATTTTCCCTATCTAAAATCTCCCCTCTAGTCGGTTTAATTTTACTTGACTGCTCAACATTTTCTTTTGCCAATCTCTCGTAATAAAAATTCGATTTTATACTTATATTATAAAGCCTGTTAATCATAAGAACCCATATGACAATCATAAGCAGAATAATTAATTTATATTTCATACAACCACCGCCGCAATAATGTCATAAATAAATGAAAATATCAATAAATGGTCATAATTTACACTGCTTTGGTCTGTTATAAAATCGTATCCCCCCAAAAGCACAAAATAGATAAAATTAATCAAAAGCACAGTTGCAACATAAACACACTTTTTGCAAAGTTTTATATATGCCAATTTATGCTTAATAAAAAAATAAAAAATAAGTGTAGATATTGGCATTAAAATTAAAGGCAAAGATAAATTTAATTCCAAACTAAACATATAAAGCAATGCATATACTATATAGTCATATCTCTCTTTCTCCAACCCCAAAACCAAAACAAGCCCGGAAAACCCTACAAATAAAGGCAATGTAACATATATAGAAATTAGCATTGGATAAAATACAACCAAAGCTACGATTAATAAAAATTTTAAACTTTTTACTACCTTATCCACTTGCCTTCCCTAAACTTTATAAATTAAAGACACTTCATTACATACCGGAAAATGAATACATTTAACACAATCCAGCCAAATTTTATGTTCTGGAATTTTCTCTTTTTCTATCTCTTTAAATCCCGCTTTTTTAAAAAATTCGGGAATATAAGTTAAAACCAAAATCTCTTCTGCGCCCAACTCTTTTGCCTCTTTTTTGCAATACTCAAGTATCTGTTTGCCTATTCCTTTGCCTCTTGCATCTTCGCGGACAATAAAACTTCTAAATTCTGACAATTTAGGCGAATGGATATGAAGCGCTCCGTAACCCAAAAGTTCGCCGTTTTCAAAAGCTAAAATGTAACTTCTTATATTTGTAGCAACCTCATCGTTGCTCCGTTTTAAAATTATTCCATCTTTTATCTCTTTAAGAACCATTTTTTGCATTTTAGGTATATCTTTTAAAGTTGCTTTTCTTAATTCAATCAAATTCCACCCCGAAAATATAATTTAAAATCTCTTTGTGCACCCTCTCTTGTCCCGTCTTTTTTAAATTTGAAATTACAATAGAGCCTGGATAATCCCGCTTTAATTTCGCCATCTCTTTTTGCTTTAACTTGTCGCCCTTGGTAAAAACGGTTAAAAGTTTTTGGTCATCTCGTAAATTGTTTTTTAAAAACTCTTCAACTCTATTATCTATTTCGGTTCTTGGATGCCTTGCATCGCGCAAATGTATAAAGAGCCTGATTGCAACTCTGTGCTTAATAAATTCAAGCAGATTTTTCTGCCAAATCTCTTTTGTGCTTTTAGAAACTTTTGCATAGCCAAAGCCCGGCAAATCCACAAAATAGAGCGGATAACGGTTTTGATTATACAGATACTCAATATCAAAAAAGTTAATAAGCTGCGTTTTCCCCGGCGTTGCAGAACTTTTTGCCAAAGCTTTTCTGTTAGTCAGCAAATTTATCGTAGAGCTTTTGCCGACATTAGAACGCCCCATAAAAACAACTTCGCTTCGGCTCTCATCAACACTGTCTCTAATACTTTGAGCCGATTTAACAAATTCAGCTTTTACAATTTTTGGATACTCTTTTTGCATTTACTTTTTACTCTTTACCTTAAAAATAAATTTAACAGGCTGTTTACTGCTGCTTTTTGCATAACTCTCACCTTTTTTATTATCTAAAATTACCTCGTCTCCAAAAACTTTTCGTTTATTTAAAATATCATTCAAAAAAACATTTCCAGTTAAAATATACCTGTCTTCATCTGGAAAATAAACTAAAATATCACACTTGCCTTTAATATCTTTTTTATCGGTTTTAATTTCAAAATCAACATTTCCTGTTGCTTTATATTTTTTAGCTTCGTTTTTTTCATCTAAAAAAACGGTTAATTTATCTGCTTTTATAATACTGGCATCCTTTTTAGCCACAACATTTCCGCTAAATTGAGCCTTATTCTCACCATCTTTATAAAAGAAATCATTAGAAGTTATTTCCAAATTACCCGCAAACAAAAAAACCGTGCAAAAAATCAGAAAAGTAAAAATAAATTTCATAAATATTCCTAACTGTTTTTAAAAGATATTATACTCTAAGAAACTTTGTTTATAAGTAAATCATTATAAAAATTAGGATTGAGGTTTGAGGTTTAAGCATTAAGAACTGAGGTTTGAGCACTGAGGAAATAGATTTAAGGAATATTCAACTGTAAAAGAACAATACTAGAGTGACCACAAGGGCTACCCCTATCTTCTCAACCCTAAATCCTCACTCCTCACCCCTACTTCTTCTCTTTTAATTTAAATGTTCCATTAACATCTTTAGCTCTTGTTACCTTGCTTTTAACATCATATTGCAAATTAACGCCTCTTACAATATCACTTCCCCTTTTGATTGTAAATTTTTTCGGGGTATCCAGCTTTTTCTTTTTTAAATCATAAATTGCATGCTCGCTTCTATAAATAGTTCCATCAACTTTTTTGGCAACCACTTTATCGAAAAATTCAATTTTATTACTATCTGCAATGGAGCGTTTGGAACTTAAGCTTTTGATTTTATCAGTAGTAACATTAGGCTCTTTTAAATACCACTTTTCATTAATCTCTTCAGCGCTTTTTGCTTTTAAAGTATGCTGCAAATTTGTAGAGTTTATTTCAAATTCCGTAAAATTATTAATTTCGCTGCTTTTTTGTTTCAGCTTTTTAGGCGCTAAACTCTTATTGCTTATCTTTATTCCCAAAGGAAGAAGAGAAACAAAGGCAATTGCAGCTATTAAAATATACTCTATTTTGCTTCCCATAAATCCAAAAACTCCTCATAAATACCTTCTTTTTTAAGAAGATACTCTATCATTTCCCTAACAGCACCTTCGCCGCCTTTGGTATTTAAGACTACGCTTACTTTATTTTTTAAATACTCATATCCATTACTTGGCACAAAAGACAAGCTTGCTCTTTTTAGCATAGAATAATCATTCAAATCATCTCCTATTGCGGCAACATTTTCCCAGCCTATGTTTAACTCTTTAAGTATCTCTTTGGCTTTTTTATCTTTTTGCTTTATCTTTTGGTAAAAATGTTTAATTCCAAGCTCTTTTGCTCTTTTTTCTACAATTTTAGACTCTCTGCCCGTAATTATCGCAACTTCGCGCCCCAGCCTTATCCAGCTTGCAATCGCCAAGCCGTCTTTTACGCAAAAACTTTTTAACTCTTCACCGTTATTGCCGTAAGTAATTTTACCATTGGTCATTGTGCCATCAACATCTAAAATAAGCAATTTTATCACAATACGCCTTTTGTGCTAGGCACTTCTATTCTCTCATTTTTTGCAACCGCTCGGCGCAAAGCAACCGCAAATGCTTTAAATGCTGCTTCTGCTATATGGTGGCGGTTTGTTCCGCGGTTAAAAGTAAGGTGCAGATTCAAAGGCATATTAAACGCCACCGATTTAAAAAACTCTTCTGCAAGTTCCAAATCAAAACCGTTAATAGCGCCATCTAGCGGTAAATCATAAACTAAATAAGCTCTGTTAGAAAGGTCAATATCGCAGCTTACGCTCGCTTCATCCATAACAACCGTTGCATTGCCGTAACGCTCTATTCCTTTAGCAGGATAAACAGCTTCGCCCAATGCCTGCCCAAGCACAATGCCGACATCCTCTACACTATGATGCGCATCTATGTGCAAATCGCCTCTGCAGCGCACTTTTAAATTAATTAAAGAGTGTCTTGCAAATGCATCTAGCATATGGTCAAAAAAACCTATGCCTGTATCGATATCCGCTTCGCCTTTTCCGTAAAGTTCCAATTCTACGGTAATATCTGTCTCTTTTGTTTTTCTGCTTTTGCTAACCATTTTTAATTCCTTAAAATAAATGCACCCGGAATATTGTTATTGTCAATAAAGTCTTGCGCCTCGTCACGAGAACCAAATCCCATTACAACAACGGTATTTAACTTGCCTTTATGTGTCTCTCTAGGCTTAATCTCAACACGCAATTTGCTGCAAATTAAACTTTCATACTTTTTCTTAGCATTTTCGGCATTAGCCATAACCGCAAATGCGCCCACTTGAACACCAAAATTCGTAAGCTTAACTCTAGGTTTAGGTTTGCCGCTGCTAGCATGGTAAATTTTACCCGCAAAACCGACAACCTCCAATTTTACCCTGCAAGTGCCCTTCTTGTCAATACCTATATCTTTTGCAACAGCATATGAGCAATCCACAATCCTGCCCGGAACAAAAGGACCCCTGTCGTTAATACGCGCAATTGTGCTTTTGCCGTTATCTAAATTAGTAATTTTAACCATCGTATCCATAGGCCAGGTTTTATGAGCTACGGTTTTATCATACATATTGTATGTTTCGCCGTTGCTTGTTTGCAAACCGTGGAAATTAGGACCATACCAGCTTGCAATACCTGTCATCGTATCACCCACGGATACATAAGTTGGATTATACACTTTGCCGCCTACACAGTATGTTTTCATGGTTGCTTTAAATCTTGCCGGACTTGTATATCCTCCGTTTTTATATCTTATAGGTTTATTTCCGCTTCTTACAGTGGTATCAGGCTCTATATCTTCACCTTCTATATAGTATGGAGTCGAAGACGAAAAAGGATTCAAACTGCTTAAACTCCCCGTGCTGCATCCATTTATAAAAAATAAAACTGCTATTAATAAAAAATATCTAATTTTCATTCATAATCCTAATAAGCCAAAAGTTTATATTAAATAATTTTAACTTTTCTAGCTTAAAGTAAAGAGTTTTAGGCTGTTTTGTAAAACTATATTTTCCATCTCTTTTAAATCTATATTGCTAAGTTCACTCATCTTTTCCAAAACCAAACGGCAATATGCGGGTTCATTTCGTTTGCCTCTGTGCGGATGCGGCGTTAAATACGGAGCGTCGGTTTCTACAACCAGTTTATCAAGCGGGATTTTAGGATAAACCTCTACAAGTTTTTTCGCATTTTTAAAAGTAAGCACCCCGCCGATTCCAAAGTAAAAGCCTCTATCAGCCATTTCCAAAAGCCCCTCGTTGGCGTTATAGCAGTGCAGCACACCTCCGACTTTTGCGTGTTCTTTTAAAAGATTTTTAGAATCCAAACTAGCCTCGCGAATATGCACGATAAGCGGTTTACTGTAAGTATTAGCTAAATCTATCTGGTCTATAAACACCTCTTTTTGCAGCTTTTTCTCTGCTGCTTTTTCATTCTCATCTTTTGGCAAACGGTAATAATCAAGCCCGCACTCTCCAACCGCAACGCATTTTGGATGGGTTATATATTTTTCTAAAAATTCTCTGTCGTAATTTTTCGCATCATAAGGATGCACCCCCACCGCAAAATATATTTCATCATAACTCTTAGCCAACTCAACCGCACAAGCCAAAGTCTGCGGGTCAGCTCCTGGAATAACAAAACGCTCAACCCCAGCCTCTTTTGCCCTATGTAAAACCTCATCTAAATCTTCGTTATATCTATTATCATCCAAATGGCAATGTGTATCTATTATCATTATTCTCCTCTCGACTTTAAAGCTAAGTATTTAAATTATTTTCAATCAAAACCAAAAGGGCAGGCACAAGACCTGCCCCTACAACCCACCAATAACCAATAACCAATAACCAATAACCAATAACCAATAACCAATAACTAATTACTAATAACTAATTACTAATAACTAATTACTAATCACAATTTTCTTAGCAAACTCCAGCGACTCTTTATTAAAATTCTCGCCGCCTACTATTCTTGCTATCTCTTTTACTCTCTCTTCTTTATTAAGCGCCTTTATATAGCTGCCATTTTTATTTTTTGTAACCAAAAAGTGCATATTGGCTTTAGAACTTAAATGTGCTTGGTGCGATATTGCGAAAATTTGGTAGCTTTGCGATAGACGGCTTATCATATTTGCAATCGCAATCGATTCATCTCCGCTTACATTTGCATCTATTTCATCCAAAATAATCACGCCCTCTTTTGCACTTGTCTGCGCACTCACCGTAAGCAGCGCCAGCCTTACCCTGTTAAATTCACCGCCGCTTAACTGCTCTATTTTAGCACCCTGCATCGAAACAGAAAGCCTGTCTATCCCATGCTCATACAGCCCGCACTCTTCAAATTCAAACACGATTTTTGGCAGTTTTAACTCTTGCAAATAGTGCGCAATCTCTTTTTCTATCTCTAAAGCTGCTTTTTTTCGCGCTGCAGAAATCCCTTTAGCCAATTTCAAAAGCTCTTTTTCTCTCTTACTTATAAACTCTTCTAAATGGCTTAAATCTTCGTTAATAGTCTCAAAAGATGCAAGCTCCTGCTCCTTTTCGCGCAAAAATTCCAAAGCTTTGCCAATAGAGCCGAAACGCTTAATCAAACTGTTCAGCTCTTCTAAACGGTTTAGCACGCTTTCTATATCGACTTCACTAAGCTCTTCGCTTAAAGCTTCTATATCTTCCATATCGCTTCGCAGCTGATTCATCGCATCGCTAAAGTAAGAACTCTCTTTATCAAGCAGTGCAAACAGTTCGCCCACTTCATCTTCGTAAGCAAAAATAGGCTCGATATTTTGGGCTATTTCGTTAATTTTATCAATTTTAGAAAGCTGCTTTTTAACGGTTAAAAGCTCTTCGTATTCCCCCTCTTTGGGGTTAAGATTTTTAATTTTATCTATTTCAAATTTTAAAAACTCAACCCTCTCGTTAGACTCTTTAATCTTTTGCTTAATCACATTAAGCTCGCCCAATTTTTGCTGATACTCGGCAAAAAGCTCCCCGTAACTAGCAAGCTTTTTGGCAAAACTATTATCTTTTGAAGCAAAAGAATCCACAATCCCAAGCAGATTCTCACTCTCAAACCCGCTTTTATCACGCACGCTAATGTAAGAAACATAAGGGCTAAACATCTCTTTTAGCGCCTTTTTGGAAATATTCTGCCCGTCTATAAAAAAACGCGCCCTGTCTTTTTTTATCGCTTTTATAACAATTTCATCTTCAAGCTCATACAGTTCGCTGTCTAAATCTGCAGGCTTTTTTACCTCTATTTCGCAAAGCTTAGCCTCTTGAGTCCCAAGACCGAAATTTGCAAGCATAGAGCCGATAAACACCGATTTACCCGCCCCGCTTGGACCTGTTATAATATTTAACCCCTTGCTAAATTCTATATCTATTAAACCAAATCCCAAAAGCTCTTTAATAAGCGCTCTTTGCAGCATTTACTCTTCTCCCCACGAAAGTTTATCTCTTAAAACCCTAAAGTAATTGCGCTCTTTTCTGTGCAAAAGTTTAGCGCTTTTGTCTGCACCTTTAATTTCGAGCACATCGTCTTTATCCAATTCGTAACTGTCCTGCCCGTCTATTACAACTAAAAGCTTCTTATCGGGCGTTTTAATATTTATCGTAAAATCAGCCGGCATTACAAGCGGGCGCTGAGTTAAAGAGTGCGGACAAATCGGCGTTAAAATAAATGCTTTAGTCAGCGGATACATCACCGGACCGTCTGCAGCTAAATTATAAGCCGTAGAGCCCGTAGGCGTAGAGATAATAAGCCCGTCTCCGCGGTATTTATTTATAATCTCCCCCTCTACGCAAGTTTCTATCGTCGCCATTTTAGAAACAGTATCGCGCGTAACTACAACATCATTAAACGCATAAAAATTTATTTCTTTATTTATACCCTCAATACGCCCGCTTATCATCATCCGCTCATCAATTCTGCACTCGCCGCTTTTTAACTGCTTTAAAAAATTTTCTGTTTCCGAAATAGTTACATCAGCCAAAAATCCCAAATTACCTGCATTTATCCCCGCAACAGGCTTATTGTATTTATAACTTCTGCGCACAAGCGAAAGCAGCGTTCCGTCACCCCCAAGCGAAACAAAAAAATCACACACTTTGCACATCTCTTTAAAATCAATCCCCTCCAAACCTATCATTTTGGCAGAGCGCTTTCCTATATATACTTTTATACCGTAATCTTCAAATTTTTTCTTAATATCCAAAAAAGTCTGCTTCAACTCCGGCGCATTAGGCTTAAGCGTAAACCCAGCACTCGAATACTCTTGAATTTTCTTTTCCACCGATAAACCTTATATTACTTTGTCTTTTTTAATACTAAAGATACCATAACAGCGCTTTGATTTGGATTATTTTTTAATTTGTAAAATCAGCTTAATTTTGTTATAATAATTAAATCCTGCAAAAAAGGAATACATTATGCAAATAACTATAAATTTTCAAAACGATACGGTAGCGCAAAAAGTTTTATGGATGCTGGAGCGTTTTAAAAACGACGGAGTAGAAATAATAAAAATTGACAATAAAGATGATGAAATCATCAAAAATTTCAAAGAAGGATTGCAAGAAATAGAACTTATAAAACAGGGCAAATTAAGCTCAAGACCTGTTCAAGAGTTTTTAAATGAATTATAAAATCGAAACAATCCCAAGATTCGAAAAAGATGTCAAAAGATTAAAAAAGAAATTTCCTAAAATTAAAAATGATTTAACTGACTTGGTTAATCAACTCTCCTCAATCCCCGCAGGAAAAAGCGGAGGATTTAGAGTTATTACCTATTACAAAACCGAAGATACGCTCTATTTAGTTACTATTTATTCAAAAACTGAACAGAGCAGCATTTTAACAGAAAAACTCAAACAGATTATTAAAGAAGAAATTAAGAAAATATAGTCACCTATATACTGTTTATTTTTTAATTTATAGAGGTCAACCTATGTGTTGACCCGTTAGTTCAAATTGCAATTGTAACATTCAATTCAAACAATCGGGGCGACACACAGGTCGCCCCCTACATCCTGCATCCTACACCCCATATCCTGTATCCAAAATCCTCAAATCTCAAACCTCATCTCTAACCCCTATAAACCGCAATCTTAAGCCCCTCTTTAGGCTCTTTATTACAATACTCTCTAACAGGTTCTATCTCTTTTATTTTTACAAAATCTGTATGTTTTTTATACAAATCATCCAAAAACCCATAATCTAAATAGGGCGTATTTAAAGCGCTGATTACCAAGCCATCTTCTGCTAAAAGAGATGGCAGTTTTTTTACGATTTTTTCGTAATCTTTCTCTATTTCAAAACTGCCTCTTTGAAATGTAGGCGGGTCTAAAATAATAATATCATACGGGGCTTCGCGCTTTAATTTAGGAAACGACTTTAAAATATCCAAATGCCAATACGACACCCCTTTTGCCAAGCCGTTAATAGTATGGTTTTTCATTCCCCTAGCAAGCGCCCCTTTACTCATATCTACATTAATAACACGGCTTGCACCTCCCCTTTTTGCAAAAAGGCTAAACCCGCAGCTGTAAGCAAAAAGATTTAAAACCTTTTTACCCTCTGCCACACTCTCCACAAAAGCCCTGCCGTTTTTCATATCGCCAAAATACCCGATATTTTGGTTTGTAAAATCAAGCAAAAACTTCATACCGTTTTCAACAGCAAAATTCTCTTCTTCCAGCTTCCCGCTTACAACTTCCAACTTATTATCATACCTGCTTTTAAAAAGCAAAGTATCATGAGGGCTAGTTTTTATATACTCTTGCAAAGCGCTCAAAAGCTTATCTTTATACCCAATCTCTTTGTAAACCTGCACAAAAAGTATATTATTTATCGAATCAACTGTAATATCCTCAAACCCCTCAAAACACTTCCCCCGCCCGTGAAAAAGGCGTTTAAATTCGCTATTTAAATTTTTAGAATTCTCTTTTATTATTTTTAATACTGTTTGCAAAACCGATCCTTTTAAACCTTTTGCGTTATTATATTCATTATCTAATAAGATAGGTTTGTAATTTACATAACTATGCTTATATATTTTACAAAAAGGCAAGTTTTCAAAGCAGAGTTTAAAATTATTTTAAGTGCATTTTAAATTTTAGCTGTCAAGTCTTATCTCTATGATTAATCTTTATATCACATTAACTGTTTGACAAGAATTGCAACAGGTAATACATTACTCTTTTTGGAACAAAAGTTGGTATTGCAATACTAACTTTGTTATCAAAGTTGGCAGTTTATTGGTAATTTAATTGTATATTATCTTAAACCTACCTCAAGCTTTTTTCCAAGTGCTTCGGCATATTTAATTAATGTTGCAAGGTTTGGCATATAGTTATTATTTAAACTTTCCAATCTTGAAATATTAGATTTGGAAGTCCCTATTTTTTTAGCAATTTCATCTTGAGTAAAACCCTTTTCTAAACGGGCTAATACCAAAGCTTTTTTAATTGTAAAAAGAGGCTTTAAAGCATCATACTCTTTTTTAACCTCTTTATTTTGCAATGCTTTTTTCTTAAAATCTGCAAATGCAGGTCTTTTAGCAGTTTGCATTGTCTATCTCCTTTTTGCGTTTTAAAGCAATTTCAAGCTCTTTTTTCGGTGTTTTTTGATCCTTCTTTACAAAAGTGTGCAGTATTATAATTTTTTGTCCTTTTTGATAACAATAAATGCTCCTTCCTATCCCCTCTTTTCCTTTTGCGCGCACTTCAAATAAACCATTATTAAGCGGTTTTGTATAAGGTTCCCCCAACTGTGCGCCTGCCACTTCTATCAATTCAAATATATGCAGCATTTTTGCTAAAATCTTTGGAGGCAAAGAAAGAGCTTCTTCTTCTACTTTTTTATCAAAAAACACAATTGTCCAACTCATATGTTATGTTATCATATTTGATAACTTTTGTCAAGAGCGTTTCTTTTTTAGCATAATCACACTTTTATTTTTTATAGAACAAAATTCAACAAAATGTCCGTTATTGTCAGGATTTTACAAATCAAGGAACACTTAATGTCCATTAATAACGGTATAGCCACCTAAAAGGACATAAGCAATAGTTATATTATACAAAAGAATTAACTTTTTGGCTCAAAATGTCCCATTTTGCTACTTTTTAAAAAATAATAGGACATTTAAAATGTTCCTTCAATTTGCAAATATTAGGCTAA
>JALWKP010000156.1 GCA_027081355.1 Campylobacteraceae bacterium
AATTAATGCAAAAAATTAAAAATATTGCGGTTATTGCGCACGTTGATCACGGTAAAACAACTTTAGTCGATCAGCTTTTACAACAAAGCGGGACATTTGCGGCTCATCAAGAGGTTGAAGAGCGCGTAATGGACAGTAACGATATAGAGAAAGAGAGAGGTATAACAATCCTTTCTAAAAATACGGCTATTACTTACGGCGAGCATAAAATTAATATTATCGATACTCCAGGACACGCCGATTTTGGGGGCGAAGTTGAGCGCGTTTTAAAAATGGTTGACAGCGTTTTGCTTCTTGTGGATGCTCAAGAGGGGGTTATGCCTCAGACAAAATTTGTGCTCAAAAAGGCGATTTCTCTTGGGCTTGTGCCGATTGTTGTTATTAATAAAATAGATAAAGACGGCGCAGAGCCAGACAGAGTTTTGGATGAAGTTTTCGACCTTTTGGTTGCGCTAGATGCAAATGAAGAGCAGCTTGAATTTCCTGTGCTTTATGCAGCAGCAAGAGACGGTTATGCAAAATGGAACTTAGAAGATGAAAACAGAGATATGACTCCGCTTTTTGAAGCTATTTTAGAATATGTGCCGTATCCAAAAGGCTCAAAAGAAAATCCTGCCCAAGCGCAGGTGTTTACGCTTGACAGCGACAACTTCGTAGGACGCATAGGAATTTGCAGAATTTTCAACGGCTCAATTAAAAAAGGCGATGAGTATGCTCTGCTTAAATCAAACGGCAGTAAAACAGTTTCGCGCGTAAGTAAATTGATTGGCTTTAAAGGGCTTGAAAGAATCGAAATAAACGAAGCAGAAGCGGGAGATATTGTAGCAATTGCAGGCTTTAGCGATATTGATGTGGGAGATACGGTTGCAGACAAGGCAAATCCTGTGGCGCTTGACCCTATGCATATTGAAGAGCCTACCCTTTCTGTTATTTTTAGCGTAAATGACGGACCGCTTGCTGGAACCGAGGGCAAGCATGTAACTTCTAACAAACTTAGAGAGCGTTTAGAAAAAGAGATGGAAACAAATATCGCAATGAAAATGGAACCGCTTGGCGATGCAAGCTTTAAAGTCAGCGGGCGCGGTGAGTTGCAAATTGGAATTTTGGCAGAAAATATGCGCCGTGAAGGGTTTGAATTTTTACTAGCGCGCCCCGAAGTTGTTGTAAAAGAAGAAAACGGCGTAAAAATGGAGCCTTTTGAACACCTAGTAATTGATGTGCCCGAAGAGTTCCAAGGTGTTGTAATAGAAAAACTCGGTAAAAGAAAAGCCGAAATGACTTCGCTTACCCCTATGCCTGACGGAACAGTAAGGCTTGAATTTGAAATTCCTGCGCGCGGGTTAATCGGTTTTAGAAGCGAATTTTTAACCGATACCAAAGGCGAAGGGGTAATGAACCACTCATTTATAGAATACCGCCCATACAGCGGAACTGTAGAGAGCAGAACACAGGGGGCTTTGGTTTCTATGGATAATGGAGAGGCTGTTGCATTTTCTCTTTATAATTTGCAGGCTAGAGGAACGCTTTTTATTAAACCGCAAGATAAAGTTTACGACGGTATGGTAATTGGCGAAAGCGCCAGACCCGGGGATTTAGAAGTCAATCCGCTAAAAGGCAAGCAATTAACAAATATGCGCTCTGCCGGTTCGGAAGATGCAATAAAGTTAGTGCCTCCTAGGGTTATGAGTTTAGAAAACGCTATGGAGTGGATAGAAGATGACGAATTAATAGAAATTACTCCTTTAAATATTAGAATCAGAAAAAAACATTTAAATGCCATAGATAGAAGAAGAGCTATAAGAGATAGAAAAAATGCGGGTAAATAAACCTGCATAATTCACTGCAACAAATTCTTTTTACATATATTTTCCACATTATTTACAAATTTACAGGGTTTACAATTTTGTCAATCTTATATTTTTCTCAAATGTCCCATAAAATCGGGCTTTTAAAGCTTTTGATTAAAAATAATACCATAAAATCGATATATTTTTAATAAATATAATTTATCTTATGGTTAAATTATTATAGTATTACATTATGATAGTAAATTTTTTTACAAAAAAAATTACTATTTTTATCTAAAATGTGTAAAATATGTTTTTAAATTAACATTTATTTGTTATAATAACACTCGCTATTAGGAAATAGCATATTGTAATCAAAAGGGAAATTATGCAAAATAATATAGTTGATTCTTTTTTAAATCAAATGTTTGAAGATAGAAAAATGTTTGTTAATATGTATGGCATTAAAAATGTAACAGATGCTAATTTTATGTTGATAAGTGATGTTTTAAGTGAAAATTTAGAACTTTTTTCAGAAGTCATAAAAGAACAATTTGTTATAAATCAAAATAGTTTACAATCTAATATTTATAATAAAGAAGTAACTGCTTTTAATTAATGCGGTTACTCTCTTTAAGTAATTTATCTACATTAATCGAAGTTAAAATAGATAAAATTACATAAATTAGGAAAATATACAATCCGCTTTCTATTTGTGAGTAACTATTTTCGCTGCTGCCTGCGCTTAAATATACAAGAAGCAAAGAGACTACAAAAACATCTATCATTGACCACTTTCCTAAATGTTTAAAAAAAGCAACCATTTTTTTAGCAATATGAAATTTTTTCCATATTAAAACAGAGAGCATACTAAAACTTTTAAGCAGCGGTGTGATGACAGAAAATAGCAAAATAACAATTGCCACGGGATAATTAGCATTATGGTATAAGTGCAATATAGTGCCTACAATGGTTTTTGATTCGAACGAAAGAACAATATCACCCAAAAAATCTACATTTTTATGAATAACAATCATTAAAATAGGAGTGATAATTCCATATATTAAAGTAATTATTGAAGCAATCGCAAGCGTAAAGCTAAAAGTTGTCAAATCGGCAATAAAATATAAAAGCAAAATAGAAGCGCTTGCGATTGCTAAATAGATTGTCCATCTTTTATTCTTTTGGCTTAAGATAATTTTTTGAGCTTTTAATTTATTTAAATCTATTTTATCTTTATTTTCATCTTTAATCATACCAAGCGTCAAGCTCGAAAGCAAAGATGCAAAGCGCCTTTTTATAAGCTCTCCAATATCGGTTTGGGCTTGATAATAAGTTTTATTAACTCTTTCTAACTCTTTTGCGCTTGTGTAGGATTTATAACTAAAAAACAGAACCGATAGCAAAATAGTTGCCGATAAAATAGTTGATATTAATTTTTTCATACTGTTATTTTAGCGAAAAAAAGTGTAATTTAAGTATAATCGCATTTATGGAAAAGTATGAAAAGTTAAAACAGATTATAAAAGATGCCGGCGAAATTGTTAAAGATGGGTATGCAAGCGGCGTAAAAGCCGATAAAAAAAGTGCAACCGAGCTTGTAACTAAATACGATAAAGAGGTAGAAAAGTTTTTAATTTCAAAAATTGCACCTATTTTTAACGATTATGAAATTATCGGCGAAGAGAGTTTTAAAGGGGGCGCGCTGCCAGAGCGCGCAATTTATATCGACCCAATTGACGGCACAACAAATTTTGTGCATAAAATTCCGCATCTAGGAATTAGCGTAGGAATTTGGGAAAATAAAGAGCCGGTTTTTGGAGCTGTTTACAACCCGATTTTAAATGAATTTTACAGCGCTGTAAAAGGATATGGAGCAGAGTGCAACGGCAAAAAAATTTCAGTAACTGCCGAGAGTGAATTGCAAAATTCAATTATTGCAACCGGTTTTCCGTATGTTAAACACGAAATGGGCAGAGAGTATTGGTGGGTGGTTAAAAGTTTTAAAAAACTGCTGCCAAAAATCCGCGATATTCGCCGTTTGGGTGCGGCGGCAATCGATTTATGCTACTTGGCAAAAGGCAAAGTAAACGGTTTTTACGAAGTAAATCTGCAACCGTGGGATGTTGCCGCGGGAATTTTAATTGTGCAAGAAGCCGGCGGAGAAATCAGCAATTTAAAAGGCGGCAAATATAGTTTAGAAGATAAAATAATTGTTGCAAGCAATGGTAAAATTCACAAAAAACTGTTAGAAAATTTAGCGGAGTTTTAATATGAGCGGAATAGACAGTTTATTAAATTCTCTTATGCGCCCGCCGGGAATGCGGGTAATGCATTTTTGCGAGAGCGACTTATTTTGCAAAAACTTGAGTGACTTTTGTAAAGATATAGAAAATAGCGAATATCAAATTTTAACTTTTAGCAAAGAGAGCGAAGAGTTGCTGCAAAAATATAAAAACTCTTACACAAAACTGCGTTTAGTAAGCCCCCAGCGCCCTAAATACAATATTCAGGGCAAACTTTACGATTATCTGTTTATTACCGTTTTACCGCAAGATAGAGAAAGTTTTTTTAAAAGAGTTTACAGTGCTTTAAAAAATGCAGGGCTTATTTTTATATTTTTAGAAAAAAACCAAAAAGATTTAGCATATAAAATAGAAGCCGAATTGATAGAGTGTAATTATGTGGCAACAAGCCGTATGGATTTAAACGGTTATTTAATAGTTTCTGGCAAAAAAATGCACGGATGGAGCAAGGTCAATTAATTGATAATGGATAATTGGGGGCATTGCCATTAAGTTAAGAGTAAAATATCCATTTTTTGGCAAAAAGCAAAAAGCAAAAAGCAAAAAGCAAAAAGCAAAAAGCAAAAAGCAAAAAGCTAAAAGCTAAAAGCTAAAAGCAAAAAAGTTGTTTGCCTCCAGTCATCCATTCGGAATATGAAATGCGGATTACAAATATTCTAATCTCTAATCTCTCTTCTCTAAACTGCTTTCCGCTTTTGGCTTTAAGCTTTGTGCCAATTAATGGGCATATAAAACCTTAACTTAATGGCAATGATTGGGGGGGGGAGAATTGATAAGATTTAATTATCAATTCTCCATTCTCAATTATCCATTATTCACAGGTTCCTACGCAGCCTCGGCTTTGCATTGCAAGGGATATTGTATCTTTTGAGTATTGATACAATTTATTAAACAGTTCGCTTTTATACTTTTCTTTATTGTATATTGCATAAAAGTTTCTTGTGCATTTAAAGCCTTTAACTTTAATTTCGTGCAGTTTTCCGCTTTTTATTTCGTTGTGCACGGCTAAAATAGAGATGCAAGTAATCGGTTTTTTACTAAGAAGCAGGCTTTTAATAGATTCTGTGTGTCCCAATTCTAAAAATACATTTAATTTTACGTTATTATAATGGTCTTTAATGTAATTTAAAAAAGTTTTTCTTGTTCCGCTGCCCGGTTCTCTTAGCACCCAGCGGTAATTTGCAATTTCTTCTAAAGTTACTTCTTTATTGATAACCTCTTTGTTTGCACTTACAATTACCAATTCGTCTTTACCGATTATTTCTTTAATAATATCGCTGTCATCGGTATCGCCTTCTATAAATCCCATATCGATTTTCCCATCTTTAACAAGCTGGACAATCTCTTTTGTATTCCCCTCTTTAAGGTTAATTTTAACATTTGGATAACGGTTCATATAATCGCACACAATGCCTGGAATCAAATAATCTATAATTGTTGTGCTAGCCCCTACCCTAATGTTTCCTTTATCTTCTACATTTCTAAATTCGCTCTCTATATCCGAAAGTTTTTTATAAATCGGCTGCACCGCCTGGTAAAAATTTCTGCCGATTTCATTTAAAATCAGTTTTTTGTTAATTCTGTCAAAAAGTTTTCTGCCTAAAATTGTTTCTAACTCTTTTATAGACATAGAAACTGCCGATTGGCTAAGTCCCAGCTCTTTAGCAACTTTGGTTAAATTTTGTGAATCTACAACATTTAAAAATATTTCTATCTGTCTTAATGAAATTTTCATAATTTACCTCAATTTTATTTATAAATATATAATGAAATATTATCAAAATTATGTTACTTTTCTATAAAAAATATCAATTTTTTTTATTATTTTTAAAAAATATGTAAAAAATACTCTAATTTTTCTATCTTATTACTGAAAAATCACATTTAAGTTTTTATAAAGCTTTTTAATTGTAAATTTGCCGTAAAAGTAAAAAAGGAGACAGAAATGTCTATCTTGCTAAACGGCAATATAATAACGCCAATAAACAATAGTGTTAAAGAAGCGATGGAGCCTTTTGAGGGCAAAGCATTAAATTTAAAATCGCTTGGCAAAGAGAATCAAAAAGCTCTTAAAGCTTACAAAGAAGCGATTGATAAAATATATAGAACAATTGAAGCTAAAGATGAAGATTCTATAATTTTAACTTCGAGTGCGAGCGAAGCGGCTTCGCAAGTTTTTATGTCGATGTATCTGCAGTATATTTTAACAGGCAGAAAAAATTCGGTAATAATTTCGGCGCGCGCATCAATTGCCGAAATTAAACTGGCAAGATTTTTGGAATCGCAAGGTTGCAGGGTTTACAGAATTCCCGCAACAATAGACGGCACGCTTGATGTTGAGCTTTTAAAAGAGTATTTAAATTCAAAAACTGCGCTTGTTTCGGTGCCTTTGGTTGATGAAGAGAGCGGGGTTATTCAGCCGATAGAAGAGATAAGCGCAGCGTGTGCCCTGCAAGGTGTTCCGCTATTTTGCGACGCATCTGGGGCAATTGGCAAAATTCCCGTAAGCGTTGCCAGAGACGAAGTAACATTTATGAGCTTTGACGGCAGCGCAATTGGAGCGCCAAAAGATATTGCCGCACTATATATAAGAAAAGATGCGCCCGAAATTATGCCGCTTGTTTTTGGCTGCGACAGCGAACAGGGGGGACTTAGAGCCGAAATTAAAGATATTGCTAAGGTTATAGGGTTTGCAAAAGCGTTAGAGAGTGCAATTGATGCTTTGGATTTTGATATAGACGATTTAAGAGATTTACGCGATGATTTAGAAACCGAACTTTTAAAAATGGATAATGTTTACTCTTTGGCGCCTTGGGCGCTTAGGACGCCTGATAGAATTATTATGGCTTTTGGCGGGGTGCACGCTTCGATGCTGCTTGAGAGATTGGCGCAAAAGGGGGTAGAGGCTTACTCTTTTGCAACATTTGACAATAGAAATTTCGAGCGCCAAAGTTTAATAGATATTGCAAATTTAGACTCTGGCTTAAAACACACCGTCGTGGGCTTTAGCTTAAGTTTAAGCAATACAAAAGAAGAGATAGAAGAGGCGGCAAAAATCATAAAAGAGACAGTCAGCGAAATTAGAGAAAATTTCAGCAGCGATTTATGCAAGGAGAGCAAATGAGCAAGGCAAGAGTTTTACCGCAGACAAGAGATAATTTTAAAATAGACTCACTGGCAAACAGACCCCAAAATATCGGCGCTATCAGTGAAGAAGAGGCAAAAGGGCTTGGCGGAGAGCTTTTTGTTTACAGTTACGGCTCGTGCAAGGGCGGTTTGGCTTTAAATATTTATTGGGTTTTAAACGGCGAGCAGAGGGTAATAGATTGCAAAATAGAGGTTTTTGGCGAAAACGATATGCTGGCAGTTGCTTCTATTGCGGGGCTTGTGGCTAAAAATAAAAATCCCGATGAGATTTTGGATTTAAAAGAGAAAGGTTTAGAGTATTTCTTGCGCGAAAATCCAAACAAACCGGCATTTGCGCCAAGCAAAAGGTTTTTTACAAATGTAATGATAGACGCCTTGCAGTGCTGCGCCAAAGCTTATAAAGGCGAAGAGATAGACGAAGGCGATATTGTTGATAGCTTTACGGGTGCTACGATGCGTTTTATTAAAGAGAGCATTAAGCGCTTCGATATAGACAATTTGCAAGATTTAGTCGATTACACAAGAGCCGGGGCATACGATAAAAGCTGCCAATATCCGGGTGCAGGCGACAGCCTTTCTAAACACTATTTAACAGATATTTTAAGAGAAACAAGAATAGAGCTGGATGAAGCTAAAAAAGCTGCAAAAATGGTGGTTGATAAACCGTTTAAAGAGATGAATATAGAAGAAAAACGGGTGGCGATAGAGGCAACAATAGATAAATATATCCGCCATATGCTGGTAATGGACGGCGGGGATATGGAAATTTTAGATATTAAAAATAATGGCGAAAATACCGATATTTACATTAGATACCTAGGAGCCTGCAACGGCTGCGCAAGTGCCAGCACCGGAACCCTTTTTGCAATAGAGGGGATTTTAAAGCAAAAATTGGATGATAAAATCCGCGTGATACCGCTTTGAGTTTAGGGTTGAGGATTTAGGTTTGAGTGTGTAGGGGCAGACCCATTGCCATTAAGTTAAGGTTTTTATGTCCATAAAATGCACAAAGCTCAAAGCCCAAAGCCAAAAGCTAACCACCTCGTCATTCCCGCGAAAGCGGGAATCCACAGGTTGAACTGCTACAAAAGTCCTATTTTTACTTTTAAGCAATTTAAATCGTGGATTCCCAATCAAGTTGGGAATGACATGAGGCAGATAATTTTTTTGCTTTCTGCTTTTAGCTTTAAGCTTTGTGCCAATAAATGGATATTTTACTCTTAACTTAAAGGCATTGAGGGGCAGACCTGTGTGTCTGCCCGTAAAGTTGGCGGGGTTTAGGTTTGAGAGTTGAGGTTTACTGATTACGAAGCTCCAGCTTCGTAACCCGATATTTTAATATGCATCACAAAGCTGAGCTTTATGACGAGAAAAAAATTGATTAAAAATTAAGCAATAATGATTAATAAAATATAAACAGTATTTGTTATTATTTTAATGCAAAATTAAAATAAGGATAGATAATGAAAAAAGCTTTATTACTTTCAATAGCAGTATCGAGTCTGATTTATGCCGGCGGCGATATTGCTCCTGCTCAGCCTGTTGCTCCGCAAGCGGCTCCGGCAGCGTGCGATTTTTGGGGAACTTTGGCATTTAGATACGATGCTAACAAAGATAATGTAAACAGCTTTGGAGACTCTGCAAATAATTTTGCAGCAGCTGGTCTTGCAATCGGCGTAGAAAAAGAGTTAGGTTACGGTTTTGGTTTTGGCGCTGAACTTGGTGCCAGATATACACTTGACGGCAGCTTTAATAAAGTTGGTGAGAGTGCAGAACTTTCTCAAGCTTATTTAACTTACAAAGCGGGCAATACTGCTATTAAACTTGGCCGCCAGGCACTTCCGCAAAATTTAAGCCCATGGGCATGGAGTGACAGAGTTGATGGCATTATAGACAGAGCTTACAACGGTATTGTAATTGTTAATACCGATATTAAAGATACTGTTTTAGCAGGTGCTTGGATTGCCAGCTTTACTGATGATGCAGGTTCTGTAAAAATCAGCGACAACAGCAAAAACAAAGGTCTGTTTATGCTTGCAGCAGAGTATAAAGGTATTGCCAATACAACTTTGGATTTCTCTGCATACTATGTTCCAAAACTTTTTAACTACGGCAAAACTTACTCTTTATGGGCAATGGCTCAAAGTAAAGTCAGCAATGTAGATTTGGCTTTCCAAGCTGCTTATGCTAAAGCTGATGCTTTATCAAGTTCATTTGCAGTTGCTGCATCTGCTGGAACAACTTTCGGTGATTTAGATGCTAAATTAACTTTAGGTTACATTAATGACGGCAAAACCCCGCTTAATATTACCCAGTTTGACGCTTCAACATCTACAACAGGGAATCCGTATAATTCTGTAAGCAGTTCTGTTCTTTCAACTTTTGTTGATGACAATTATTACACATCTTTTGGCGGCGAAGTTAATGGCGGTAAACAAAAAATCGTTAAATTGGATTTAGGTTACAAATTGCCTTACGGTAAATTGGTATCAACTATTGCTTACGATAAAACAAGCGGCGGAACTGTAACTAAAAACTTAGGTGCAAAACTTGGTTATGAGTTTAATGTAAAAGGTGTAGATGCATTAGTTGAATACACTTATGAAAAAACTACAACAACTTCCGGTTCAAGTAAAAACCAAAGAATCAGAGTTTCTGGCGTTTACAAATTTTAATACAACAGAGAAACAAATATCGTAAATCTCCCAAAGTTTTCTTCTGTTCGCCCCTTTTGGGGCAGTTTTCTTCTTTTTATGATATAATTTCAGGACTTGGATATTAATTGATAATTTATAATTGACAATTGATAATGCAAAATAACTTTAATTATCAATTATCAATTGTCAATTGTCAATTATCAAAAAGGTTTTAAATGTCAAAAAAGCTTCATTTAATAAGTTTAGGATGCAATAAAAATTTAGTCGATAGCGAAGTAATGCTTGGAAGGCTGCGCGAATATGAAATTACCGGCGACCCTGAAGATGCTGATGTGATTATTGTTAATACTTGCGGATTTATCGAAGCTGCAAAAGCGGAATCTATCGAGGCTATTTTAGCTGCGCATCAAGCCAGAAAAGAGGACTCTTTGCTGGTTGTAAGCGGCTGTCTTAGCGAGCGTTACAAAGAAGAGCTTACAAAAGAGATTCCCGAAGTTGATATTTTTACAGGTGTCGGCGATTATGAGCGGATAGACGAGCTTATCTCTCTAAAGCAGAGCTCTTTTACCCCGCAGGTTTATCTGGCAAACGAAAATTCGCCGCGTGTAATTACCGGCTCTAAATACCACGCTTATGTAAAGCTTAGCGAAGGGTGCAACCAGGCGTGCTCGTTTTGTGCTATTCCTACATTTAAAGGTAAGCTGAAATCAAGAAGCATCGATTCGGTAATTGCCGAAGTGCAAAATTTAATTAGCCAAGGGTTTAAGGATTTTAGCTTTATTTCGCAAGACACATCAAGTTTCGGGCGCGATTTGGGCAACCCAAATGCGCTTATAGATTTAATTAAACAGGTTGAATTGCTGCCCGGGATTAAGAGTGCCAGAATTTTATATCTCTATCCTAGCACCACAACATTTGAACTTATCGATGCAATTGCTTCTTCGCCTGTTTTTGAGACATATTACGATATGCCGATACAGCACATAAGCGATAAAATGCTAAAGGTTATGAAACGCGGATTTGGCAGGGAAAAAACGGTTGAACTGTTAAATTATATGCGCTCTAAAGAGGGCTCTTTTGTGCGCACAGCCGTAATTGCCGGGCATCCGCAAGAGAGCGAAGCCGATTTTAATGAATTAAAAGAGTTTATTAAAGGGTTTGGCTTTGACAGAATTACCGTTTTTGAATACTCAAATGAAGAGAACACAAGCGCATTTAATATGGAGCAAATCGACGAAGAGTTAATTAGCGAGCGTGCCACAATTTTGGGCGAAATTGCAAAAGAGGCGATGCAAAAGTCGCTAAATGCGATGCTAAATAGAGAAATCAGGGTAATGATAGACGGCGAAAGCAGCGAACATGAATTTCTGCTCACCTCCCGCCCAAGCCTCTGGGCACCCGAAATTGACGGCGAAGTTTTAATTAACGATACAAACGGTTTTGCCGTAAACCACGGCGATTATTTTATGGCAAAAGTTACCCAAATTGCGGGCTTTACACCGCTTGCAACACTGCTTAAAAAGGTGTAGCGTTGCTAAATCAAGAGCTTTTAACATTGCTAAAAAGCGGCAAAAATCTTTTGGCATTCTCTGCCGGAGTGGATTCTAGCGCACTGTTTTTTATGCTTTTGGAAAACGGCATAGAGTTTGATATTGCAATAGTCAATTACGGTTTAAGGGAGCAGGCAAAGCAGGAGATTGCTTACGCAAAAGAGCTTGCCGCACATTACAATAAAAAGATTTTCACCGCCGATGCGCCAAAATTTGTTTCCAATTTTGAAGCAAATGCAAGAGAATTTAGATACCGCTTTTTTGACGAGATTATAAAAAAACACTCTTACGAAAATCTGCTTACAGCCCACCAGTTAAACGATAAACTAGAATGGCTTTTAATGCGCTTAAACAGCGGTGCAGGGGTTGCAGAGCTTAGCTCTATGGAAACAGTCAGCCAAAGAGAAGGGTATAAAATTGTCCGCCCGCTTTTGGAGTGCACAAAAGATGAGCTTATAAACTATTTAGAAAAAAAAGGACACAGATATTTTATAGACAGCTCTAACAGCGATAAAAAATATCTGCGCAACCGCTTCCGCCCAATTGCCAATGAGCTTTTGCAATTTGGCAAAGATGGATTTGTGCGCAGTTTTAAAAATTTAAGTTACGAAGCAGAGTTTATAAAAAGCGGATATAAAACAGTTTTTAGCCAAAAAGAGTTAAGAGTCTTGCGCCTAAAAGATAGATTCTTCGCCCCTTATGCCGCAAGCTACACGCTAAAAGAGCTCGGTTGCCTCCTTAGCGGCAAAGAGCGCGAAGCCCTAAAAAGCCAAAACAGCCTGGTTGCCGGCAGAAAATGGGCAATTGAGCTGCAAGATAATCTGCTTTACATCGCCCCGTATGTAAAAGCAACTATGGATAAAAAAAGCAAAGAGGTTTACAGATTAGCTAAAATCCCGCCCAAAATAAGGGGTTATTGTTTTATTAAGAAGATAAAATTCAGCCAATGACCCAAATTTATTTATAAATATAAGCTTAATAAATCAGCCTTAATTATGAAATTTTAAATTTGGCACAGCAATAATAAAATTAAACCAACTCCCCCTCTAACTGAGTCAAGTAAGCTTTTGTTATTTTGACATTTGCAATTTTTCCAAGCAGCTCTTCGCTGCCCTTTATTAAAACCAAACGCCCTTCGTCGGTTCTGCCGGCTATTTTGCCCTCGCTTTTTAAATCATCAAATAGCACTTGAGAAATCTTGCCCACTTGCGCATCCATAGATGCTCTTTGAATCTCTTTATGCCTGGCTTGCAGGGTTTGCAATCTTTTAGAAGCAACAGCTCTGTCTATCTGGTTTTCATAAGCGGCAGCAGGGGTATGAGGACGCGGGGAATAGATAAATGAAAACAGCGTATCAAATCTTACTTTTTCCAATACATCCATGGTATCTGCAAAATCTTCTTCGCTTTCTCCTGGAAAACCAACAATTATATCAGAAGAAATTGCAACATTTGGAACCATCTTTCTTATCTTTTCGCAACGGTTTAAAAACCATTCTTTGCTGTAACCGCGTTTCATTTCCTTTAAAATTTTACTTGAACCGCTCTGCAGAGGAACATGAATTTGCTTGCAAATTTTAGGATTAGATGCAAATTCTTCCAAAAATTCATCATCCATATGCAAAGGATGGGGCGAAGCAAAGCGGATTCTCTCTAAACCTTCAACTTTGCTAACTTCTCTTAAAAGTTCGGTAAAATTTTTTGCGCCGTTTTGCTCTATGCCAAATCTTCTGCCGTAATTATTAACATTTTGCCCCAAAAGCGTAACCTCTTTTGCGCCGCCGTTTACCGCTTTTTGCACCTCTTGCACAATTAAACTGCTTGGGATTGAAATCTCCTCTCCCCTAGTTGTTGGAACAATGCAAAAAGTGCATTTTTTATCACATCCTATCGAAATATTTACCATAACTCTATAAGGGTTAGAACGATAATCCCCAAAATCATAAGTGCTTTCGTCATAGCTTGTATCTATTTCGATTGCATGCTTTTTATCTATAACTTGAGTAATTTTAGATACATTTCTTGCACCTAAAACAAAATCGACAACAGGCGCTCTTTTTATAATCTCTTTACCCAAATGGCTTGCTGTGCAGCCTGCAACACCTATTTTAGCACCCTCTTTTTTATGCTTTTTAAATACCCCGATTTCCGAAAAAAGTTTAGATACCGGTTTTTCCCGCACAGAGCATGTATTAATAATGATTAAATCTGCTTCGTTTAATTTTTGAGTTAATTCATAAGGCTCTTTCTTATTAAGTTCAGCAATTATGTGCTCGCTGTCGCGGACATTCATTGCGCAGCCTAATGTTTCAATATAGAGCTTTTTCATCTATATAATATGAACCTCATAAATATAATCGCTGTCGCCTAGACCGTATTTAACCTCTTTCATTAAAACAATATGCCCTTTTTCTTCAAAATATTCCAGCATGGCATTCAAATCTTTATGCTCATTTTCTCGGGCAAAATAAAAAAATCTTTCTTTATTAAGCTTTTCTTCAATCTCTTCAATTTTTATCTCTTTAAACTTGGCTCCATAAGAGGATTTTGCTAATTTTAATTCCATTAATATATCCTTTGGAAAATTTTCCGTAATTATATCACAAAAAGCAAAAAGATAATCTCTGCAATTCAAGTTTAACCTAATTTTGGTTATAATTATAATCTCCAAATACAATAACAATCCCCAGTATTTGTTAATGTTATATAAAAAATGAAAAGGTTATATTTATGGAAAAGGTGAACTCAATAATTGAAGCTATAGCACAAGATAAGAATATTCCATTAAAAAGCGCAAAAAATGCATTTAAAACTGCTTTAATTCAAACCGCAAAAAGATTAGAAGGCAGAAAATGCAGATTTGAAATAGTAGAAGATGAAAAAAAAGATACGATTTCTATTTTCAAAGTATTAACAGTTGTAAATGATAACGATATTTTATTAGATGAAGAACCGGAAGCTTATATATCTTTAAGTGATGCAAAAGAGTTTGGGGATGTTGAAGAAGGGGATGAAATCAGAGATGAATTTATTTTAGAAAATTATGGAAGAACAGGAGCATCGCACCTTTATCAAGAGTTAGAATATCATTTGCAAAGACATGTAGAACAAGACCTTTTTGAAAGTTATAAAAAGAAAGTAGGAACTATTGTTTTTGGAGTAGTCACCAGAGTGGATGAAGATGATAATACTTATGTAGAAATTGGAGAATTAAAAGGCATTTTAACATTAAGAAACCGAATTAAAGGCGAGCGGTTTAAAAAAGGCGATACAATAAAATCTCTTCTTAAATTTGTAAAAGTGGAACCTAAATATGGAATGTTTTTAGAACTTACAAGAACTTCGCCAAAATTTTTAGAAGAGCTTATGAAAAAAGAGGTTCCAGAAATTGAAGACGGCGATGTAGAAATTGTAAGCAGCGCCAGAATACCGGGCGATAGAGCCAAAGTCGCCCTTACAACCAGCAGGGCAAATATAGACCCGGTAGGCGCAGCAGTTGGAAGCGGAGGGGTTAGAATTAATGCCGTAAGCAAAGAGTTAAATGGAGAAAATATTGATTGTATCGAATATTCACCTGTGCCAGAAGTTTATATCTCAAGAGCACTTGCCCCCGCTGTTGTCAGAAGTGTTAAAATTGTCAGTAATAAAGAGGGAAATAAAAAAGCAATAGTAGATGTTTCAAGCGACCAAAAAGCCAAAGCAATAGGTAAAAGCGGAATAAACATAAGACTTGCTTCTATGCTGACAAAATTTACAATTGAATTAAATGATGTCGAAGGAATAACAGTAAAAGAAGAAAATCAAGAAGAAAATTTGACAAAAACGAAAGACACTTCTGCACTAGAAAATCTATTTAAGTAGTCATTAAGACTATTTTGGGTAAAATTTTGCCCTCTAATGTGCACCCGTGGCTCAGCTGGATAGAGCATCTGATTGCGGTTCAGAAGGTCACAGGTTCGAATCCTGTCGGGTGTACCACTTCCTTTAAGAAAAACTTAAAAAAGCAAATATCTTTATAACCCGTTTAATTTATCTTTTAATAATTCATTTACCAGCTTCGGATTTGCTTTACCTTGGGTGGCTTTTAAAACTTGACCTACAAAGAAGCCAAACAGCTTACTATTGCCGGCTTTGTATTTGGCTGCATTTTCGGGATTTTTCTCGATTATCTCTTGAATAATCGGCATAATCTCTTCGGGGTTGCTAATTTGCTCTAAGCCGCGCTCTTTGACAATTTGTTCCGGGTCTTCGCCGCTTTGGCTCATTATTTCAAAAACCTCTTTGGCTATTTTGCTCGAAATCTTTCCGCTATCTAGCATTTGCGCCAGTTTGGCAATATCTTTTGGGGCAAATTTTAACTGACTTAAATCTTTATCTTTTAATTCGCGTGCAACTTCGTTTGCTACAATATTTGCAACCGTTACTGCGCCGTCATACGCTTTGCAAGCCTCTTTATAATAGTTTGCCAGCACCTCATCGCGCGCAAAGATATTTGCAATCTGCTTGCTTAAACCCTGTTTTAAATAGCCTTTAAAAAGAGTTTTCTGCACTTCATTAAGCTCTGCCATCTCTCCGCCGCTTTGCTCTTGCTTTTTCGGCTTTTTCTGCGCAGAAGGCTGAGCCGGTTTTTTCTTTTTCGCCCACGAATCTTTAAGCGGAACAATTCTGTTAAATACGGGCGCTTCGTCGCTGTAATCGACAGGGTCGGCAAAAAAGTATCCTTCGCGCTCAAACTGAAACCGCACATCAGCTTTCTCTTCGATAGCCGCAGGCTCTATTAAAGCGTTTTTAATAACTTTTAAAGAGTCTGGGTTTAAATCTTCGATTCCCTGCGGCATTTCGGTTTTATATAACCTGTCGTAAAGCCTTGCTTCTATCTTTTTAGCGCTATTTGCTTCTACCCATTGAATGGCGCTTTTTACTTTAATTCCGCTTTTGTCTTCGCCGCTTTTAGAGTTGGGGTAATATTTTGCTTTTATCTCTATAATATTGCCATTTTCATCTTTTACAACCTCTTCGCAGCTTATTATATAAGCGTGTTTTAAGCGCACAGGCTGAGTCGGGGTTAAACGGTAGTAACCTTTTGGCGGATTCTCTTCAAAGTCGGCTCTGTCGATATAAATCGTATCAGAAAACGGCAATTTTCGGCTGCCCTCTTTTGGCACATCGTGCGGATAGTAAGAGGCTTCTATCTCTTCGCTTCCTTCATAATTTACAATAGTAACTTTTAGCGGATTTAGCACGCACATAACCCGTGGAACTTTTTTATTTAAGTCATCTCTAATTGCAAATTCAAGCTGCGCAACATCTACTACCGAATTGGCTTTTGCCACACCGATTTGCTCGCAAAAATTCAAAATCGACTCCGGCGTGTAACCGCGCCGTCTAAGCCCCGCAATCGTAGGCAGCCTAGGGTCGTCCCATCCGTTTACATAGCCTTTATTTACAAGCTCTAAAAGTTTCCGCTTGCTCATAACCGTATAGTTAATATTCAGCCTTGCAAATTCATACTGATACGGTCTTGGCGGTTTTAACTCCAATGTATCGATAATCCAATCGTAAAGCTCTCGGTTGTTTTCAAATTCGAGCGTGCAAAAAGAGTGCGTAACCCCCTCGATGTAATCCGAAAGACAGTGCGCAAAATCATACATCGGATAAATCGCCCATCTGTCGCCCGTTCTGTAATGGCTTGCTTTTTTTATTCGATAAAGAAGCGGGTCGCGCATTTTCATATTCGGCGATGCCATATCAATTTTTGCCCGCAATACATGGGTTCCGTCTTCAAATTCGCCGTTTTTCATACGCTCTAAAAGCTCTAAATTCTCTTCGATGCTTCTGTCTGCGTATTCGCTTCTTTTCCCCGGCTGCGTTACCGTGCCTCTGTATTCGCGCATTTTATCTTCTGGCAGGCTGTCAACATAAGCTTTGCCCATTTTAATTAACTGCTTAGCATACTCGTAAAGTTTATCAAAATAATCCGAAGTGTAGCGAACATCGCCCTCCCACTCAAAGCCCAGCCATTTAACGGCATCTTTAAGCGCTTCTACATATTTAGGGTCTTCGGTTTCGGGGTTTGTGTCATCCATTCTTAAATTGCATACCCCGTTAAACTCTTTTGCCACTCCAAAATTTAAACTGATAGACTTTGCATGCCCAATATGCGGAAACCCGTTAGGCTCGGGCGGAAAACGCGTAACAACTTTGCTATACTTCCCCGCTTCCAAATCTTCGGCAACAATTTTTCGTAAAAAATCTCTCTTTTTATCCATATATAAATCCATTAAAGAAAATTGAAGAGATTATATCAAAAGTAAGTTAAATGTTGTGTGCAGTGCGCAGCCTTTGGCTGCAACAAAAAATTATTTAACAGCGGCTATTTTTTTTCTGTTTTTCATCTGCTCTATCATAGCAGGCGTAATTTCTGCTTCAATGCCAGAAACTACCTCTTTTTCTCCGTTTGGATAGTAATAATCCATTGCTACCGGTTTAGGTCCTTTCCCGCATGCGTTAAAAAACAGCGCAAGGGAAGCTAAAAAAATAATTGTAGCAGCTTTTTTCATGTCAAATCCTTCCTATTAAAAAACTAATTAGCAGTAAACAGAACCGATAAAAATCCTATTATACCGCCAAAAATTCCGCCCCACACCACAAGCCAATCCAAATGTTCTTTAATTAATTTAGAAATAAGCTCTTTTATCTGTGCAGGAGATAACTCATTTAAGCGTTTTCTTATCATATTATATATTATATTTTGCAAATCTGCACTCAAATTGGAATTTTTAATGTGTTTTTTTAATTGCATTTTAAATGTTTTTGAATTAAGTATCGATATAATGGAACTATGTAATTTTTTTAAAAATGTTACTCTTAGTAACTCCAAAGAGCTTTCTCCGCCAAACATATTAATAACTTGCCCATATTTAGACTCTAGTATGCTGGTTTTTAAAGCATCGAATGTCGGATTTAAATCTATATCTTTAATTAATGAGGCAAAATCTATTTTTGCCTCTTCTTGCTCAAAAAGAGATTCTAATCTCTCTTTTGTAAAAAACTCTTTCATTATCAATTCGCTAATAGAATCTTTAAATTTCTCAAAATTCAACTCTATAATCCCCGAACCGTAAAGAAAAGGAATTTTATTAAAAATCATAAAAATTGCAATCTCATTCGTAACCGCCCCCGAAAGTGCAAACAGCCCGCTGTAATAGAAGTAATTAGCATAATTGCCGGGAGCATAAAAAGAAGCGGCAACCAAACCCAGAGCAATTAAATTAACAAAAAAAGATTTTCTTATCAATTCGCCTCCTTTTATAAACTATTGGTAAACGCCCTTACCTCTTTATCTATTTCAAAAACCTCATCCAAACTGCCGGCACTTGTTCCATCAAATTTTTTATACGCTTTTAAAATTAAATCAACCATTTTAAAAAAGCCGAATTCTCCGCGCTCAAAGCGTTTTATGGCAACTTCGTTTGCAGCATTTAACACAGCGCCCATATCGGGATTGCTTAGCAAATGGTTTTTTATCTGCCAAATCGGGTAGCGTAACTCTTCGATTTTTTGGAATTTGATAGGGTTTAATTCTAATAGATTTAAAGGTTTTAAAATTTGACTTTCTACTTTGCCTAAAATTGCATAAGCAATCGGAAGCTGCATATTCGCATCGCTTAAATGGGCGACTGTTGAGCCGTCGGCAAATTCGATTAAAGCGTGAATCATAGAGGTTCGTTCTATATATGCATCGATTTTATCAGTATTAAAAAGCCATCTGGCTTCTAACAGTTCAAAAAGTTTATTAACCATCGAGGCGCTGTCGATTGTTATTTTATTTCCCATTGACCAGTTTGGGTGTTTAAGAGCGTCGGCAAAAGCAGCATTTTTGATATTTTCTATTTTCCAGTCTCTAAAAGCGCCGCCGCTTGCGGTTATGTAAAGACGGTTTACAAGGCGGCTGTTAATTAAATACCAAAGCCCAAAATGTTCGCTGTCTATGGGCGTAATTTTAGAACAATCAATAAATTTGCCTGCAACCACCAAAGACTCTTTATTAGCAAGCGCCAATCTTTTGCCAAGTTCAAGGGTTTTTATTGTCGGTTTAAGCCCCGCAAAGCCCACAAGCGCATTTACAACCAAATCGCTTTGGCACTCTTCTAAAAGGCGCAAAATCCCCTCTTGCGCACAGTAAACGCGGCTGTGATTAACTTTTTTTACATCGCTGCAATTGGCAATTGCCACAATTTTTGGCTTAAACTCTTCAATTTGCCGATTTAAAAGCTCTATGCTGTTTCCGGCAGCCAAAGCTTCGACTTTTATGCCAAATTTCCTGCAAATTTCCAGTGTATTTTGTCCGATTGAACCGGTAGAACCCAGTATTACCAATTTACTTTCCTAACTCTAAAAGCGTAAAAAGCATTACCGAAGCAAAAAGATAGCCGTCTATTCTATCCAAAACACCGCCGTGCCCCGGGATTCTATCGCCGCTGTCTTTTACGCCTGCCTCTCTTTTTAAGTAACTCTCAAACAAATCGCCAAATACCGAAGCGGTTGATGTGATAAGCGCTAAAAGAATGGCGCTAAAAAAGCCCATAGAGCTGCTGCTTGCAATTAAAATTGCACCGATAAACGAAGCTATTGCAATTCCTCCAAAAACCCCTTCTAGCGTTTTGTTAGGCGAAGCCGGGCTAAAGCCTCTTTTGCCAAAATTCCTGCCCGTATAGTAAGCCCCCACATCTGTAAGCGCAACAATTGCCAACAGCCATACAAGCGATTTCATTCCCCAGTTAAGATAAAGCGCCCAGATAAAAAGCATCCCCGCAACCGGATAAATAAAAGGCAAAAATGCTTTTTTATCGATGCTTTTATCGTAAGCCAGCTTTGAAGCCAAAACCAGAAAAACTATAAAAACCAAAAGTGTCGGATTGTGAAAAAAGTAAGCCGCAACCCAAACAATTGCAGCAATTACTAAATTATCATCTCCGCTTATATTCCAAAGCCTGTTCGCCTCCAGCATGGCAAAAAAACCCACACCCCCCAAAAAGAGCCAAGTTATAAATTTTATATCTAAAATACCTACGATAAAAATAACCGCAAGCATCACCAGCGCACTCTTCCAGCGCGTATTTAACTCTGAACTCATAATTCCTCCTTTCTGAACGCGGAATACGGAATACGGATTACGGAAAATTTCCAGAAACTAAAAACCAAAAACTATACACTATCCGCTTATTGTGCGGCACGGACGCACCTACATTACGGAAAATAACTTTTCTAATCTCTAATCTCTTTTCTCTAAATATAGCTGTTTATAAGCTCTCTTCTACCTTAAATTTACCCTCTTTTAACTCTTTTAAAAACTCTTCTATTGAGTAGCGCATTCTGTATTCCGGTGTCATTATATGCACGATTATATCGCCTAAATCAACCACTACCCAGTCATCGCTCTCATCGGCTCCTAAAATTTTTTCGCCAAACTCTTTAACCGCAACTCTTAAGTAATCATAAAGCGCCAAAGTGTGCTTTCCACCCAAAGAGTTTGCCAAAACTACCGCTTTTGCGATATAATCGCTGTCTTCTAAATTAAAAGCTTCTATCTGTTCAGCTTTTTTCTCATCTAAAAAGTGAACTATCTTTTCAACTCTGTCATTTATTCCCATAAATACCTCTCTTTTGATATAAAGCTAAGAGCTCAGAGCTTAGAGCAAAGAGCTGATTGTGCGGCTGCGCCGCGTCTTAAAAAAGCTTAGAGCTAAGAGCTTAGAGCGCAGAGCTAGGGTGCGGCTGCGCCGCGTTTAATAGTTGCGGCTTTGCCGCTAAAAAAGGCGAAGCCACCTTGTTAGCTCTATAATTTCTAATCTCTAATCTTTCCCAATCAAATTATACTCTAAAAGCACTTGCGGTTTTATTTTTTCTATTAAAAAGTCAAATTTTTTGCCCTCTCTTATTTCACTAGAGCTTACATCTTTTTGAATATCAATTAAAATATACTGCTTTAACGGTTCTAAATTTAACCCAAATTTTGCATTAGAAGATGCATCAGATGCGTTGGTGCTTGGCAGTAGGGGTGCTGGAGGAAAACGCAGGCGCACCCGGAGGGTGCGTCGAGGCTTTACTTCAGTGCCCCTATTGCCAATGACCAATGCAGATGATGTATCGGCTAATGCAAATTTTGGGTTTAGCTCCCTCCCCTCTCTTGTAGCAACAATCCAAATAAAATTATCATTTAAATAATCAAAATCTTTCCATTTAGTTATGCTTTTTAAATTATCCGCGCCGATAACTATATATTTAATGTTATGCTTTTTCCCAAGCTCTTTAACCGTCTCTACCGTATAAACGGGGCGTTTTTGCTTAATTTCAAAATCGCTCATCTCAACACCCGGCATATCAAACGCCTCTTTAACCCACAGCAGCCGCTTTTTGGGCTCTACGGCAAATTTGCTCTTAAAGGGGTTTAGGTAAGTTGGCACTATCAAAACTTTATCTACTTCTTTTAATGCCAAAACTTTTTTAACAATTTCCAAATGTCCAAGGTGAGGCGGGTCGAAACTTCCGCCAAATAGTGCAACCGCAGGCTTTTTTTGCAAATTTTTCCCTCTATTTCAAAAATTTATTAAAATAATAGCATTTATTTTCTAGTTTAACACTTTTTTTTAGTAAAATATTACTTAAAAAATCCGAGGTCTTTTATGAAAACTATTAAAGATTTAAATATAGACGGCAAAACGGTATTTATAAGATGCGATTTTAATGTGCCAAAGGATGAATTTGGCAATATTACCGACGACAGAAGAATCAGAGCGGCGCTTCCGACTATTCGATACTGCATAGACAGAGACTGCAAAGTTGTATTAGGCTCGCATTTCGAGCGCCCAACCCCTGGTGTTTATACGCCGGAATACTCTCTTGAAGCTGTTGCAAAGCGCCTAGATACACTGCTTAAAATCAAAAACGATTTATATTTCGACGACTCTAAAGCAGGAGCAGTAATTACCCCTAGAGCTAAAGAGCTTTTTAATAAAATGGAACCGGGCGATGTGCTTTTGCTTGAAAATTTGCGTTTTGATGCAGGCGAGACGACAGACAGCGAAGAGTTTGCAAAAGAGTTAAGCCAATTTGGCGAAATTTATATTAACGATGCATTCGGCGCTTGCCACAGAAAACACGCATCTATCCATGCAATCACCAAATTTTATACTAAAGATACCAAAGCAGCAGGCTTTTTATTGGCAAAAGAGGTGAGTTTTTTTGACAGAATGTTAAAAAATCCTACACGCCCGTTTGTTGCAATTGTCGGCGGCAGCAAGGTTTCGGGTAAATTGGAAGCGCTTGATAAACTGCTAGATACCGTAGATAAAATTATAATCGGCGGCGGAATGGCATTTACATTTTTAAAACAGATGGGTTATGAAGTCGGCAATTCGCTTGTAGAAGATAATTTGCTCGAAGAAGCTCAAAAAGTTATGGATAAAGCGATTAAAAACGGTGTAAAACTTTATCTGCCGGTTGATGTCGTTGCAGCTCAAGAAATTAGCAACACAACCCCTGCAAAGTTTTTACCGGCTCAAGAGATTCCAAAAGACTGGATGGGGCTAGATATAGGACCAGCTTCCTCAAGGCTTTTCAGAGAAGTATTAAATGATGTTCAAACAATTGTCTGGAACGGACCTATGGGGGTATATGAGATAGATAAATTTGCAAAGGGTTCTATTAAAATGTCTCACTATATCGCCGATAGTTATGCAACTTCGGTAGTTGGGGGCGGAGACACGGCAGATGTTGTAGCAAGGGCAGGAGACATTGACGAAATGACATTCGTAAGCACCGGCGGCGGAGCGAGCTTAAAACTTTTAGAAGGCAAAAAACTGCCCGGTATCGAAGCGTTAAAGGCGTAATTATGAGATTTGTAGCAAACTTTAAAATGAACCACACAAGAGCTTCGACTCTTGAGTATATAGATATAATTAACCGCGAGCTTGAGGGGTTTGAGTGCCAAAATGTGCTAATTTTCCCGCCTGCAACCGCGCTTTGCGAAGGCAAAGGAAAAGTTGAAGTAGGCGCGCAAAACGCTTATTTTGAAGAAAAGGGCGCATATACCGGCGAAATCGGTTTAGAGCAGTTAAGAGAGTTTGAAATTTCAAAAATTTTAATCGGTCACAGCGAGCGGCGCGAAATTTTGGGCGAGAGCCAAGAGTTTGTTGCAAAAAAATTTGAATTTTTCAAAGAGCAGGGCTTTGAGATAATTTACTGTATAGGCGAACCTTTAAGCGTGCGCAAACAGGGCAAAGAGGCGCTTTTTGAGTATCTCTTTTCACAATTTACAAACATAGATACAAGTTACGAAAACTTTACTATTGCTTACGAACCGATTTGGGCAATAGGCACGGGGGTTAGCGCAACCGTAGAAGATATTACACTCGTTCACGAAGGCTTAAAAAAAGAGTTTAACAAAGAGCTGCTATACGGCGGCAGCGTTAAGCTAAGCAATATAGAAGAGATAGCCAAAATAGAAACGGTTGACGGCGTTTTGGTAGGCTCTGCATCTTTAGATGCCAAAGAGTTTGCCAAAATGGTTAAAAAAGCGTAGAGCTTAGCGCTAAGAGCCAAGAGCCGGCGGTGCGGCTTTGCTGCTTTTAAAATTGGTTTTACTGCTCTAGGCTCTTAGCTTTACATGGAGGCTTATTTGTATAAAATTATCATAAAAAAGTTCACTTATGTCGTTTTAATGCTGCTTTTAATTTCGCTAATAACTTTTAGCGCAGTTCATTTAGCACCCAATAGCTTTATGAGTGCGGGCGGGCTTAACCCTAATATGACGCCTGAAGCTATAAAGCATTTAAAAGAGGTTTACGGCTTAGACAAGCCGCTGACAGAGCAGTATTTTGGGTGGTTAAAATCGATTGTGCAGTTGGATTTTGGTATCTCTTTTGCAAGCGGCAACTCTGTTTTAGATGAAATCAAGAGCCGAATAGGCGTAACTTTGGGGATAAATATCGTCTCTATGCTTTTTATATTTTTTATCTCTTTAAAATTGGGGGTTGCAAGCGCTCTTAAAGGAGGAAAATTTGAAAACAGCATAAAGCAGTTTTCGCTGCTTAGCTACGCAACACCGTCTTTTTATTTAGCGCTGGTTTTGGTTTTAATTTTTAGCTTTAAGCTCGGATGGTTCCCAATTTCGGGCTTAGAGAGTTTAAATGAAAAAAAAGGTTTTGCTCACTATTTAGATATTGCCTGGCATCTTGCCTTGCCAATTAGCGTTATTGTTTTTACCGGTGTCGGTTCGCTGACTCTCTATATCCGCTCGCTTACAAAAGATATTTTAAAAAGCGATTACATCTTTTTTGCTAAAGCTAGGGGCATAGATGATAAAACCATTAAAAAAAGATACATTTACCCAAATTTAATGCCGTTTATCGTAACAATTTTAGGGCTTTCCCTTCCGGGTCTCCTTGGCGGCAGCGTAATTTTAGAACAAATCTTTTCAATCAACGGCATGGGGCTTCTCTTTTTTCAATCCGCACTTGCCAGAGATTACCCCGTAATTATGGGAATACTAATTATAGGAGCATTCTTAACCCTGCTTGGGAATGTAATAGCCGATTTAGTTTTATTAAAACTCGACCCGCATAGGAGGAGATAGGATTTAGAATGCAAATACCCTAAAAGAATTAATCCATCTCGTTAGGGTCCAGCGGCGGGCGGTTGTCTTTTGGGGTTACAAGCCAGAAGTGGCGGACTTCTCTTCTAAAGTTTTCTAAAATATAATTAGCCTTTTTAGAACCTGTAATTTCGCTAAATTCAATAAGTCTCTTTTTAAGGTAAATTCTGGCTTTTTCGTTATCGTCTATATCGATTCTGCTGATTTCAATTAATTCAGAGTTAATTTTATCCATAAAATCGCGCTCTTTATCGTAAACAAAAGCAACACCGCCTGTCATACCGGCACCAAAGTTAATGCCTGTTTTTCCCAAAATAATAACTTCGCCGCCTGTCATATACTCGCAAGGGTGGTCGCCTGTTCCTTCAACAATCGCAACCGCGCCCGAATTTCTAACCGCAAAGCGCTCTCCAACTTCGCCCGCAACATAAAGTTTGCCCGAAGTCGCTCCGTAAAGGCAGGTATTTCCGGCACCTGCGCCTTTGCCCGGCTTAATAATAATTTTTCCGCCTGCCATACCTTTGCCGACATAATCATTTGCAACGCCTTCTAATTTTAAAGTAACTCCTTTAATTAAAAATACTCCAAAACTCTGCCCAGCAGTTCCTTTTAAATTAAATACTACGGTATTATCTTCCAAGCCCTCGTCACCATATTTTCTAGCAATTTCACCGCTGATTCTAGCTCCAAAACTTCTATTTAAATTAACTATTTTACTATCTATCTCTATTGGCGTTCGTTTTTCAATAGCCATTTTTACCTGTTCTAAAAGCGCCTTTTCAAACAGATTCTCATCAAACGGTTCATTTTTATCTTTAACTCTTCTGTTTACACCCTCAACCTGCGCAAACAGAGGCGAAAAATCGAATTTTTTAGCCGCTTCTATATCTTCATTAACGGTTAAAAGACTGTTTTTGCCGATAATTTCATCTAAACTCTTATACCCCATAGATGCAAGGTATTCGCGCACATCGTTTGCAACATGCATTAAGTAATTTCTTACCTTTTGCACTACGCCTTTATATTTTGCTCTGTATTCTTTATCTTGCGTAGTAATTCCCACCGGACATTTGTTAGTTTGACAGCTTCGGCAGAAAATACATCTAACCGCCATCATAAGCGCAGTTCCGAATGCATAACTCTCTGCTCCTAAAAGCGCTGCTACTATAATATCGCGCCCGGCTTTCAATGCACCGTCGGTTTCTAAGCTAACATACTCTCTTAAGTGGTTTGCTTTAAGAGAATTTTGCGCTTCTATTAAACCAAGCTCCCAAGGGTTGCCCGCATGACGGATAGAAGTAATTGGCGCTGCGCCTGTTCCGCCTTCGCTTCCTGAAATTACGATATGGTCGGCATATGCTTTTGCAACACCTGCTGCGATTGTTCCAACACCCAGTGTAGAAACCAATTTAACACCGATTCTTGCAGTCGGGTTAATCTGTTTAAGGTCGAAAATAAGCTGCGCCAAATCCTCAATAGAGTAAATATCGTGATGCGGCGGAGGCGAAATTAAGGTTTTGCCCGGCGTTGTATGGCGAAGTTTTGCAATGTATGTAGAAACCTTAAAGCCCGGCAGCTGCCCGCCCTCGCCCGGTTTTGCACCTTGTGCTACCTTAATTTGAATCTCTTCGGCATTTACCAAATATTCAGGCGTAACGCCAAAGCGCCCCGATGCAACCTGGCGGATTTTGCTTCGTTTAATTGTGCCGTTTCTCTTTTTATCTTCGCCCCCTTCGCCCGAATTTGACTTAGCGCCAAGGCTGTTTAAAGCCTCTGCCAAATCTTCGTGAGCCTCAGGCGAAAGCGCTCCAATACTCATAGCCGCCCCGATAAAACGCTTAACAATTTCGCTTGCAGGCTCTACTTCGTCAATGTCAATTGGTTCCCTGTCAGATTTAATTTTTAAGAAATCTCTAATATAAGTCGGTTCACGCCCCTCTACAAGCGCTTTAAACTTATTGTATTCTTCTTTATCTTCGCTCTCAACAGCACGCATTAAAGCTTTTGTAAGTGCCGGCGTAACTTCGTGCAGTTCTTCGTTTCTTCTATACTTAAACACGCCTCCGTTTGCTATTTTTTCACTGTTTATTGCAGCTTGGTGGCGGGCTTCGATTTTTTTCTCTATATCACTGTAATCGAGCCCTTCAAGAGTCACTTTAGCACCGTAAAAACATTCGTTTACCACTTTTTTGCTCAAACCGATAATATCAAACAGTGCAGAGTTTCTATAACTTGCCACTGCCGAAATACCCATTTTAGACATAATTTTTAAGATACCTTTATTTATCGCCTTATGGGTTTTAAACAAAGCATCATCTCTGCTTAATTCATCTTCTGCCGCAATTTGGCAAACGGTTTTAAACAGCATATACGGGTAAATCGCAGTTGCGCCAAATGCAATTAAAACCGCCGCATCATGCGCAGTAATAACTTCTGCGGTTTTTGCAACTATGCTTACTAAATGGCGAAGCTTATTATCAATAAGCCTTTTGTGCAATCTTCCCACAACCATAGCCATCGGGATAGCTTTTTCTTCTTTTGAAACCGCATAATCATTTAAAAAAACAATCCTCACCCCATCATCACGCACATCCTGAACAATTTTAAGGGTTAATTCATCTAAACTTTTTTCTAAATCGCTTTTAAAAGTAACCGAATAATCGCGGTTTTTAAAAAATTCGTCGTAGCATTCGCTGCCCTCTTGCCCGTATTTTTCAAGCACTTCCAATTTCTTTTTGGTTAAAAGCGGAGAGGTCGCCTTAATTCGTTTTGCATACTTTTGCCCAACGCTTAAAATATCGCAAACCTGCCCAAAGCCGGTATTTAAACTCATTACCACTTTTTCTCTTAAACTGTCAATCGGCGGATTTGTAACCTGCGCGAATTTTTGGCGGAAAAAGTCGTTAAAACTTCTAAACGGATAGTTGCTAAAACATGCCAGCGGTGTATCGTCTCCCATACTTCCTGTGGGCTCTTTGCCGTCAATTGCAAGCGGCTTTATAAACAGATTTATAACCTCTTTTGTAACCCCTGCATAAATCTGCTTAAATTCACCGTTTTGAACATAAATTTCGCTGTCGGCTGCATAAGGGTTATCCAGTTTTTCTTGCAGATAAACCATCTCTTCGTTAAGCCACTTGGAGTATTCATATCCGCTTTTTAAGTAATTGTTAATATCTTCGTTTTTAAACAGTTTGTTTGAACTGGTATCTACTGCTATCATTTCACCCGATTGCAGTTTTCCACGCTCTAAAATTTCATCTTCGGGCAGTTCTAAAACCCCGTATTCGCTGGCAATTAACAGCCTGTTGTCTTTTGTGCGGATATACTTTGCAGGTCTAAGCCCGTTTCTATCGAGCACAACCCCGACAATTGTGCCGTCTGTTACGCTCACTGCCGCCGGACCGTCCCAAGCCTCAAAACGCGTAGAATAATACTCGTAAAATGCACGTAAATCACTGTCTAAAGACGGTGCATTCTGCCACGGCATAGGTATTAAAATACGAACCGCTTTAAAAAAATCCATACCGTTTATCATTAAAAACTCTATCATTCTATCGAGCGAACTGCTGTCGCTTTCGTCAAAGCGCACAATCGGCAGCAGTCTTTCCAATTCCTCTTTTGTAAATACATCAGATTTAATAGCTTCGGTTTTGATTAAGCTGTTTATTCTGTTTGCTTCTACCGAATTTATTTCGCCGTTATGGGCAATAAATCTAAACGGCTGCGCCAAACGCCACTCAGGCAGCGTGTTTGTAGAAAATCTCTGGTGAAAAAGCGCAAAAGTAATTTCAAAATCTTTATCCGCCAAATCAGGGTAAAAATCTTTAATGTAATTTGGCATCAGCAAGCCTTTGTAGGCTATTTTTTTGCTAGAGAATGTAGGAATATAAAAATCTTTATCGTCTTTGAGCGCATTTTCTATCTCTTTGCGCGTTAAATATAAAATCTCTTCAAAGCGGTTATTTGAATCTATGGAGTTTGGAGCAAGAATCACATGGTAAATATTAGGCAGTGTCTGCAAAGCAAGCTCGCCCAAAACTTCGGTATTTACAGGCACTTCTCTCCAGAGTTTTATAGCCAGCTTATTCTTTTTGCAATACTCTTCGATTACCGCTTTGTGAGCGTCGTTTTTTGTAAAAATAACGCCGACACCGTATTTTTGAGGCAAATCTATGCCGTTTGCTTTTGCTATTTTTCTAAAAAATTTATCCGGCATAGAAAAAAGCAGCCCGCTGCCATCCCCGCTTTTTCCGTCCGCCGCAATCGCTCCGCGGTGCATCATATGCTTAAGCGCAGTCAGCGCATCTTCTACATTTTGATGCGTTGCATTATTATTTATAGAAGCTATCAGTCCAAAACCGCAGTTGTCTTTAAAAGAGGTGTATAAATCCTGCATATTATCCCTTTAGTCTTTTTTTATTAGGGCAGTGTTTGTTGCATATTGTCAAGTTCTTTGGCTTTTGAGACTGCGCAAAAACTTGGTATTTCTTGGAGTTGAGACTTTAGTCTCACTTGTGCTTTGCACTCTCTTTGAGAGAAATATTACCAACAAATAGTAATCACAAGATGAGGCTAAAGCCTCATTTCCGTTGTTTTCTAAGTTTTTGCGCAGTCTCTTTTACAAGATAATGAGCTTATTTACAATAAAATAGCTAGAAAAAATCGAATTAAAAATGCAACCACAGTTCCCAAGTGGTGCTGATTATATCTAAAAATGTGTTAAAATCTGTTTAGAAAAGCCCCAAAAGGGCTTTTTTGCTTACACAAATGTGATTAAAAGTTACTATTTTTTTTAAGAATATTATGTAAATGCAAATTAACAAATTTTATTCAATTTGTCAATGGCGATTTACAAATTGTGTCTTATTTGTAAATAATAATTTACATTTTACTGTTGCCGAAGAGGATTAAATATCCCTTGGATCGGCAATTTTGCCTGCCAATGCGCTGGCAGCTGCCACAGCAGAGTTTGCTAAGTAAATTTCGCTGGTTCTTGCACCCATTCTTCCTACAAAGTTTCTGTTTGTGGTAGAAACACACTTTTCGCCTTCGCCCAAAATTCCCATATATCCGCCAAGGCAGGCACCGCAAGTGGGGTTGGAAACCACCGCTCCTGCCTCTATTAAATCGCGGATGTAACCTTTATCCTGCGCTTCTAAAAAGATTCTCTGCGTCGCAGGAGTTACAATCATTCTTGTGTGCCTTGCAACCCTTTTGCCTTTTACGATTTTTGCCGCAATTTCAAGGTCTTCTAAACGCCCGTTTGTGCAGCTTCCAATCATTACTTGGTCTATTTTAATATCGTCGTTTACCGCCGTTTCGATGCTTTTGCCGTTTTCTGGAAGGAACGGATAAGCGATAACCGGGCTCAGTTTATCTAAATCTATTTCGATTATCTGGCAATAGTTTGCATCTTCATCGGAGTAAAAGAATTTAGGTTCGGCTCTTAAACCCCCGTTAATCTCTTCTGCTTTTTTAAGATACTCTTTTGTAACTTCATCAACAGCAATAATCCCGTTTTTTGCGCCTGCTTCAATAGCCATATTGCAAATGCTGAATCTGTCAGCCATTCCTAAATGCTTTACACCCTCTCCGGTAAACTCCAAAGCTTTATAAAGCGCGCCGTCAACGCCAAGTATTCTAATGACTTCTAAAATAATATCTTTGCCGTAAACATGCTTGCCGGGTTTGCCTTTTAATACAACTTTTATAGTTTCTGGCACCTTAAACCAGTTGCTTCCGGTAATTATTGCAAAAGATATATCGGTGCTTCCCATACCGGTGCTAAATGCCCCCAAAGCGCCGTGGGTGCATGTGTGGCTGTCTGCGCCTATTATCACGTCGCCTGGAATCACAAGCCCTTTTTCAGGCAAAAGCGCATGCTCAATCCCCATATCTTTTTCGTCAAAAAAGTATTTTAAATCGTGCTCGTAAGCAAAATCGCGGCTGATTTTCGCCTGATTTGCGCTTGCAATATCTTTTGGCGGAATATAGTGGTCCATTACAATTGCAAAACCGTCGGGATTTGCAAGCTTTTTCGCTCCGCTCTCACGGAACGCTTTAATAGAAATAGGCGTTGTAATATCGTTTCCAATCGTCATATCAATAGGAACACGCACAATTTCCCCGGCTCTAACCTCTCTGCCGGCATGGTCGCTAAAAATCTTTTCCGTAATTGTTAAACCTGCCATAACTAACCTTCTTAGTAAATTTGGGCGATTATATCAAAAATGGGGTTAAAGATTAGTGAATAAAAAAGAGTAATTAACCCAGGCAAAGAATGCAATGGCAAAAAGCATAAAACTAAAAGCAGAAAAGTTATTTGCCTCCCGTCATCCATTCGGAATGCAGATTACAAATATTCTAATCTCTAATCTCTAATTTCTAATCTCTAAACTGCTTTTAACTTTAATTGCATAATTCAGGGTCGGTTTGCTGACCAATTGCTAAACGATAATTTATCGCAGCAAGTCCAATGAACAATGTAAATTTCCAATTACAAAAACTCTTTTGCCACTTTGTTTCCGATTTTTTTGTAGCTTTGGTAATACTCTTGCACAAAATCTCTTATCTCTTTGGTTTTTGGCAGGTAATCTCTGCCATCTTTGACTGCAAACATTTTTAAAAATTCATTTGCATCGGTTTTTTCTAAGTATGTTTTTGCCAACTCTTCATAAGCGCTTATGTAAATATTTTTAAAATTTTGGTATTTAGAGTAATCTATATGCACCATACCGTCTTTAAAATTTATAATTTTACTCTCAAAAAGCAGTTCTAAATGGATAATCCCTTCGCAGTAATAAGCCTGCACTTCGCCCACTTCGCGCCATGCCATTAAGCCTACAGCGCGGCTTATAATATCGTCTGCGAAAGACTCTTTTAAACTTTCGTCTTCATTTTCAAAAAACGCCATAATACCGCCGCTTGTAGCTTTAAACTCTTCGATATTTTTAAACTGCCCCGTTCTATTCATAAGCACTTCGGTATCAGAATCTATCCATAAAATATGCCCAAATTCGTGCCCGATTGTGCTTATATCGTAAACCTTGTTCCAAATTTGCGGGTTTTGATTTATAAGTTTTTGCTGTTTTTTTATAAAATCGATTCCAAAAGTGTTTACGGCAATTTGCATTATTGGTTTGCTTTTTTTATTTTCGCGCACAAAATCGACATAAGCAAAAATCTTTTTACCCATTTCGCTAGAAACTTCTTCGTCGTTTGGAACAACTTGCGCCGAAAAAAGCCCGTTGAGTTCCGCGCCGTAATAGAGTGCCGGCTGCGAAATATAAAGCTGTGCTCTATCAACTTGAATCAAATTTTTTGCAATCAATTTTTCTGCTTTGCTGCCAAGTTTTCTGGCTAAATTAAAAGCTGCTTTTTTAATATTATCTTTTGTTGCAGAGTTTTTTTGCATTCGAGGATTAATTACCCTTAAATCCCACTCCAGCGCAACAGCTTTTCTGTATTTATCTTCGTAATACTCAAGCGGATGCCCAACTTGCAAAGGAGTCGTAATTTTCATCCAAGCTCTATCGACATCCGCCCAAAGAGAAACCAGTTTATCGGGATTTGTATGTGAAAACGCCTCTTTTAAAGCTCTAAAATAGTTTATCCACTCTTGCTTTTGTTTGTAAACTTCATCTTCTAAATCCAGCAGCGTATTTATTAAAATATCCAGCCTTTGAGCAACCTGCTCAACTTCGCTCTCAAATGCTTCAGAATATGCCAAACGCTTATATCCGTTTTTTGTGCTTATTAGCACCGAATAGCACCTGTCGGCAATCTTACCGTTTTTACAATCAAGCAAATTTTGGTTTTGCAGCATTTCAAATATCTTATTTTCATCACCTTTAAAAAGCTCGTAAAGCTCGCGGTTTATACCGTTTATTATGTGCCCTCTCCATTTGCTTTGCCATTTCGTTATACTTTCGCCCACACTGTGAACGCCGCTTATAATTGCACGGTAAAACGGTGTTAAAAGCTGCTCGTTTTCTATATAATTTATAAACTCTTCAAAGCGCTCTAAATATTTTTTACTGTTAAAAATATAAGCAAGTTCCAGCTTGGAATCTATCTGTTCCTGGCTCAGCCCCTCATTGTAAAAAAGGTTTTCCAAAGAATCTTCCCGCAGGCTCACAAGATAACTCAAAGCCGCAACAGTCGCACTTTGGCTCTTTTGCATTCCGATATAATTTAAAAAACTATCAACCAGCTCTTGCGCCTCTTTATGCTCTTTGCCTTTTGCCAAATCGTAATAACTGTTTAGCTTATCGAAATTGCTGCTTAATTTATCGTAAACTTTTTGAATATCATTTATAAATTGCTCTTTAGTCACTTTTTTCCTTTAATTCTTTTAAAAAAACTACTATATTTCGGTTTTTAATATTTTCTTCTATTGCAAAATTTACTGTATTTTCAATATCAATATTTTGGTTCACAATTATACTTTTTAATTGAGTGCTTAAAACATCCAGTTTATTTGTAACCACTTCCCAAACTTCATCTTCGTCAATTCCAAAATATGCGTGAGTTATAACATTTCTAAAATCTACTATTTTTCGATACTCTTTATTTGGCAAAACATTTAAATTTATTAAATTTTTTACCGCTTCACCTATTATTTCTAACTCTCTTAAAGTAGCATCCCACTCTAAAAAGCTCCATTTTAAATCTTCTGCATTAGAAAAATGTTTGGTATATTGTTTGATTTTAAAAATAGCAATAAATATATCAACTAAATAAAAACTTGTATCTCTAGACATATAGCATCTCGCTTTTTATTTTATCTCTAATAAATGCCCGTATATTTTTTATTTTAACCAAATCTACATCTCTTTTTAAACTCTTTTCTAAAAAATACTTTAATTCAAAGAAATTATCAAAAGAAGGGGGCATCTCTACGGCAATATCAATATCGCTGTTTTTATGCTCTTCGCCTCTTGCAAAACTGCCAAAAAGCGCAATTGTTTTAACACCGTATTTTCGCGATAAATCCTCTTTTTCATTTTTTAAAAATTGCAGTATCTCTTTTTTTGTCATTCTTTTTCCTTTAGCATTTGCAAAATAGGTTTAACCAGATTTAAAGCCTTGCTGCGATGAGATAGATACAGTTTTACCTCATCATCCAATTCGCCCAAAGTTTTGTTTAATTTGTGCGGTATAAAAATCGGGTCGTAGCCAAAGCCTCTGTTTCCGCGCGGGGTGGTGATTACTTTTCCGTGCATCCAGCCATGCACCGTATATTCGCCCCATTTGCTTACAATTGCAATTGCTGCGGTATAGTGGGCTTTAGATTCTGTTAAGCCAAGTTCTTTCAGCTTATTTACCGCTTTTTGCAAATTATCTTTGTCTGTGGC
>JALWKP010000157.1 GCA_027081355.1 Campylobacteraceae bacterium
TTTAAGAGTGCTGCCGGTGAAATAAAGGGAAGTATTTCTGCAATAATGCTTGGCGCAAACCCTCTTAACAGAGTTCACGAAAGAGTTATACGCCAATCTCTTGACCAATCTGATTTATTGGTAATATTTTTAATGAAACCGTTTACAAAAGAGGGGCTAGATTACAATATTAGAAAAGAGACGCTGGATATTCTTTTAAACAACTTTATACCCGAAAATAAAGTTTTGGTAGTGCCGTTTGAAAACAGTTACATTTTTGCAGGTTTTAACGAATTGATTCTTGATGCAATAGTAGCAAAAAATTACGGATGCAATAAACTGATAATCGGCAGAAACCACCGCGCTTTGGGCGTTACATACAGCCAAAACGAAGTTAATACTATTTTTGATACATTTAAAGATATTGATATTGAAATAGAGCTTTTTAACGAATATGTTTACTGCGATATGTGCAAAACTTTAGTAAATAACAACACTTGCCCGCACGGGCAGCACCACCATATACATTATCATCATAAACCGCTGATGGAACTTATAAAAAACGGTATTTTACCGCCTACTATTTTAGTGCGCAAAGAGATTTCGGCACATATTGTATCAAGACTCTTTCCAAAACGTTTCAAAAATTTGCAAGAGACTTACGATATGCTTGTGCCAAACAGCAGCGGAATATTAGAAGAGAGAAGCGAAGAGGAGTTTTATATTAAATTGATGGAACTTTATCAGACAAGTTCATTAACTTAGGTTTGAGGGTTTAGAGTTAAGGATGCCCGCCAATCGAGGGTTATTAAAAAGCTAAAAAACTTGCCTGTTCCTGTCATTCTAAGCATAGCGAAGAATCTCGATAGAACGGCATTAAAGAGATTCTTCACAATGTTTGGAATAAAAAATTGGCAAAACGCCAAATTTTTTCACAGCCTCAAAGCAGATAAAACCAGGCAGGCTATATCGCCCGCGCAATTTAATACAAAATAAGGAAAATTATGAGAAAACTATTTTTAACATTTTTTGGAAGCGGCTTATCGCCTTTTGCTCCCGGAACTGTCGGAACTGCAGCTGCAATGCCTCTTGGATTGCTAATTATGTTTTATTTAGGCGCAGGAACACTGACTACCCTTGTAATTGTCGTCAGTATAATTGCGGTTTTTGAAATCAATAAATACGAAAAATCAACTAAAACCCACGACGACAAAAGCATTGTAATAGACGAAGCTGCGGGCGTATGGCTGACTATGGCAATAACTTACGGCGGCATTGCGCTGTGGAATAACGAATATATTTTATATATTGCAGGTGTTTTAAGCTTTTTATCTTTTAGACTCTTTGATATCTGGAAACCCTCTACCATAGGCTACATAGACCGCAAAGTTCCCGGAGGGCTGGGCGTTATGGGCGATGACCTTTTAGCCGGTTTAGCCGCAGGAATTATGAATTTGCTTATTTTTAGAATTTTAGCTTATTTGCATATTTAATGTATTTAGAAAAATCAATATATTAAATTAAAAATTTTACATCCACAATGAAGCTGTAATAAAAATTATTCCTAAAATATAGTATTAGAAAGTATCAAATTACCCTCCTGCAATGCCATTATTGAGTTAAGAATTTTATATCCATAAAATGCACAAAGCTTAAAGCCAAAAGCAGTTTAGAGAAGAGGGATTAAAATATTTGTAATCCGTATTCCGTATTCCAAATGATAACAGGAGGCAGACAACTTTTTTGCTTTTAGCTTTATGCCAATAAATGGATAATTTGTTCTTAACTTAATGGGCTTTGGAGACTGCCTTAACATACTAAAAGATTTTATCTTTTTAAAATCTCCGCTGCCTCTTTAGCGTGGTAAGTTATTATAATATCGGCGCCGGCTCTTTTAAATCCTAGCAGAGTTTCCATCATTACGCGTTCGTAATCTATTACGCCAGCTTTTGCCGCCATTTTTAGCATAGAGTATTCGCCGCTTACATTATACACCGCTAACGGGAGTTTAGAGTGTTCTCTAATGTCGCGCACAATATCCATATATGCAAGGGCTGGTTTTACCATTAAAATATCTGCGCCCTCTTTTTCATCTTCTAAGCTCTCTAAAATCGCTTCTCTTCTGTTTGCAGGGTTCATCTGGTAGCTTCTTCTGTCGCCAAAACTAGGAGCGCTCTCTGCAACATCGCGGAAAGGTCCATAATAAGAACTTGCAAATTTAGTAGAGTAACTCATAATAGGAATGTGCGCAAAGCCCGCTTCATCAAGCGCGCTTCTGATTGCAACAATCATACCGTCCATCATACCGCTTGGGGCTATCATATCAA
>JALWKP010000158.1 GCA_027081355.1 Campylobacteraceae bacterium
TTTTTGCACCGATTTCGCGAAGCGGGTCTGCCACTCTAGCCATCGGGCGGCGGCGCAGATACTTATCGCCCGTTAAAACAAAGCTTCCGTCAATCCCGCTTAAAAGCCCGCAGTATAGCCGCATCCCAGTGCCTGCATTGCCGCAGTCAAGTATATCAAACGGCTCTTGCAATTTTTTTGGAGGAACAATCTCTACACTGCTGCCATCTCTTTTAACCTCTGCACCCAAAAGCGAAGCTATATGCAAACTAGAGAGCGTATCTTCCGCAAGCAGAAAATTTTCTATATATGAAGGTTTATCGCTCAAAAGCGAAAACATTGCACAGCGGTGCGAAATAGATTTATCGGCTGCAATATCATCACAAACCAATTCAAACCCGCCGCTAATTGGTAAAACTTTTGCTATTTTCATTTACTTCCTTTTAAAAAGCTGTAAGCTTAAAGCCCATTGTGGGTATCACCTATTATTAGAGGTGCCCTAAAGTCAAATATTCTTTCATCGTATAACAAACTCCAAAACCTAAAAAAGTTTATCAATGTAAAAAACAATATTAAACTCAAGGTGCCAAAGTAGTATAAGGAAGTTAAAAGACAACAATACCATTGGTTATAAAAATAACACTTAATACTGTCTCCTTCCTCTTCTGCTTTAAAAGCTTAGATTCCGCTTACAATGATAACCAATAAAGCAATTGCTATTTTAGCATAATTTTTCTTTTTGCAATAAGATTATGGAAAAAATAAAACTTTTGTCGGTCTTGATGTTTCTAAAGATACTTTAGCTGTAAGCTTTTACGATAGTAAGAATTTTAATGATACCAAAAGCTTACTTATAATAAAAAATTGTTAAATAGTTAATAAAATTTTTTAAATTTAATTTCTAATGGCAATGGAGGTGCCCTTAAATCTTAACCCTAATTTACCCAATAACTTCAAGTTTAACCCTGGCTATCCCTTTATGCAATATACCAAGCCTTGCTGCTGCGCCGTCGGTTAAATCTATAATTCTCCCTCGCACATAAGGACCTCTGTCGTTTACACGAACCACTATGCTTTTGCCAGTATCCAAATCGGTTACACGAACCAGTGTGTTAAACGGCAAAGTTTTATGAGCTGCAGTTAAAGCCGATAAATTTAACCTTTCGCCATTCGCAGTTGTTCTTCCATTCCACTGAGGACCATAGTAAGAAGCAATACCTATTTGCTGTAATCCTATTAACTCTTTATGAGAAAGCCTTTTATATTTTGCTCTCTGCTGTTTTATTCTTTTAATCTCATAATTTGGGATTGCTAAAGAATTATGTTTAAAAGTGCATCCGCCTAAAAAAAATGCAATAACAATAAAAATTATATATCTCATAAAATCTCCTAATGATTACCTATATCTACTATAAATTTTATTGAAAATTATTTAAAATAAGGAATTATTTCGATAAAATGGGAGTTTTAAATATTATTTTGTCACATTTTGTAATAATATTGTAATAATGAGACCGCTGTGCAATAGCCAGTTCCAAAGTATAATGCTAGAAAATATCAAAAATTAAATAAAATTACCCAAAAACCTAGCCAAAGCTAAGCCCAAATACCATTAAGCTAAGAACAAATTATCCATTTATTGGCATAAAGCTAATAGCAGAAAGCAAAAAAATTATCTGCCTACTGTCATCCATTCGGAATACCGAATGCAAATTACAAATATTCTAATCTCTAATTTCTAATCTCTCTTCTCTAAACTGCTTTTGGCTTTGAGCTTTAAGCTTTGTGCATTTTATTGACATAAGTTCCTTAACTTAATGGTATTACACCCCCTCTTTTACCAAAAATTGCAATCAATTTATTGTTAAAATCTATCTCATTAAAATGAGAACACCAATATTTTATGTTAAACTTTTTAAGCAGCCTATCTTGGTATTTAATTATAGCTTGGAGCATTCTTTTCCCTTTGTAAATGTTTATGAACATTTACACTATTTATATAAAATTAGGCTTGCAACTCCAATTTTAAGTGTTATTTTTAGATATTGATGTCAAAATTTCTTTTAATTATACAAAATATTCAAAGAGGCAATTATGAAAATTTTAACGCCGTTTATTGATTTTATTTTAAAAGAGTGGCTTGTGATTGCATCAGCTGCGGCTTTATTGGCGATATCACTTTATACAAAACGCGCTCCGCACTACTCTGCAAGTGAACTGGAGGTGCTTTTTATTCTTTTTGCTCTTTTTGTTGCAATTAACGGATTTGTGCAGAGCAATTTAATTTTAAAAACCGCCCAAAGCATAGAAAAAGGCTCACTTTTAGCTTTAAAACTTTTGCTTGCAACTTTCTTTTTATCGATGATAGTTACCAACGATATTGCCTTAATTATTATGGTTCCGCTTACACTTGCTTTAAACATTAACCGCAAAGATATTTTGGTTATCTTAGAAGCAATCAGCGCAAATGCCGGCTCAGCCCTTACCCCAATAGGCAATCCGCAAAACCTTTTTATCTATTGGTTTTACCACACCCCGCCAAGTCAATTTATAAAAACAATAACGCCGTTTTCTTTGACTTTTTTTATACTTCTCATTGTCATTTCCTTTTTTATTAAGATTCCAAAAATCCCCGTGTCTAAAGAGGCGGTAATAGTTGAGAAAAAGGCATTTATCTACTCTATTTTGCTGATTGCTGTTTTACTGAGCGTTTTTCATCTGCTGCCGCTCTTTAGCGCCTCTTTGGTTATAATTTATGCAATTATTTTTGATAAAAAAGCTTTGCAAATCGATTATGCTCTGCTATTTACCTTTTTATTCTTTTTTGGAATTGCAGATAATTTAAAAGTAATATTAGCCACAAATTTAAACCGCTCTGAGCATATTTTTATACTATCTGCTTTAGCAAGCCAAATAATGAGCAATGTTCCTGCAACCTTGCTGTTTGCCAAATTCACAAACAATTGGCAAGCCCTGCTTTGGGGAAGCAACGCAGGCGGTTTCGGAAGCCTCTTTGGCTCGTTGGCAAACCTGATAGCTTACAAACTCTATATCAATAGCGACCAAGCCGATATAAAAAGATTCACCATAAAATTTTTAATAATCGGCTATATCGCTTTTGCAATTTCGATTGTTTTGTTTAACTTTTTAGCAAAATAACAAGCATAATTTGGATTCTACCCTAAATTATTACCTCTTTTTTTGGATTGTAATCATATTTTATTACTCTAACAAGCAAAAACCCATTGGTGGTCTCTTTTAGTATTTTTTACTTAATTTATGTAAAATTTTAGACTGAATTTTATACGCTAAAACAGCATAATTTGTTCTAAGTTCTGAGCTTTTCAAATCTTGGCTTTAAATGCACAGTTTAAAATTTCCCTCCCGTTTTCATAAACAGCAGCTTTAAACTCATCGCCTGTTTTATAACTGCCAACCCCTTTTGGAGTGCCGGTCATTATTATGTCGTAATCTTGCAGGGTTTGGAAGTTTTGTATTTGTTTTACAATTTCTTGCGGTTTGTGTATCATTAATTCTATATTTCCGTGCTGTTGCAGTTTGCCGTTAATGTAAAGTTTAAATGATAAAGCGTGTATATCGCCGTTAAACTCTATAAAATCGCTAAAAACAGCAGAGCCGTCAAATGCTTTTGCCCTCTCCCACGGCAAACCTTTTAATTTAGCGTAATCTTGCGCTTTTTTATCGGTAATATCAAGTCCAAAACCGACCCCGGCAATTTTGCCCCCTTTGATTAAAAAGCAAAGCTCCCCTTCAAAGCGGTGGGTGCCGCTAAAAAATTTAAGCTTGCTTGAAATTGCAGAGTTTGGCTTGTTAAAGATAACTATCTGTTTTGGCATTTCATTATTTAACTCTTTAATATGCTCTACGAAATTGCGCCCTACACATACAACTTTTGGCGGTATAACTAAATTACCGTTAAATTTTATGCTATTCATAATTTTCCTCTTAACTTTTTTGTGTATTATAACCAAAAAACAAAAAGGATAAGCAATGCCTCTACTAGACAGTTTTTTAGTTGATCACACCAAAATGCCAGCACCTGCTGTAAGGGTTGCAAAAACTATGCAAAGCCCAAGCGGCGATACAATTACGGTTTTTGATTTGCGTTTTTGCAAGCCAAACAAAGAGATAATCGGCGAAAAGGGGATTCACACTCTTGAGCACCTTTTTGCAGGTTTTATGCGCGAACATTTAAACAGCGACAAAGTCGAAATTATCGACATATCGCCTATGGGATGCCGCACAGGTTTTTATATGAGTCTGCTTGGCTCTCCAAGCGAAAAAGAGGTTGCTAAAGCTTGGGAAGCTTCGATGAGAGATGTGCTTGCAGTTAAAAACCAAGCCGATATTCCCGAATTAAATGTTTATCAGTGCGGAACATACAAAATGCACTCTCTTAAAGAGGCGCAAGAGGTGGCGCAAAATGTTTTAGATAAAGGCATAGGGATTATGGATAACGAAGAGTTAAAACTAGACCTCTCTAAATTAGAGGAGCTTAAATGAATATAGCGATTCCACTAAACTCAAACGATTTTAAAACCGCCCAAATAACTACAATTTCAAATGCCAAATGCTGGGCGGTTATAGAGTTCGACCAGGGTGTAATCCAAAATATAAAAGAAGCTCCAAGTTGGCAAGAGCACAACACCGACTGGCTCGATTTTGTAGTTTTAGAGAATAGTTACGAAAATATTTTAGACTTTATGAATGAAGGCATAGTAGTGCTTGTCAGGCGCAAAGGACAAGATACAATCGACAATATTATCGAAGCATTTAAGTTTAAAGAATTGGATGAAGCGGGGTTTTAATACTTTTTGCATAATGTTACAAGAAGTGCTTAAAGAAAAAGCATTTTTAGATGGCTTGCGGCTTATTTTATGCTACAATATCAAAGCCAAATCAAAAAGAGATTAGAAATGAGCGACAAACAAGAAATTTTAAACAATTTAAATTTTCAATTCGACAGCAAAACTGTAATAAAAGGACAAAATTATTATAAAGTCGGTTTAGTAAAAAAATTAAGTGTTGAATATGATGAAGATGGGGATATTTTTATAAACTCCCAGGTAGAAGGAACTTTTCTTTATACGCAAGAGATACTTATAGATAGCGAAAATTACTCTATAGATGGCGATTGCAGCTGCCCTGTGGGGTATAACTGCAAACATGTGGCAGCAGCGATTTTTCAATTTACTGCAGATTATACAGGAATAAAAGCAAAAAAAGAGAGCAGTTTTGTAACTTGGCTTAATAAACTTGTTCTGCAAAAAGAGAATCTTGATATCCGTTTAGATAATAACTATTTTTTAACATACAGACTCTTTTTAAACGAATGGGGCAGCGAGCTTGAATTTTATAAATCGAAAATTTTAAAAAGCGGACAAGTATCTAAAGGAATAAAGCTTTCAAAAGAAAATTTCTTTTATTCATACGAGTATAACTATTACGACTTTCTCTCTAACGAAGATATGCAGTTAATTCCGATTTTAAAACCTCTGGCAACCGGTTACAGCGACGATGTTATTTTTAAAGATGAATTGGGGGCAATAGCTTTAAAAAAGTTAGCCAAAACCAACAGGGCTTTTTTTAAAGATTCCAAAACACCGCTAAGATTTATAGAGCAAAAAAAGAGGGTAGAGTTTAAATGGGAAAGTGCAAAAAATGGCAGCAGACTAGTCTCTAATTTGAGCCAGAGCGAATTTGCAATTACAAAAACCTCTCCGCCTCTTTGCATAGATAGTGAAAATAATACTCTTTTTGAGTTGGAGAGTGAAGTTTCTAATGAAAAACTGGAGTTGCTGTTAAATGCACCGACAATTCCAAAAGAGAACTTAGGCAGGGCGGTTCAAACTATTATTCAAATTGTTCCAGAAAGCAAAGTGGAGTTTCCCAAAGATTTAGAAATAGAAGAGCTTAAAGAGAATTTAACACCTTATCTTTACATTTACGGGCAAGAAATTGGCAGCCATAAAACACATTTTATGGAAATGAAATTTTTTTACGGCGATTACGAATTTGACTGCGACTCTAAAGAGGAGTATATTTTTTTAAAAGATAAAAATATTAAAGTTATAAGAGATTTTGCCAAAGAGCAAGAGTGTAAAGATTATATAGAGAGTTTGGGTTTTGAATATAGTGCACAAAATAGGGCATATTTAAGTTTAGCAAAGCCTAGTCTGCAAGAGGCGATTGAGCGGTGGAGAGTTTTTATCGACGAAGAGGCTAACAAATTGCGCCAAAAAGGATGGCGGGTAGAGATTGATGAAAGTTTTGCCTACCGGTTTGAGTACAGCGAAGATATTTTTGCAGATTTTGAAGATGAAGAGGGAAGCAATTGGTTTAATTTATCTTTTAAAGTCTCAATCGGCGGGCAAAAACTCGATTTGCTGCCGATAATCACGCCGCTTTTAAGCGAATTTGATACCATAGAAGAGCTGCCGCCAAAATTAAATTTAAAACTCCCAAGCGGAAAGTTTTTGCATATAAATTCAAGCGAAGTCAAGCCAATTTTAAACACTATTTATGAACTTTTCGATAGAGAAACTGACGATAAAATCGTAATAAAACCTTACGATGCACATTTGCTTAACTTTGGTGAAAATGTAGTCTGGAAAGGGGCGAAAGAGCTTAAAAAGCTAGCTAAAGAGCTAAAAAACTTTAAAGGGATAGAGCAAATTGAGCCTTCTGCTAAATTAAATGCCAAATTAAGGGAGTATCAAAAGCAAGGAATCAGCTGGCTGAACTTTTTGCACAAATTTAAATTTGGAGGCATTTTAGCCGATGATATGGGGCTGGGGAAAACAATACAAACCCTTAGCTTTTTGCAGTATTTAAAAGAGCAAGGCGGTTTAAATAAGCCAAGTTTAGTAATTATGCCAACCTCTCTTATAGGCAATTGGAAAAATGAAATAGAAAAATTTACTCCCGATTTACGCTACTTAGAACTCTATGGAACAGAGAGAAGCAAACTTTTTAAAAAGATAGAAAATTACGATATTATCTTAACAACTTACAATTTAATCGTGCGCGATTTAAAACATTACGAAGATAAAAAGTTTGAATATATCATTTTAGACGAAGCCCAAAAAATTAAAAATCCGCAAACCAAAATGGCAAAATCGATAAAAGGGTTAAAAAGCAGTTATAAACTGGCACTAACAGGCACCCCAATAGAAAACCACCTGGGCGAGCTTTGGTCGATTTTTGACTTTTTAATGAGCGGCTTTTTGGGCAGTTTAAAAGAGTTTAGAGGCAATTTCCAAACTCCAATAGAGAAAGAGAAAAGCATTAAAAAGCAAGAGTTGCTAAATAGAAAATTAGCCCCGTTTATTCTGCGAAGGACCAAAGACGAAGTTGTAAAAGAGCTGCCGCCAAAAACCGAAATTATAAAAAAGGTAGCTTTAGGCGCAAAACAAGCCGCGCTTTATGAAAATATCAGAGTGGCAATGGAGAAAAAGGTTCGCGATGCAATTAAGCAAAAAGGGTTAAACCGAAGCCATATAATGATACTCGATGCCCTGCTGAAACTGCGGCAAGTGTGCTGCCATCCGCAGCTTTTAAAGTTAAAATCGGCTCAAAATGTCAAGGAATCTGCAAAATTAGAAATGTTTTTAGAGTTAATCGACACCTTAATGGCTGAGGGTAAAAAAGTTTTGGTGTTTTCTCAATTTACTTCGATGCTATCGATATTAGAAGAGCAAATAAAGCTTAAAAAAATTAAATACTCCAAATTAACCGGCGCCACAAGAAAACGGCAGGAGGCGATAGAGAAATTCACAAAAGGCGATGCCCAAATCTTCTTAATAAGCCTAAAAGCTGGCGGAGTGGGCTTAAACTTAATAGAAGCCGACACAGTAATCCACTACGACCCATGGTGGAACCCCGCCGTAGAAAACCAAGCAACCGACAGAGCCTACCGAATAGGTCAAAAAAAGGCGGTATTTGTTTATAAGCTGGTAGTAGAAAACAGCATCGAAGAGAAAATCATAGAGTTACAAAAAAAGAAACAATCGATTCAAGATGGAATATATGACAAAAAAGAGCAAGAGAGCTTAAAAGGAGAAGAGTTGATAGAGTTGCTGTCGATATAAAAAGGTGATTCTGTTTTTATAACTTTTGCATATTTCCACATTTAAGTAGAAGCTTATCTTTTTAAATATGTAGAATTTTGAGGTTTGTGCTATAATATACACTATTAATACATAAAAACATAAATGATAATAAGTTGTTAAAAGAAGTGATGAAAAATTCTAAAATAAAAACAGAAAAAGATGCGGTAAACTTTGCAAAAAGTGCCAAAAATCTATTTTTAATGGATTTAAAAGGGAAAATAAAACTTGCCGGCAATTATAATTATATAAAATTAAGAAAACGCCAACCTGTTTATCGTTTATCAAGAATTGATACAAAATATAATTAGAAATTAAGGAATAAATTTGTTTAAAAAACTATACAACCCGAACCTTCGCAGTGAAAAAAAAGAGGTGCTAACGCAAGATGGAACTGTTACGCTCTATTCGGCGGAATTTGACGAATGTTACCACTCTACAAAAGACGGGGCTTTGCAAGAGAGTTTAAAAAAGCATATTATCCCGGCATCGATTTTGTGCGATAAAGATAGTTTGGCTATTTTAGATATATGCTTTGGGCTTGGATATAACACTCTTGCTACGCTTTATTACTATAAGCGCAATTTTCCAAATAAAAAGCTGCATATAATTTCACCTGAACTGGATAAATCTTTGGTGCAGTCACTGCGTAATTTTAAATACCCAAAAGAGTTTGAGCCATTTAGAGCGGTTATAGAGGCAGTAAGCCAAAACTTTTTTTACGAAGATGAAAATATTAAAATCGAAGTTAAAATAGGCGATGCCAGAGAGGTTATAAGAGGTATCGAGACTAAAATAGATATTCTCTACCAAGACGCCTTCAGCCCCAAAAAAAACCCTGCCCTTTGGACAAAAGAGTATTTTGCCGATATAAAAAAAATTGCAAGCAAAGATATAATAATAACCACCTACTCCAGCGCCACCCCAGTGCGCCTTGCAATGTATGAAAACGGCTTTAAAGTCTATAACCCGCCAAAAAGCGAAGTTAGAAGCGGAACAATTGCTTCGCTAAAAGAGCTTGATTTGGAAGAGATAGATATGGAGCTGAAAAAACAGCGAAATCCTAATGCCAAGGCTTTGAGTGATGGGGTATTGGTTGTTAGTTGAATTTCATTAATTAACGGGAGAAAATTTAATAAGATGTTTGTTAATAATGATATTGCTGACCAAAAGAATATAAGCAAAAGTTATATTATGCTTGGATATAATTAAAGAAAAAGAGTTAAATTTGACAAAACCAATCTCAGTAAAAAATAAATACGGTCAATATTTTACACCTAGATTAATTGTTGATTTTATGATTTCTTTATCTAGTATTGACAAAGATGCTGATATTTTAGAACCATCTTGTGGAAAAGGTGTTTTTATTGAAGCACTCAACGAGAAAGGATTTAAAAATATAACAGGTTACGAAATAGACAAAACATTAATAGATAATACACAAAATGTTACCAATGAAAGTTTTGTTACTGCAAAAATTGATAAAAAATTTGATTTAATAATTGGAAATCCACCTTACATAAGATGGAAAAATTTGGAAAAAGAGTTAAAAGAAGAACTCAATAAGAATTTTTTATGGAATAGATATTTTAATAGTTTATGCGATTATTCATATATTTTTATTCTGAAATCAATTGAATTACTTAAAGATGGCGGAGAGTTAATATTTATTACACCAGAATATTGGTTAAATACAAAACACTCTTTAGA
>JALWKP010000159.1 GCA_027081355.1 Campylobacteraceae bacterium
GAAGATGCTTTGAAATTTGATACGCTGGTTATTAGAACCCACGGTATTACAAAAGAGAATTTGAAAACCTTAAAATCGCAGGGAAAAAAGGTAATAAACGCTACATGCCCTTATGTTACCACACCTCAAAATATTGTGCAAAATATGAGCAAAGAGGGTTATACGATAGTAATTTTCGGCGATAAAAACCACCCTGAAATTAAAGGTGTTGCAAGCTACTCTGCCGATCCTGAGCGCACGCATATTGTTTTGAGCGCAGATGAACTTATAGGCTTGCCGCTTGGCACAAAAGTTGCGGTTGTTGCACAAACTACCAGAAAACCGCAGCAGTATCAAGAGATAGTTGCCGCTTTGGCTGTTCGGGTGGCGGAATTAAGAGCTTTTAATACAATTTGCAATGCAACCTTTGAAAATCAGGATGCGGCAGCGGAACTTGCTCAAAGGGCTGATGTAATGGTAATAATCGGAGGTAAAAATTCATCTAATACCAAACAGCTTTACAGTATTTGCAAAAACTTTTTGAGTGACTGCTATCATATAGAAAACGAAAGCGAATTGCAAGCAGAGTGGTTTAAAGATAAAAAACTCTGCGGCATAAGCGCCGGCGCATCCACTCCGGATTGGATAATAGAGAATGTTATTAATATGATTAAAGAGATTAGTTAGCAGGAATTAGGATTGAGGGGGGTGTTGTTGAATTAAAAGCTTAGAGCAAAGAGCCGACAAGGCGGTTTCTTACAGAAAACAGAAAGCTGAAAACAGAAAATAGATTCTGTTTTCTGTATGAAGCCGCACAATTATATCTAAGTTCTTTGCTTCATTGTGGGATTTTTTGCAATACTTAAAATGACAGCTTGGCAAAATTCTTAATTTTTTTATACCCTTGAAGATGTGGAATAAAAAAGTTGCCTATAATCTAAATCCTCAATCCTAAATCCTCTCCTCTCAATCCTAAAATCCTCATCTTTATTTAAATTAAAAATAGTATAATTATTGCCATATTTGGTAAAAGGGATAGGTTAATGAAGTTCGAAGATATCGAAATTGAAGATGTTGACTTTGAAGCAATGCTTGAAGAGTCATTTAAAAAAGAGGAAAGCGGAAGCGATTTAGTAGAAGGCGTAATAGTAAAAATTAGCGAAGAAGATAATCAGGCGCTAGTTGATATAAATCGTAAAAATGAGGCTATTATATCTTTAGACCAGCTTAAAAACAGCAATGGCGAAGTTGAGTTTAAAGAGGGCGACAAAATAGAGGTAGTAGTAACAGGTCAAAAAGGCGAAAGACCGATTGTCTCTTACGATTTGGCAAAAAAAAGAGCTGCTATGAAAGAGTTTATTGAAGAGTATGACGACTCTCAAGAGTATATAGTCGAGGGTGTTATTACTAAGAAAAACAGAGGCGGGTTTATAGTTGATTGCGACGGTTTAGAGTTTTTTATGCCAAGAACATTGTCTTATTTAAGCCCAAAAACCAACCCAATCGGTAAAAAAATTAAAGCTTTGATTGTCAAAGTCAATAAAGAGGAAGGGTCGGTTGTTGTTTCTCGAAAAGAACTTATAGAAAGAGAAAAATCTAAAGTTCAAGAAATTGTAGATGCAATTGCAAATGCAACTGAACCTGTAACAGGTGTAGTTAAAAAGATTACAAGTTACGGTATGTTTGTAGATGTGGGCGGAATTGACGGTTTGGTTCATTACTCTCAAATTTCGCACAAGGGTCCTGTTAATCCGGCAAAATACTTTAACGAAGGCGATGAAGTAAAAGTTGTAATGGTAGATTATGATAAGAAAAAACGCCATTTATCGCTTTCTATTAAAGATGCAAACCCTAATCCGTGGGATAAAATAGATGAAATTTTAGAAGTCGGAGATACTATTAAAGTAACTGTCAGCAATATTGAGCCATACGGCGCATTTGTTGATTTGGGCGAAGATTTGGAAGCATTTTTGCATGTATCTGAAATCTCTTGGGATAAAAATGTAAAACACCCTAAAGATTACTTAAAAGTAGGCGAAGAGATAGATGTAGAAATTATCGAAATAGATAAAGAGAACCAAAGATTAAGAGTAAGCCTTAAAAAGCTTCTTCCAAAACCGATAGAGCAGTTTATGTCTCAGCATAAAATCGGCGATGTAGTAAGCGGAGAAGTGTCTTCGGTAACCGATTTTGGAGCTTTTGTTAAGCTTGGCGCAATTGAAGGTTTGCTTCATAACCAGGAGTGCTCTTGGGATAAAGGCGTTAAGTGCAAAGATATTTTAAAACCAGGTGACAGCGTAGAGGTTAAAATTATCGATATTAATGCCGATGCGGGCAAAATATCTTTAAGCAAAAAAGCTTTAGAAAAATCTCCTGCCGAAGAGTTTGCAGCAAATCATAAAAACGGCGATATTGTAGAAGGGACAGTAAAAGATGTTAAAGATTTCGGTGTATTTATTGCATTGGAAAATGGTGTGGATGCGCTGATTAGAACAGAAGATTTGGCTCCGTTGAAAGCTGAAGAGTTGGAAAAAGGTCAAAAAATTCAAGCTGTATTGGTATTTATTGATGCTAAAAAAGACAGAATCAGAGCTTCCGTAAAAAGATTAGAACGCCAAAAAGAGAGAGATGCATTAGCAAAATACAGTGATGACGATTCTATAAAATTGGGTGATATTATAAATAAAGATTTAAATAAGGTTAAATTAAATGTCTAAATATAAATTAGTTGTTTGCGACCATATCCACCAAAGCGGGCTGGATATTTTAGAAAACAGCTCTGATATAGAGTATATTAATGCGGCAGATGAGCCGAAAAATAAGCTTATAGAAGAGATTATCCCAGGTGCCGATGTTATTATTACAAGAAGTCCGACGGCGGTAGATAGTTACCTTTTAGAGCATGCGAAAAATTTAAAGGCAATTGTGCGTGCAGGTGTCGGTGTGGATAATGTGGATATAGAAGGGTGCAGTAAAAAAGGGATTGTGGTAATGAATGTTCCAACAGCTAATACAATTGCGGCAGTTGAACTTACAATGACCCATATGTTAAGCTGTGTGCGTCAATTTCCTTATGCGCATAACAATTTAAAGCAAGATAGAGTTTGGAGACGCCAAGACTGGTATGGAATCGAGCTTAAAGGCAAAAAGCTGGGAATTATCGGTTTTGGCAATATCGGTTCGCGTGTAGGGATTAGAGCCAAAGCATTCGAGATGGATGTAATTGCTTACGACCCCTATATCGACCCTAGCAAAGCGACTAATTTAGATATTGCTTATACTAAAAATTTTGATGATATTTTAGCGTGCGACATTATTACTATCCATACGCCTAAAACCGAAGAGACTATCGATATGATAGGCAAAGAAGAGATTGCCAAAATGAAAGACGGTGTGGTTTTAATTAACTGCGCAAGAGGCGGGCTTTATAATGAAGAGGCGCTTTATGAGGGATTAAAAAGCGGTAAAATATTTATGGCGGGAATTGACGTATTTAGTTACGAGCCGGCAACCGATCATCCGCTTTTAGATTTAGATAATGTAACCGTAACCCCGCATCTTGGCGCTAATACAAAAGAGTCCCAAGGAAATATTGCAATTCAATCGGTAGAAGCGGCAATTTCGGCTGCAAGAGGGGTTGCTTATCCTAATGCGTTGAATCTTCCGATAAAAGAGAATGAATTGCCTGATTTTGTCAGACCATATTTAGAGTTGGCGCAAAAAATAGGCAATATGGCAGCGCAAGTTACAAGAAGCGGTGTTGAGTCTATTAAAATTACAACCGAGGGTGAAATAGGCGGTTTTATCGATTCGCTTAGCACATTTGCAGTGGTGGGTTTAATGAGTGAATCTTTAGGCGACCAGATAAATTATGTTAATGCCGAATTTGTTGCAAAAGAACGCGGTATTGATATAGAAAAAGAGTCTTTAAATGCCAAAAAAGGCTTTAAAAATCTATTAACCGTTAAGGTAACAACCAAGGAGGGCAATACAATTAAAATTGCCGGAACTGTATTTGAAGACAGTATGCAAAGGGTTGTAAATATAGATGATTACGCTTTAGATTTAGAGCCTAAAGGCAAATTGATTCTATTTAAAAACAATGACGAACCGGGTGTTATCGGCGATGTAGGTTCTATTATAGCAAAACATAAAATTAATATTTCCGACTTTAGATTGGGAAGAAATAAAAACGGTCAGGCATTGGCTATAATTAGAGTCGATGAAAATGTTACAAAAGAGTTAATAGAAGAACTTTCTAAACTTCCTGCCTGTATAAGCGTAAGATCTGCAACACTTTAAAAGCTTTAAGCACTAAGCTTAAAGCTAAAAGCTGCTATTTTAGAGAAGAGAGATTAGAGATTAGAGAAATTTGTTTTTTGTAATCTATATTCTGCAATACAAATGTCAAGATGCCTTTTTCTTTTGGCTTTAAGCTTTGTGCATTTTATGGATATAAAAATTAACTTCAGGTGCCTTGTAATTTAAAAAAACAATAACCTTACATTACAAATCTTTTTTTAAAATAGCTAAACATTTATTAGCTTGTTATGTTTAAAAATAGGAAGAATCTTTTAATGTTTATGAATTGTTTTTTGAAGAATAAAGATGGTGGCCCGGGGCGGAATCGAACCGCCGACACAAGGATTTTCAGTCCTTTGCTCTACCGACTGAGCTACCGTGCCTTGAAGTGGATGAAATTATAACTAAATAAGCTTAATCGAAACTTAAATTGAGGGCAAAAGAGGCGCAATGTGAAAAATAATTTTTACTTTTTAAAAGTGGATTATCGATTACAGAATTTCAATTATCAATTCCCTCAACTCTCAACCCTCAAATCTGCTTCACAAACTCTTTAAACTCATTTCCTCTTTGGGCGTAAGATTTAAATTGATCTAAGCTGGCAGCTGCCGGGGCTAGCAGGGCGGTTGAATCGGCGGTATGGTGTTTGTTTATCTCTTTTAATGCATTATTTAAAAATTCTGCTCTGTAATAGGAGATACCGTGTTTTTGGCTTAAATCTATCAGTTTTTGCGTATTGGAGCCTATGGCGTATATTTTTATATTGTAATTTTTAATTTCTTCAAAAAACGGATTTAAATCAACCCCTTTATCGTCGCCGCCTAAAATAAGGTGTATCTTTTTATCTTTGTAAACTTTTATTGCCTGCAAGGCGGCATCTACATTTGTAGCTTTAGAATCGTTTACCCATATTCTGCCTTGGCTGTCTTTTATCTCCTCTTGACGGTGGGCATCTAGGGTAAAGCTGTTTATAAGTTCATAATCTGCCTCTTCAAAAAGCGCTTTTGTAACAGCCATAGCCAAGATGGCATCTTGCAAAAACGCCCCTTTAAATTTGATTTTGTTAGTATCTATGCCAAATAGTTTTTCTATATCGCTTACGCTTTCATACTCTACTATCCAGGCATCGCTTTTTGGCAAATTAAGCCCCTTTGGAACAAGTGCCAGCTCGCCTTCTTGCATTCTTGTTAGCGGGCTTAATTTATCCTGCTCGTAACCCTCTTTGCCGCCGTGCCAATCGAGGTGGTCTGGGGTAATTGGCAGCAGCAGGTAAATATTTGGCGCAGAGGTTTTAGTATGGTGCAGTGTAAAAGAGCTGGTTTCAAGCACCCAGATTGGGGCGTTTTTGTCTAAATCTGCCAAAGGGGTGCCGATATTTCCCCCGCTAACTGCCCCTTTTTTGTCCAACAAATAAGTAAGCATTTGTGTTGTGGTGGTTTTTCCGTTTGTGCCGCTAATCCAGATGTTAAAGGGAAGTTTGTAATTTACAATCGGAGAATTTGGGCTTAAAAAAAAGTCATATTCGCTGTATAGGTTTTTTGCATTTTTAATTAAAGGGTTGTTAGGTTTAATGGAAGGGGTTGTAACTTCAATATCAAAATTTTTGGCATCAAATTGGCTTGATGGGTAAATTTTGTTGTTAAACTCATCGGTTTTCAACTCTTTACAGTTGTCATCGAAAAAAGCGCACCCATTGCCAAGCACTCTAGCAATTGCTTTTGTTGTTTTTCCGTAGCCAAACAGGGCTAATTTTTTTTTGTTTATCACGCTATTACCTAATTTTTAAAGTGATTAAAGCTAATATATTTGCAATAAATGCAACCATCCAAAACCGCACAATAATTTTATTCTCTGCCCAGTTTTTCATTTCAAAATGGTGATGAATTGGCGCCATTAAAAATATCCTTTTTCTGCGAAGTTTATAACTGCCAACTTGCAACATAACTGAAAGTGTTTCGACAACAAAAATTAATCCTATTAATACAAGTAAAATTTCACTTTTTGCAATAATTGCCATATAACCTAAAAATGCGCCTATAGACAGCGAGCCGGTATCTCCCATAAAGACTTCGGCAGGGTAGCTGTTATACCATAAAAAGCCCATCAATCCGCCCGCAAGCGCAGCTGCTACAATAACAACTTCGCCTATTCCTTTAATATTTGGTAAAAAGAGGTATTTTGCAAATACCGCATTTCCACTTAGGTAAACAATAACGCCAAGGGTTGCCAAGCTGAATATGGTTGGAACAGTTGCTAATCCGTCGAGTCCGTCTGTGATATTAACCGCATTGCTGGCAGCTATTATTACTAAAATCCAAAAGATAATTGCAAAATAACCCATATCAAAAAGAGGCTTTTTTATAAAAGGCACATAAAGGGTTGTCGGCATATTGGCTGCAAAGATTAAAATTGCCGATATTATTGCCGAAACAATAATAAGAAGCCCCATTTTTCCTTTTGGGGTTAAGCCCTTTAGATTATCGCCTGTTAAAATTTTTCCCAAATCGTCTTTCATTCCGACTGCTGCGAAGCCAATTAGTGTCAGCAATCCTGCAATTACATAAATATCAAAAAATTTTGCAGTTAAAAGAGTTGCTAAAATGGTAGAAACTATAAATACCGAACCTCCCATTGTGGGTGTAAACTGTTTATTTTCGTGCGCTTTAACCCATTTGTTAATCGGCTGATTTGCTTTTTTGGATTTTGCCCACTGTATATATTTTGGCATTGCAAAAAGGGTTATAAAAAAAGAGATAAAAAAAGCAATTCCGGCACGAACCGAGATATAATGGAGGATGTTAATATCTAAAAATTCATAAATATAATATAGCATTTGCCCAACTTTCAACTAAATATTGTAATTTATAGTTATAATTCAGATAGTATTTTACTTAAATAATTTTAATTTTAGTGATGATATTTCAAAAGGAAAGTTAAATATGCCAAAAAAGACTATTTTAATAATAACAGACGGTATCGGATACAAGCCAAAAGCAAAAGCAAATGCATTTGAAGCGGCAAAGAAGCCAACATATGAGCATTTTTTCAAAACATATCCGCATACTCTTATTAAAACTTACGGTTTAAGCGTAGGGTTGCCCGAAGGTCAAATGGGAAACAGCGAAGTAGGGCATATGGCAATAGGCAGCGGCAGGGTGCTTTATCAGGATTTGGTTAAAATTTCACTAGCGCTTAAAGAGGGTTCTTTGGCTAAAAACAGGGCTTTAAACGGAGTTTTGGAAAAGTCTGATACTATTCATATTATCGGGCTTATGAGCGATGGCGGGGTGCATTCGCATATTGAGCACATTATCGGTTTGGCAAAAATCGCAAAGAAAAGCGGCAAAAAGGTTTGGCTGCACCTTTTAACCGACGGGCGCGATGTTTCGCCTACAAGCGCACCGCAATACATTAAGCAGATAGAAGCAATTACAGATGACGATATTAAAATAGCTACAATCGGCGGCAGATATTACGCAATGGACAGAGACAACAGATGGGAGAGAGTAGAGCGCGGATACAGTGCAATAGTCAATGCTGAGCCAAAAACCTCTTTAAGTCCGCTTGAGTATGTAGAGAATAGTTACAAAAAAGATATTACCGATGAGTTTATAGAACCGGTTGCTTTCGAGGATTACAGCGGTATGAAAGATGGCGACGGGGTTATAACGGCAAACTTTAGAAGCGACAGAATGCGCCAAATTACGCGGGCACTTGGCGAGAAAGATTTTAACGAATTTAAAAGGAAATACAAAAAGCTCAATATCGCAACAATGACAGAGTATGATAAAACCTTTGCTTACCCTGTAATGTTCCCAAAAGAGCCGCCAAAAAACACTCTGGCAGATGTTATAAGCAAGGCGGGATTGAGTCAGTTTCATACCGCTGAAACCGAAAAATACGCCCATGTTACCTTTTTCTTTAATGGCGGGATAGAAGAGCCTTATTTGAATGAGAGCAGGGTTTTAATAGACAGTCCAAAAGTTGCAAGTTACGATTTGCAGCCCGAAATGAGCGCCCCGCAAGTTGGCGAAGCGGTAAGAGCGGCAATAGAAGAAGGTTACGATTTTATAGTGGTAAACTTTGCAAACGGCGATATGGTAGGGCATACCGGCAATTTTGAAGCTGCGGTAAAAGCGGTTGAAACAGTTGATAAAGAATTGGGGCTGATTTACCAAAAAGCAAAGGAAAACGGGTATAATATTGTTTTAACTTCCGACCACGGAAATTGTGAAGAGATGCTAGACAGCAGCGGCAAAATGCTGACAAACCACACTGTAGGCGAAGTTTGGACATTTGTAATTTCGCCAAAGGTTAAAAAGCTAAAAGATGGCGGCGGCTTGAATAATATAGCTCCTACCGTTTTGGAACTGATGGAGCTTGAAAAGCCAAAAGAGATGGATGAGAGTTTGATTGAAGTGTAGAGTCTAGAGCTCAGAGCAAAGAGCTGATTGTGCGGCTGTGCCGCGTTTTTGGGAAAAAGCTTAGAGCTAACAAGGGGCGGCTGCACCGCGTTTATAAATTTGCGGCTTTGCCGCTTAAAAAAAGGCGAAGCCACCTTGTTAGCTCTCTGCTCTTAGCCCTTAGCTCTAAGCTTTACAAAACGAAAGGGAAAAATATGAAATTTAGCGGAAAAAATGTTTTAGTAACAGGCGCAAGCCGCGGTATCGGTGCAGAGATTGCAAAAACTTTGGCTGGTTACGGGCTTAAAGTTTGGGTAAATTACAGAAGCGGCGAAGAGCAGGCTAATGCAGTAAAAGAAGAGATAGTTAAAAACGGCGGAGAAGCTGAAATTATCGGCTTTGATGTAAGCGACGAGGCGGCATTTGTAGATGCAATTAAAAAAATTGCAGAAACAGACGGCGAATTAAGCTATTTGGTAAATAATGCCGGAATTACTAAAGACAAACTTGCAATGCGTATGAAGGTAGATGAATTTATGGTGGTTATCGAAGCTAACTTAAAATCTGTATTTATCGGCTGCAGAGAAGCGCTAAAAACCATGGGCAAAAAACGCTTTGGAAGCGTTGTAAATGTTGCAAGTATTGTAGGTGAAACAGGAAACGCCGGGCAGACAAACTACTCTGCAAGCAAAGGGGGCGTAATAGCAATGACCAAATCCTTCGCCCAAGAAGCAGCCCCTAGAGGAATCCGCTACAATACTATTACACCCGGCTTTATCGCAACCGATATGACAGATGTGCTAAAAGATGAAGTAAAAGAAGCCTTCATCTCAAAAATCCCGCTAGGGAGATTCGGAGAACCAAAAGAGGTAGCAGAGGCTGTAGCATTCCTCTTAAGCGATCACGCCAGCTACATAACCGGCGAAACCCTAAAAGTAAACGGCGGGATGTATATGTGAGCAAGCGTTAAGAAAACGCAAATTTCTTTGCGTTTTTAGCTTGCGAAAGCGAAGCGTTGTGAACGAAGTGAACCGCGAAGCTCGGGAGCAAGCGTTAAGAAAACGCAAATTTCTTTGCGTTTTT
>JALWKP010000160.1 GCA_027081355.1 Campylobacteraceae bacterium
TTTCAAAATTTTCTTCCTCATCAAAACTTTTATTGAGTCTTTGGCGCTGAAGTTCAGCTATCATTATCTCATCTGCAACTCTATTAGTAGAACCAACACGGATATATGTTCCTTTTAGTTTACCTCTGTTTTTAAGATAATATGGAAGCATAGAACCGCGGAATACTTCTATAACTAAAACAACTTTTCCCTCAATATTTTGAGCATAAATTTCTGGCAAAATAGCAGGATAGCAAAGATCATTAACAATTGAGCTAATCTTTTCCTCATATGCAAAAATTTTATTTTCATCTATTCCAATAGTTTGCCTATTATCATTTACACCAATAACAATTTTACCGCCGCTTGTATTGCTAAAAGCTACTACTGTTTTGGCTATTGCCTCATTTGAAGGAAGTTTCTCTTTTAATTCCAGACGCTTATTTTCACCTTTTTTTATTTCATCCAACAACATTTACACCACCAAATATCAGTATCAAGAATGAATCCTTTAAAAGTTTGCCCATATTTAAAACCATTGAAAAACAACTTATTTCGCATTTTTAAAACACCCCAACTTCCAACTTAAAACTTCTACCCCCTACTTATTCAACAAATCCAGCAAGCTAAGTTTTGGGTCTTTGCCATCTAGCAGGGCTTCTACTTCGGCGGCTATTGGGAGGTATATGGCTTTTTCTTTAGCGATTTTCATAAGCGCTTTGGTTGTTGGGACGCCTTCAGCTACTTCGCCCAGCTCTTCTAAGACTTCATTTAAGCTTTTGCCTTTTGCCAAGCCGTAGCCTACGCGGTAATTTCGCGACAGATTGCTGCTTGCAGTTAAAAAGAGGTCGCCTGCTCCGCCAAGGGATAAAAAGGTTTCTATTTTAGCGCCAAATGCAGTGCCAAAGCGGGTCATTTCTACCAAACCTCTAGAAATCAGGGCAGCTCTTGCATTATTTCCAAGCTCTAAACCGTCGCACACCCCCGAAGCTATCGCGATTACATTTTTATACGCTCCGCTAACTTCCGCGCCAGTTACATCGCTGTCGCTATATGCTCTAATGTAGCTTGGCATCGCATTTGCAAAGGTTTTTGCCAATTCCAAATTGCTAGAGCTAACTACCAAAGCTGTCGGCAGAGATTTCATAACTTCTGCCGCAAACGACGGACCCGAAAGAAATGCAATCCGCTCTTTTGGCAAAAAATCTTCATAAACTTCATTTAAAAATTTGCCTGTGCCAACCTCTATACCTTTTGCAGCAACCAAAATTTTCTGCCCCTTATCGGTAAAATGCTCGCTCATAAATTCACGCACAAATTGCGTAGGTATAGCCATAATCAGATATTCGCGCCCAAAAGCTTCTTTTAAAGAAACAAAGTGCTCCATTTCCCGGGTTTTTCGCGAACTAATCACCACATCGTTTTTCTGGCTAAAAGCGTGAAACAGCGCGCTTCCCCATTTTCCTGCTCCTATTACTGATAACTGCACTCTACACCTCCGCACTCTGTTGTAAATCTAATTAAATCTTTCTCTTTGCCTACGCAGACAATGGTATCTTGTTCATTAATTACCCTATCTGTTCCCACTGTTGCAAACACAAATTGGTTCCCTTCGTCTTTATTAATCATACCGATAAACACGATTCCATATCTGTTAAAATCGATTTCGCTAAGCTTTTTGCCGCAAAGGGGCGAGCCTTTTAGTATATCTATCTCTTTAAAAACATAATCGTGCGATTTATTTATAAATCCTTGCAAAAACCTAGAAGCTACCGGCTGTTCTAAAATATTAATAATAACATTTGCGCTGATATTATAAATATCGATAACCCTGTTTACTCCTGCCATTCTAAGTTTGTCTGCCAAATGCGAAGAGTCTGAAATTGCGATAATATAATTACTTTTATAAAGCCCGCGAAGGGTCAATGCCAAAAATAGATTTTCATGGTTATTATCAAGTGCGCAAAGCAAAATTGTTTCTTCTAAAATATCAAGTTCTTCTAAAGAAGCATCACTCTCTAAGTTAAATTTAGCCACATTTACCCTATCCATTTTTGCAACTTCATATTCTGCATCGCTATTTACTGCAACCATAACATTTGTATTTTTTTCTCTCATAACAGAATTTGCAATAGAGTTGCCAAATTTACCGTAGCCAAAAACCACTACATCTTTTAAATAAATCATATATAACTTCCTATGTTATTTATCGATTTAAAATATTTTATACTCATTTTATGCCCCAAAATAACTAATATATCATTCTCTTTAAGCACATAATCCTTCTTCGGACAAAATTTAAATTCGCCGTTTATTCCATTTTGCAAACCGAAAAATACAATTTTATACTGTGCAAAGCCCACCTCTTCTATGCTTTTGCCTATAATTTTGCAATTTCTGCTTACAAAAATTTCACTCATATTTGCAACATCTTTATAATTTAATATCGCATTAATAGCCTTATACATTACAGGGCGGACAATTGAAGCAACCATCATAGACGAGGCAATCTCATTAGGCAAAATAATTCTGTCGGCACCGGCGCGCATATATTTATTGTAAAGTTTATGGCTGCTTGCACGGGCAATCACTTCTATATCTTTAGATACCGCTTTTGCATTTAAAGAAATATAAATATTTTCCACATCGCTTCCTGTAAGCGCCAAAACAGTAATTTTAGAATTTTTATTATAAAATCTATTTAATACCACAAAACGGCTTGGGTCATCTGCTATTGCATTATGACCGTCGTTAATTGCCTGAGCAACACGGTTTTTATCGACATCTAAAATAATATATTTATTGCTTATTTTTGCATACTGCTGCAGAAAAATTCTTGCTATCTGTCCATAACCGCAAATTATTAAAAAGCTGTTATTTTCCGAAATATGCTCGGCTATTCTCTCCTCTTTTAACTCATTAAGCTTTTCGGAAAATGCCGAAACCAGCACCGAAGTTGCAAAAGATATCATTACAATACCTAAAATTATAATAACAAACGAAATAATTTTACCCGGTGTAGTAACCGGCGAAATATCACCGTATCCCACTGTTGTAATTGTAATAAACGACCAATAGAGGGCATCGAATAAATCATTAATGTTATCGTTTTTATTGCCCTCGGCAATATACATAGAAATTCCGCCGACAAAAACAACAAAAATTAATAAAATTAAAAGCGTTATAAGTTCAAATTTTCTATCAGATAAAACTTCTAAGAAATTATGGATACTTCTTGCATGTTTAAGCAGTTTTAAAAATCTAAACATTACAAAGATTTTTAAAACCCTTAGCGTCTTATACGCCGATACTATGGCAAGAAAATCAATAATTGCCACAGGAGTAAAAATGTATGAAATTTTCTTAAAAACTGCCCCAAAAATTACTTTTGCAAATTTTCCTTTGCGTCCAACCAAAACCGAATCGTTATACTCCCTCTCTACCTCTTTTCTAATATCGTTATAGAGCCAAAAATTAAACAGATACTCAATAGCAAAAATACCCGAAGTTATGTAAACAGCATAAAACTCCAGCCAGTCGGGGACTTTATAATCAACTTCATAAATAAAAATAGCAACAGAGGTAACAATTAAGAAAATTAAAATATAATCTATATATCTTTTGTAGCGGTTTAACGGATTATGTAAAAGTTCTCTTGCTTCGTTTTTAAAGTTATTATATTTTTTAGAATTAGCCAAATATAGAAAAAAAGAGACAATAAAACCCGGTTTAGTCTCTTTTTTTGCCATTATGACAATCTTTGTTTTAAAAGTTGATTAACTTTTTGAGGATTCGCAGAGCCTTTGCTTGCTTTCATAACCTGTCCTACAAAAAAGCCAAAAAGTTTCTCTTTGCCTGCCTTGTATTCGGCAACTTTATCTTCGTTATTTGCAAGTATTTCATCTATAATTGCCAATATTGCGCCATCATCGCTAACTTGCTTTAGACCCAGTTTTTCAATTATAGAATCTACATCGCTTTCTTCATTTTTCATTATGTAATCTAGCACATCTTTTGCGCCTTTGCCCGAAATCGTGCCGTCTTCTATTCTGCTTATTAATGTTCCTAAAGTTTTTGCGCTTACAGGACTTTGGGTAATATCCAGCCCCTCTTTGTTTAGTCTGCCCAGCAATTCATTTATTAGCCAAGTAGAGGCATTCTTTGCTTCTACACCGCTAGCGATTAACTCTTCAAAATAAGAAGCCAGCTCTTTTTGTGCAGTAATTACCTCTGCATCATACTGCTTTATTTTTAACTCTTGAGTGTATCTTTTTATCTTTTCATCAGGCAGTTCAGGGATTTTCTTAGCCTCTTTTATCATATCTTCGGTTACAATCAGCGGGCGTAAATCGGGGTCTGGGAAATAGCGGTAATCTGCACTGTCTTCTTTACCGCGCATCGATTTTGTTTCACCTTTAACGGTATCAAACAGTCTGGTTTCCTGCCACACCTCTTCTTCGTAAACACCGTCTTCGTAAGCTTCTATTTGGCGCTCTACTTCATACTCGATTGCCTGTTTAACAAAACGGAATGAGTTGATATTTTTAATCTCTACCCTTGTTCCAAACTCCTCTTGACCTTTAGGTCTTATAGAGACATTAACATCGCATCTAAACGAGCCCTCTTGCATATTTGCATCGCTAATATCAAGGTATCTCACAAGCGAATGAAGCTTTTTTAAATACTCCACCGCTTCATCTGCGCTTCGCATATCGGGACCTGAAACAATTTCTAAAAGCGGGGTTCCGGCACGGTTTAAATCTACTTTGGAAATAGCACCCTCGTGAATGCTTTTGCCGGCATCCGCTTCTAAATGCGCCTGAAAAATTCTAACTCTTTTCTCTTTGCCATCGCTTCCATTGATAAAAAGCTCCCCGTTTTTAACAATAGCCCGATAAAGCTGAGTTATCTGATACGCCATAGGGCTGTCGGGATAAAAGTAGCTTTTTCTATCAAAATTAGAAATTTCATTAACATTCGCATTTACGGCATAACCAAATTTCATTGCCTTAATTACCGCCTCTTTATTAACAACAGGCAAAGCCCCAGGCAGCGCTAAACAGGTCGGGCAAGTATTGCTGTTTTGTTCTTGGGCAAAACTTGTAGCACAAGAGCAAAAAAGTTTAGTTTTAGTATTCAACTGAACATGAACCTCTAAACCGATAACAACTTCAAACATTATAAACCTTTAATTCTTTTAAATTAGAGCAGATTATACCAAAAAAAGCCTAAATGATTGAGAATTGATAATTTAAAATGTTTTTTTCCTTAATTATCCATTCTCAATTATCAATTAAAAAAACCGAATAGAAGCAAAGCCGAAAACAAAGCTTTTTTCTATCTTTTTTATCTCTTTTTTACCGATTATTCCGCCAAGTGCTATAACTTTTATGTTTGGAATTCTAACTGCTTTTTTTAGTGCAATTACGCCTTTTGGTCTGCCTTTATTTGGAGTTGGGAATATTGGGCTGAAAGTTACGGCATCGGCTCCTAAATGCTTTGCTTTTTTAATTTCTAAAATAGAGTGAGTGCTTACAATTGTAAAAAGCCCTTTTCGTTTTGCTTTTTTTATATCTTTAAACTGCTTAGAAGTTAAATGCACTCCGTCGGCTCTTAATTTAAAAGCAAGTTTATAATCTTGATGTAAAATCTTTTTAATAGGAAGTTTTCGGCTTAGCTGCAAAAAATCTTTAGCCTGAATTTCATAATCGGCAGACTCTTTATCTCTAAAAAGCACAAAATTAGCTTTTACCTTTTTTAGATACTCTTTTTTTTGTAAACGGGTTTTAAAAAATGCAGGAGAAGTTATTGCGTATTTAATCAACTTTTTTCTCAAGAAGCTCTTTTAACAAACGATTTGTTTTTTTCTGTTCTTCATACTTCTTAAACTGCACATATATAAATTCCAAAAATAAAACAAAAAACAACCCGGCAAAAAAGTGCAATATACCGCTTGATAATTTTATAAAAAAATTACCAAAAGTAGAAACATAACCATAAATAAAACCATACAGAGCAGAACCCCAGGCTGCTCCTAATAAAATATTAATTATTATGTTTATATATTTAGGTGTCAAATGCATTATATTGTTGCAGCTTCTGCCATCTCTTCTACTATTGTCTCTTCTTTATGCTCATGCTCTTCATCCATTAGCACGGCGCCTGCAAGATATACATATGTAAGAATCATAAAAATAAATGTTTGCAATACTGCCATAAATGCAAGCATAGCAAACGGAACTAAAGGAATAAACCAAGGCACTAGCATTAATAATACCCATAAGAACAGGTCATCCCCTTTAATATTACCGAAAAGACGGAAAGATAAAGAAATAATTCTAGAAATATGAGAAACAATCTCAATAGGGAACATCAATGGCGCAAGAGCTTTTACAGGTCCCATAAAATGAGCAAAATAGTGAACGACACCATTTTTCTTAATACCTTCGTAATTATAGTAAACAAATACCGCAACCGCTAAAGGCAAAGTAATATTAATATTAGCAGTAGGAGATTCAAATCCCGGAATAATACCTATAACATTAGAAACAAATACAAAAAGCCCTATTGTAGCAACCAAAGGAAGATATTTTTTGGCATATTTCTCACCCACAACATCTTTACCCATAGATAAAACGCCGCCTAAATACATCTCCATAACATTTTGCATCCCCTTAGGAACAACTGTCATATTTTTAGTTGCCATTTTAGCCATAACTATAACAATAAGCGCAACCAAAAGCGTGTTTGCAACAAAAACACCATGATGCCCTAAAAATCCAAAAAACTGCAATACGGTTTCTTCCATAACCTCTCCTATCTAAAAATTGTTGCGATTATAACAAAATTTAACTAAATCAAGTATAAAAAAATATCATCATGAAAGCTTTTAATGTTTTTTTTAAAGCTTACGATAAAAAATGCTTATTTTGGTTACAAACTTCTGTAATTGACAATTGATAATGAATAATGGATAATTAAAATTACACTATATTCATTATCCATTATCAATTGTCAATTATCAATTCTAAATCAACTTCTCCTGCCCTAGCCTATACAAAGCAAAGTCGTATTTAATCGGGTCGGAGGGGTCGAATTGTTTTAGGGTTTGAGTTAACTCCAGCGAAGCTTTTAAATCGCAGTTTTTTCTTTTTAGCAAGCCTAAGCGTCTGGAAACATTAAAAGTGTGTGTATCAAGAGGCATTATTAAATCTTTTTTATCTATTTTGCTCCAAAGCCCCATATCAAGCTTGTTTTTTCTTACCATCCAGCGAAAATACATAAAATAGCGTTTGTAAGTCCCGGCACTTGCTAAACTTTTGGGGCGATTTAAAAAGAAAAAATTAAAACCGTGGCTTTGGCTTGGGTGTAAAGAGCGCACAGTATCTATTAAATTCCATAACCCTTCAAACAGCAAATTCTCTTTTTTATATCCTCTATAAACAATATCTTCCATACTCTCAACCTCTTTTAAGCGTTTAATTGTCAAGAAAATATCGATAACATCCTGCGGCTTTTGGAAACGGTAGTAACTGTTTTTTAACTCTTTTGCAATTTTATCTTCGCTCTCATCTAGCAGGGTAAAATCAAGCGAATCTAAAAATTTAACAATCTGCTTAGCATTTCCGTAAGCAAAAAGAGCGCAGATTAAGGCAATATACTCATCGTTATAACGCTTTGCAACCATTAGAGGGTCAGGCTTTTCATAACTTAACTCATCCGCCCTGTTTCGATTTTTAAGTTCAGTTTCTAATCTTTCTTTTATATCTTGCAAATATACCTCCGAGAAAAGCTAAAAGCTAATATTCCCCTGGTTTCCATCGTCCCAATGGGAACTCATACTTTGTATTTATTGCACTTAAAGTATGTATTCCTATCGAGGACGATTGAAACTAGAAAAAGCTTCCTTGTTAGCTTTGTGCTTTAGGCTTTTAGCTCTCCTAAAGTCTGCCTTTAAACCTATACCTATACGAAACAGCAATCAGAATAAACACTGTTGCTACCGCAGGATAAACCCAAACAGGTATAGGCACGGGGTCGCCGGCGGCGTAAGAGTGCATTCCGCTCAAATAGTAATTTACCCCGAAATATGTCATTATAACACTAAAATAACCCAAGACAGCCGCAACATTAAAAGCATAAATTGAGTTTAACTTAGGAATAAAACGCATATGCACAACTGCTGCATAAACCAAAATCGTAACAGCTGCCCAAGTCTCTTTTGGGTCCCAGCTCCAGTATCTCCCCCAGCTCTCGTTTGCCCATACCGCGCCTAAAAAGTTTCCTACTGTAATAAGCGCCAATCCGATAAGCAGCGTAATTTCGTTAATAATTGTCAGCTCTTTAATTGCACGCTCTATATCTTTGCTAGGTTTAATTCCATTTACAATAAACAAAATCAATACAAAAAGCCCAAGCAGTGCTCCAAGCCCCAAAAATCCGTAACTTGCCGTAATTACCGCAACATGAATCATAAGCCAGTAAGATTTAAGCACAGGCACCAAATTGGTAATTTGAGGATTTAAAGAGCTAATAAATGCCACAAGCAAAAAGACACCTGCCAAAATAGAAGTTGCCGCAAATGCCAAAGGCGAGCGTTTAGCAAATACAAACCCGGCAAGAGCCGTCGCCCAAGCGATATAAAGTATAGATTCATAAGCATTGCTCCAAGGCGCATGTTCTGCAATATACCAACGTAAAATAAGCCCTAAAGTGTGTGCAAGCAGTGTTAAAACAAGAGCAAATACAGTTATATTGGTAACAGTTTTTAAATTTAACTTTGGTTTAACAATTGAAATAAATGCAATAGCTAATAAAATTAATCCGATAATTATATATGCAAAACTCAAATATGTAAAAAGATCTAATCTATTGTAAAAAATTTCTGCCTCAACTTTTTTACTGCTTGGAATTACTGACGAACCGTAAAATTTTTGAAAATTTTTAATTATTTGGACATTTTTATTTGCATTACTCCAATTGCCGTCTTTTACAGCGGCAGAAGCGCTTTGCAGATAACTGCCTATAATATATTTAACAACCTGGGACTCTTTAGGAGGAAAATTTTTCATAGCATTTAAAGGGCTATACCAGCGATTATTTGAATCATTTGGCTTAGGAAAGACTTTAAACAGATACCCTTGTTCAATCATATATAAAATATTAAGTTTTTCATCTACTTTTATTAATTCGTTATCATATTTGCTTCTAACAGCAGCTCTTTTTTTCTTCGCTTTTTCTACATCGTTTTGAATAATATAGTTGTCATTTTTAAAAAAATCACTAAATGCCGCATATTTTGCACTTTTAGGCAAGCCGATTTTTTTATTTAGCAAAGGATGGGAAATTTTTATAAATCTTAATTTATTATAAATATCAGGTTCTATCAACATACCTATAAATATTTGATTGTAATTTAAACCCAAGAATGATGTCTTGCTGGAAAGTTTTCTGACAACCTCTTTTGCAAGAGTGTCCATAGGCTCCATTCTGCCGCCGTTATCTTGAACTATCAGCCTTGCAAATTTTTCACTATGATTCAAATCAACTGCCTGTATCTTTTTAATTTTATCTGGTTTTAGCAAGCTTGTATCAATATTAGCAGAGTGCAAAGGCATACCAAATATAGTTAATGCAAAAATTAAAGATGCTGTAATCTTTTTACTGTCTAATTTTTCTAACTTCTTAAGCAAATGTTTAACTCTGCCTTTTTCAGATAAAAAGCTCCACAAAAATCCAATTGCCAAAAGAATATAGCCAATATAAGTAGGCAGTGTTCCGGG
>JALWKP010000161.1 GCA_027081355.1 Campylobacteraceae bacterium
ATAAATTCGCTCAAATCTTTGATTGCATCGGCAAAATACTCTTTAAAATTAATGCCAAGCTCGCTTTCTGCCCTTTTAATATCGATAGAGAAGTTTGCCATAAGCTCCATAATTATCTGTTTTCTTATATAATCATCATCGCTTAGTTCCACACCGCGCTCAAACGGCAGTCTGCCGCTCTCTATTGCGCTTTCGTAATTTTTCATATCTTTGGTGTTTTGGGCGTAATATCTTGCCCCTTCGCCGATGCTTGTTAAGCCTATTCCTATTAAATTCGCCCCGCCTTTTGTTGTGTAGCCTTGGAAATTACGGTGCAATTCACCCTTTTCAATTGCGCCAAAGAGCTCATCTTCGGGCTTTGCAAAGTGGTCCATCCCAATCATTTTATAGCCGTTGCCGGTTAAAAAGTCGATTGTGTATTGAAAAATCGCCAATTTAACCGCAGGGCTTGGGATTGTTGTTTCGTCAAATTTGCGCATTGTCTTTTTTAGCCACGGAACATGGGCATAATTAAATACTGCCAATCTGTCGGGGTTTAGCGTTAAGACTTTATCCAAAGTGGCTTTAAAACTCTCTAAATTCTGATACGGCAAGCCGTAAATTAAATCGACATTAATACTGTTAATCCCGTAACTTCTTGCTAAATCAACCGCCGCTTTTGTTAAATCGTAAGGCTGGTTTCTGTGCACCGCTTCTTGCACTCTAGCATCGAAATCTTGCACCCCAAAGCTTATTCGGTTAAAGCCGTGCTTTTTAAATACTTTCATCTGCTCTTCGTTAAAAAAGCGCGGGTCAATCTCTACGCTTATTTCTGCTTCGGAGCTGAAGTTTGGAAAAACCTTTTTAATGTAAGCTATAATTTCATCTAGCTCGAAAGCGCTGTAATATGTCGGGGTTCCGCCGCCAAAATGAAACTGTATAACTTCGCGCGAAGTGTCTAAATGTTTTGCCAAAATATCTATCTCTTTTTTCAAATACTCCACATAACGGCTTAATTTATTCTCTTTAGAGGTAAATACGACATTGCAGCCGCAAAAGTAGCATGCACTTCTGCAAAACGGCAAATGCACATATAAAGAGAGCTTCTCTTTGCCCTCTTGCAGATACTTAATGTAACTTTCATATTTAAAATCTTCGCTAAACTCCAGCGCTGTGGGGTAACTTGTATAGCGCGGCCCCGGTTTTGAATATTTGCTATATTGTTCTAAATCTATACTCATTTTTTGCCTCTTTTGCTATCTAGCCAAACCATTATGCCCTTTTGTGCGTGCAGGCGGTTTTCGGCTTCTGTAAATACAACATCTGCGTGTTTTTCTAACACCTCTTCGCTAACTTCATACCCTCTGTATGCCGGCAGACAGTGCAGGAAAATGGTATCGGCTTTTGCCAGCGCCATCAAATCGGAATCTACCATAAAACCGGCAAAATCTTTAATTCTTTTCTCTTTTTCATCCTCTTGACCCATCGAAACCCAAGTATCGGTTGTTACGACATCTGCATCTTTTACCGCCTCTTTTGGGTCGTTGCTAAAAGTGATTTTTGCGCCGCTTTTTTGAGCCATTTCCAAAGCGCGTTTTACCACCGCTTCGTCGCACTCATACCCTTTGGGGGTTGCGACTCTTAACTCAAATCCCAAAATCGCTGCCAGATTAAGCCATGAGTGCGCCATATTGTTGCCGTCTCCCACATATGCAGCCACGGGGTTGCCGGCTTTGCCAAACTCTAGCATAGTAAGATAATCTGTCATTAGCTGCACAGGGTGGTAGCTGTCTGTTAAACCGTTAATTACAGGGACTTTGGAGTATGCGGCAAACTCTTCCAAATCTTTTTGAGCATAAGTTCGAATCATAACCATATCGACCATTGAACTAATTACCCTAGCCGTATCTTTAAGAGGCTCGCCGCGCCCCAGTTGCAAATCGTTGCTGGATAAAAAAAGCCCCACTCCCCCAAGCTGGTAAATCCCGACTTCAAAACTAACCCGTGTTCTAGTTGAGCTTTTTTCAAAAATCATCCCTAGAGTCTGTTTCTCTAAATATGGCACAAACTCCCTATTTTTGGTCTGCTCTTTTATTTTTACAGCTAAATCTATCATCTCTAACAGCTCTTCTTTGCTAAAGTCTGTTAAAGTCAAAAAGTGTCTCATGGCTTTTCCCTATATAGAAATTAAGAGGGATATTTTACCATAAATAATTAAAGATACAATTCATATATTTAAATATGTCAATAAAATGTTAAGCTTGCCTTGATATAGCAGCTTAATATGGGAATAAGGGTGAAATAATGAAAAGATATTGTTTCTTGTAACAGATACTGTCATTACTAATGTAAAAGTAATCTTGAACGGGCAGTGCCGTTCAAGGTGCGGCGGTAATTAGCGGAGTAAAATTTAGGCAGTAGCTTCTTTCTCTTTTTTGTATGCTAAAATTAAAGCTAAAGCTTCATCTTTTAACTTTAATTTCTCTTTTTTAATTTCTGCTAATTCTGTGTCTGTTAAATAGAGACGCCCTTCATCTGCATCTTTAGCTTTTTGGTCAAGCTCATTATGTTTTTCAAAAATTTTGGCAAAATGAGCATTTTTCACCTTTAGCTCGCTAATTTCATTTCTATACTCATGTAACATACACTATCCTTTTAATTAAGATAAATAAATTATACCACTATTTATACATTAAAGCTCAAAAAATAACAACTTTTAGCAATTTAATTTTATAGATATGAAACTTTTACACATAATAAACTATTTATTTCCAAACAATGGTTGTTAAGTTCTATATTCTGCATTAATTTTCACATATTCGTAACTCAAATCGCAGCCGTAAGCTGTGTATCTGCCATCACCCAAGCCTAAATCGCAGCGGATTTTAAAGCTGTCTTGCTGCATTATTTTATACGCTTTCTCTTCGCGTTCGCTGTCAAGTTCGGGGTATTCGCTGCTGTATATTATTAAATCGTCATAATAGATTTTAAGCTTCTCTTCGTCGCACTCAATTTTGCTTGCGCCTATTGTAGATGCAATTCTTCCCCAGTTTGGGTCTGCTCCAAAAAGCGCGGTTTTAACTAATAGTGAGTTGCTTAAATTAATTGCGGCAATTTTTGCCTCTTGGTCGTTCTTTGCGCCGACAACTTCAAAAGCAACAACCTTATTGCTCCCCTCGCCGTCTTTTAAAATCATCATAGCAAGTTCAAAAAGTATTCTCTTAAGCGCAATTTTAAACGCCTCTTTATTGTAAGCGCCGCTTTTGCCGTTGCTCATTAAAAGCACAGTATCGTTTGTAGAGGTGTCGCCATCAACGCTGATTTTATTAAACGACTCATCAACCGCCTCTTTTAAAAGCTCTTGCATATCCTCTTTTGGCATGGCGGCATCTGTTGCAACAAAGCAGAGCATTGTCGCCATTGCAGGGTTAATCATTCCCGCACCCTTTGCAACTGCTGCAATTGTAAAAGAGCTTCCGTCTTCTAGCTTGACTTTAAAGCAGAGCTCTTTTTTGAAGCTGTCGGTTGTAAGAATTGCATTTGCCAATTTATCGGAATTTTTGGCATTGAAATCAAGCTTGTCTAAACCGCTTATAATTTTTTCTTTTGGCAGTCTGTAACCGATAACGCCGGTTGAGCTCATTACAGGATTTTTAATATTCAGTCCGCTTGGCAAATTGCTTAAAATCTCTTCTATGTCCTCAATACCCTTTTGCCCCGTCATCGCATTTGCATTTTTAGCATTGATTAAAACAAAATTTCCCTCAAAAAGCTTGCCGTATCTTAAAGCGTGTTTTATAGGCGCTGCGCAAAATCTGTTTGTGGTATAAACTGCAGCGATATTGCACGCCTTATTGCTTCTTATAAAAGCCAAATCCCCCTGCTCGGTTCCCGGACGAAGACCGCAATTAACTGCGTCGCAATAAAATCCTTCAACATTTGCTATGCCGTTTTTTAAAGATAGAATTTCAAACATAAAAAGCCTTTTAAGTAAAAAAAATTATTGGTATTATACTAAAAAAGAGGAAAAAAGAGATTTTAAAAGCGCCCAAAAGGGCAAAAGAGTAAATTAAGCTTGAGCTTTAGCAGCTTTTTTTCTCATAGTTCTTAAAGTAGAAGCTGCAACTTTAATTTTCTTTCTTGTGCCGTCTTCTAAAGTAACTCTTACAGTTCTTAAGTTAGGAAGCTGGCGTTTTTTTGTTTTATTGTGGGCATGCGATACATTGTATCCAACAAGCGGACCTTTACCCGTTACTTGACATCTTCTAGCCATTTGTTTGCCTTTATCTGAATTTGGTTTCTAGCTGCTTACTAGAAAAGTTTTGGGATTTTACAAAAAAAATACTTAAATGCTAGTTAATTAAAGAGTATAAATTAAAATTTAATTAATGAAAATATTTTTTATGCGGTGCAAACTGCTCCTAATAGAATTTTAGATATAATCGGTCGATTTTTATTTTAAGGATATAAGATGTTGCTTTTTACTCCCGGACCTACACCGGTTCCTGAAGCTGTCAGAATGGCTATGGCAGAGCCGACTATTCATCATAGAACACCGGAATTTCAAGAGATTTTTGCAAAAGCAAGAGGGTCTCTTTTGAAGCTTTTTGGTATGGACGAAGCGGTTATGATAGCAAGTTCGGGCACCGGAGCTATGGAGGCTGCCGTAATAAATTTGTGCAAAAATAAAATTTTAACTGTAAATGCGGGAAAATTTGGAGATAGATTTGGCAAAATAGCTAAAGCGCACAGCAAAGAGCTTGTTGAATTAAAGTATGAGTGGAATACCCCTGCAAATGCAGAAGATGTTAAAAAAGCTTTGAGCGAAAATAGCGATATAGATACAATTGCTATTCAGATATGTGAAAGTGCGGGCGGTTTAAGACATCCGGTTGAAGAAATTGCAAAAGCTGCAAAAGAGATAAATCCGCAAATTATGGTAATTGCAGACGGAATTACCGCTGTGGGCGTTGAACCGGTTGATACTGCAAATATAGATGCTTTGATAGCGGGCAGCCAAAAGGCGCTGATGCTTCCTCCGGGGCTTGCAATGGTCGGTTTAAGCGCGGCTGCGGTTGAGAGAATCGGCAAGGGCGCGGGTTATTATCTAAATTTAGCAAGCGAAATTGCAAAACAGCAAAAAAATACAACAGCTTACACTGCGCCTACTACTTTAATTATAGGTTTAAATAAAATTTTTGAACTTATCGAAGAGTTTGGCGGCAAAGAAGAGCTTTATAAGGTTACAAAAGCTAGAAGCAAAGCCCTTTTAGAAGCCCTTAAAGCGCTTGGTTTAACGATTTATCCTAAATCGCCTGCGCTTGCAATGGCGACGGTTATCGATAAAAATGCAGAGGATATAAGAGGGCTTTTAAAAAGTAAATATAAGGTAAATGTTGCAGGCGGGCAAGACCATCTTAAGGGTAAAATTTTTAGAATTAACAATATGGGGCTTATTGAAACAAGCGATATGCTTTGGGTTGTAAATGCCGTAGAGAGTGCGCTTGCAGATTTAGGCAGATTGGAGTTTAGCGGAGTCGGGGCTAAAAAGTTTAGCGAAGTTTTTGCGTCGGAGTTAGCGTAAATGATTTTTGAACACGAAATTCCAGGCAGCAGCCGGCTCTATTTTGGCAAAAGCGCTAAAATAAAGCGCCAAATTGAGCAAAAGTGCGCAATGCTGCTTGAAGAAAAAGGGTATAGCGAAATAGTAACACCGCTTTTTTCTTACCATCAGCACAGCACTTTTGATGATGCAAGTTTGCTAATTAGGGTAAACGACAGCGAAAATTCGCAAGTAACCTTAAGAGCAGATTCTACGGTTGATGTTGTGCGTATTGTAACAAAGAGGCTGAGCCGAAGTGAAAATAAGAAAAAATGGTTTTATATTCAACCGATTTTCTCATATCCGACAAGCGAAACATATCAAATTGGGGCAGAAATTATAGACGGCTCTTTACATGAGAGCGCAAGTTGCGCGCTGGAGCTTTTGAACGGCTTGGAGATTAATTGCAATTTTCAATTTGCTAATATTGCAATTGCCCATATTTTGGTGGAAAATTACGGATTTGATTTGGAAGATATAAAAGCTATCCGACTTGAGAAAATTTTAAATTCTAAATATGAGTGGATTAAAGATTTAGTAAATATTAGCGAAATTAGCGACTTAAACGATTTAAGTCTCTTTCCAAACGATATAAAAGAGCAGCTTGAGCTTTTAAAGAGCGCAGCACTTGAAATCGGGCACAAAGACGCTTTGGTTTCGCCTCTGTTTTATGCGCCGATGAGATATTACAACTCGCTGGTGTTTAGGGCGTTTGAGGGCGAGCGGCTTTATGTGACGGGCGGAATTTATAATGTTAATGGAATTAGCGGCAGCGGTTTTGCAATTTATACCGATGCTGTGATAGCAAAAAAGATGCAAAGGGATTAAATGCAAAAAGCGGATTTAATTGTCGGCCTGCAGTGGGGCGATGAAGGAAAAGGTAAAATTGTTGATAATTTAGCGCAAAAATATGATTATGTCTGCCGTTTTGCAGGCGGGCATAATGCGGGGCATACAATTGTAACAGAAGGCAAAAAGTATGCTCTTCATCTTGTGCCTTCGGGTGTGCTTAATAAAGATGCTATTAATATAGTAGGCAACGGGGTTGTGCTTTCGCCTAAAGATTTTATAAAAGAGTTAGAGCAGTTTGACGATATAGAGGGCAGAATTTATATTTCGGATAAAGCGCATCTGCTGCTTCCTTACCATGCGCAAATCGACCAGGCAAAAGAGCGGCTTAAAGGCGATAAGGCAATTGGAACGACAGGCAAAGGAATAGGTCCGGCTTATGGGGATAAAATAACAAGAGTAGGGCACAGGGTAGGGGAGTTGCATAACCCTAAAAAACTTTGCGAAGATATTTTAAGTTACTTTGAAATTAATAAGCCGATTTTTGATGCAATGGGCGTAGAGGTGCCAGACGGCGGCGAACTTTTAAAAGAGCTGGAATTTTACAGCCAAAAGCTAAGCCCGTTTATTACCGATACCACATTAATGGTTTGGGATGCGCTAGATGGCGAGAAAAGAGTGCTTTTAGAGGGTGCGCAAGGCACAATGCTTGATATCGACCACGGAACATACCCTTATGTTACAAGTTCTACAACAATAAGCGCGGGGGCTTGCAGCGGTTTGGGCATTGCGCCGCATACAATCGGCGAAGTGATAGGCATTGCAAAAGCTTACTGCACACGCGTAGGCAACGGTCCTTTTCCTAGCGAAGATTTTGGGAAAGAGGGAGAGTATTTGCGCAAAAAAGGTAAAGAGTTCGGCACGACTACCGGCAGACCTAGAAGATGCGGATGGTTTGATGCCGTGGCAATGAAGCACGCAGTAAGGCTTAACGGTGTCAGCAATATCTCATTGATGAAGCTGGATGTGCTTGACGGATTAGAAGAGATTAAAGTTTGTGTTGCGTATGAAATTGACGGCAAAGAGATAGATTATGTTCCTTATACTTTAGAGGGGGCAAAACCTGTTTATAAAAGCTTTAAAGGGTGGCAAAAAACGGAAGGTGTCCGGGAATTTGCCAACTTGCCTCAAGAGGCGCAGGATTATATTTTGGAATTAGAAAAGCTTTGCGGAGCAAAAATCGGTATAATATCAACATCGCCGGACAGGGATGATACTATAATAAGGAGTTAAAATGAGATTAAAGCCAAACCAGAGCGAGTTTGTAGCAAGAAAAATTGCAATAGATTTAATTAATGCTCCTTTTGTCAGACTGCTAAAGGGCAAAGATGACGTAGCAGCGGCAGCTAAAAAGATTATCGATGAGAATTTAGAGCTCGAAAAAGAGTTAGATGGAAAGGTTCGGGAGCTTATTGATGAAAATTATGACGAAATAGAGATTCAGCAAGCCGATGAACGCCAGCTTTTTTTTATGATAAAAAAGAGATTAGCGCCAGAATACGGTGTTATTATGAATTACGATGACAGATACAGCGATATTTCTCATAAAATTTTAGATGAACTTTACGAAGAGTATTTAATAGAGTATGAAGTTAATGACAATCAAGTAAAAAATGTGATATTTAAAGCATTTAAAGATTTTGCAAAAAGTTATGAAGAGATAGACGATGTTGTATATAATAAAATAAGAAGCTTAGAAAAAGAGGTAATGCCAGGAAGCGAAGAATATGATATTCTTTACGAGAGATATTTTAAAGAAGAACTTGTCCGCCGCGGAATGATGTAGGAGTAAATATGCAAAAAATTTGGCTCTATTTTGAAAACGGTTTATTTATAGAGGCTGAAAGTTTCGGAGCCCAGGGCACCGCTTTTGGCGAAGTTGTTTTTAATACCTCTTTAACAGGGTATCAAGAAATTATTACAGACCCAAGTTATGCAGGGCAGTTTATCACTTTTACAATGCCTGAAATCGGTAATGTAGGAATAAACGGCGAAGATTTTGAAAACTTGCAGGAGAGGGCTTTTTGCAAGGGTGTAATAGTTAGAAATTATCAGGATAGACACTCTAATTTTAGAAGCGAAGAGAGTTTAAGTTCTCTTTTGAAAAAGAACGGTGTTTTGGGAATTTGCAATATCGACACCCGTTACATTACAAAAATGCTTCGGGATGAAGGCGCAATGGAGATGGTTGCATCTACTGAAATCAGCGATAAAGAAGAGTTGGCAAAAATTTTAAGCGCCAGCCCAAAAATCGGCGAGATAAATTATATAAAAGAGGTTACGACTAAAGAACCTTATATCCATAATACCGGCAAATATGATGCAAGCAAATTTGAATATACTAAACCGCTTACCTCTAAAAGGGTCATTGCTTACGATTTTGGAATTAAAAGAAATATTTTAAATGAGCTTGTAACTGCGGGATTAGAGGTTGAAGTTGTGCCGGCAAGCACTCCTGCAAGCGAAGTTATTGCCAAATTTGAAAAGGGCGAAATAGGCGGGGTGTTTTTATCTAACGGTCCGGGAGACCCGCTTGTTTTGCAAGAGCAAAAAGAGATTGTAAAAGAGTTGCTGGATGCCAATATCCCGATGTTTGCAATTTGTCTTGGGCACCAGATGCTCTCTATCGCGCACGGTTACGATACTTACAAATTAAAATTTGGACACCACGGCGGCAACCACCCTGTTAAAAACAGTGAAGGCAGAGTAGAAATTACGGCGCAAAACCATAATTATAATGTGCCCGAAAATATTACTGAAATTGCCGAAATTACCCATACAAACCTTTTTGACAATACAATAGAGGGAATTAAATACAAAAACAAAGAGGTCTTTTCCGTTCAACACCACCCTGAAGCAAGCCCGGGACCGCATGAGAGCGCGTATGTATTTAGGGAGTTTGCAAATAGGGTTAAGTAAAATGTAGGTGCGGCCGTGCCGCACAATCTGGTTAATTGGTTATTTGTTATTGGTATATTGGAAAATATATAAGAAATCTGTTTTTCCAATACACTAATAACAAATATACTAATATACAAAATACCGTATATTCCTGGTTAGGCCGAGATGACGGCACTAGAAAATCGTATATAAAGGTTAAAAATGAAAATAGCAATAATTTTTGGCGGGTCTAGTTATGAGCATGAGATTAGCATTGTCAGTGCGATTACGGTAAAAGGCGTTTTAAAGCAGCATACGCCTGTTTTTATTTTTGTTGACAGCAACCGCGATTTCTATTTAATAGATAGCGACAATATGAAATCTAAATTTTTCAGCTCTAAAGATTACTTAAAAAAGGGTAAAAAGCTTAATTTAGTTAAAGGGGGCTTTGAAGCGCCGGGGATGTTTGGGGCTAAAAAGATAGATTTTGATGCAGCGCTCAATTTAATTCACGGCAGAGACGGCGAAGACGGGAAAATGGCAGCGCTTTTGGAGTTTTTTGATATTAAATACATTTCGCCAAGAGTAGAAGCTTCGGTTTTAAGCTATAATAAACTTTATACAAAACTGCTAGCTGAGAGTTTAAATATTAAAACCATCCCTTACGAAGTTTTAAATAGGGGAGAGGGCAGAGAAATTACGCTAGATTTCCCTGTAATTATTAAGCCGGTGCGCCTTGGCAGCTCCATCGGAGTTAGTGTTGTTAAAAGCAAAGATGAACTTGATTACGCGCTTGATGTCGCTTTTGAATTTGACGACCAGGTTTTGGTGGAATCTTTTATAGAAGGCATCAAAGAGTATAATCAAGCCGGCGCTTTGGGAAAAGATTGGATTTTATCTATTGTTGAAGAGCCGCAAAAAGAGGAGTTTTTGGATTTTGACAAAAAATATATGGATTTTGCAAGAGATTCAAGAGTAAGCGAAGCTAATATCAGCGAAGAGTTAAAAAATAAAATTCAAGAAAGCTTTAAGAAAATATATAATCCTCTGTTTAAAGGCGCAATTATAAGATGCGACTTTTTTGTTTTAGATAATGAGATCTATTTAAACGAGATAAACCCGATTCCAGGCTCGATGGCTAACTATCTGTTTGAGGATTTTAACACACTATTAACAGAAGTTGCTACAAATTTACCCAAAGAGAAAAAAATTAATATTGATTATCTTTATATTAACAATATTCAAAAAGCTAAAGGCAAAGCGTAATTAATTTTTTAGCAAAGCCCCTTAAACAGGGCATAAATTGCTTGCACTTATTAAAACATATCTTTATCATATATTTAGCTTATATATTTCTTAATTCAATCTTAAAAAAAAATATTAAAAATTTCTTTATGTTTTTAAGTTAAATTATATCAATTGTAGCATATAATCAAATTGTTACTGTTACTCTGTAACAAATTATTTTTAATTAGGAGGGCTAAATGCAGTCTAATGCAACTTTGGAATATGATTATTCCATAGTAAAGCTGTACATGTGGACAGCTGTGATTTTTGGTATTGTAGGTATGACAATTGGTGTTCTTATAGCATCTCAATTGGCATTTCCGAGCTTAAACTACTTATTGGGCGAATACGGCACATTCAGTAGGTTAAGACCTTTACATACCAATGTGGTTATTTATGGATTTACCGTAAGCGGTATTTTTGCTACTTTTTATTATGTAGGACAAAGAGTTCTAAAAGTTTCGCTTGCTGAATCTAAATTTTTGCAAGCTTTAACTAAATTACAGTTTGGTTTATATCTAATTGCTGCTACCGGTTTGGTAATAAGCCTTGGTATGGGTATTACTGCGAGTAAAGAGTATGCTCAAATGGAGTGGCCTTTAGATGCATTGATTGTTGTAATTTGGGTTATTTGGGGTATTGTAATGTTTGGTCTTATCGGTTTACGCCGTGAAAAAACATTATATATTTCTATGTGGTATTATATTGCAACATTCTTGGGTGTTGCTATGCTTTATTTGTTTAACAATGCAGAAGTTCCTACTATTTTCTTTTCTGGCGGACTTGGCGCTTGGTATCACTCTGTATCTATGTATGCAGGAACAAACGATGCGCTTGTTCAATGGTGGTGGGGACACAATGCGGTTGCATTCGTTTTCACAGTTCCAATTATCGCAATGATTTATTACTATCTTCCAAAAGAGTCTGGACAGGCGGTTTATTCTTATAAATTGTCACTTCTTTCTTTCTGGGGATTAATGTTTATTTATCTTTGGGCAGGAAGCCACCACTTGTTATGGTCAACTGTTCCAGATTGGATGCAGACTATGGGTTCAGTATTCTCTGTTGTTTTAATTTTACCTTCTTGGGGAAGTGCTATCAACATGCTTCTTACAATGAAAGGTGAATGGAATCAATTAACAGAAAACCCATTAATTAAATTTATGGTTTTAGCATCTACATTCTATATGCTATCTACACTTGAAGGTCCAATTCAGGCTGTTAAATCAGTAAATGCAATTGCACACTTTACAGATTGGATTCCAGGTCACGTTCATGACGGTGTTCTTGGCTGGGTTGCATTTATGATTATGTCAGGTATTATGCATATGTCTCCAAGAGTATTTAAAAGAGAAATTTACTCTAAATCTTTACTTGAATCTCAATTCTGGATTCAAACAATAGGTGTTGTTCTTTACTTTACATCTATGTGGATTGCAGGTATTACTCAAGGTATGATGTGGAGAGCGGTTGATGAGTATGGTAACTTAGTTTACAGCTTTATTGATACAGTATCTGTATTACACCCATACTATACAATTAGAGCGGTTGGTGGTTTATTATACCTAACAGGTGTATTTATGTTTGCATTTAACGTCTTTAAAACTGCAACAGCAGGTAGAAGACTTGAGCAAGAACCTAGATACAGATCACCTATGGCGTAAGGAGGTAGGAAATGTTTCATTGGTTAGAAAAGAACCCATTCTTCTTTGCAGTGGGTGTATTTGTAGTAATTGCGTATGCAGGTGTTATTGAGATTTTACCAAACTTTGCAGAAAAAGCTCGCCCGGTTAAAGGGCTTAAACCATATACTGTATTGCAATTGGCAGGTAAAGAAGTCTATAAAAAAGACAACTGTATTGCTTGTCATTCTCAGTTAATCAGACCGTTTAAATCTGAAACAGACAGATACGGACACTATTCTCTATCTGGTGAGTATGCTTATGACAGACCGTTCCTTTGGGGAAGTAAGAGAACAGGTCCGGATTTACACCGTGTAGGAAATTACAGAACTCCAGATTGGCATGCAAACCATATGTGGAATCCTAAATCTGTTGTTCCAGATTCTATTATGCCGGCGTATAAACATCAATTTACCAATGTTGCGGATTTAGAAACCGCTTATGCAGAAGCTGTAACTGTAAAAAAAGTCTTTGGCACACCTTATGGACCAGATATAGCACCTGGTAAAGCAGCTTATGAAAAAGAGCTTAAAACTAAAATTTTACCAGAAGCTTTAAAAATTGCTAAAAGAATGAAAAGAGACGATTTGGTAAAAATGGTGGAAGCTGGCAAAGTTCCTGAAGTTGTAGCGTTAGTTGCATATTTAGAAAAATTAAAATAAGGATGAGCGGTGACATCGGTAGAGATTGAACAATTAAGAGTTTACCTTTATGTTATTGGTGCAGGAGTTGTAACGGTAATTTTTTACTATTATATTATTTATCTCTACCGGAGTGAGAAAAAGGGTGAAAAAGATTATGAAAAGTATGGGAAACTGGCTTTGGATGATGAGCTAGACAGTGAGATACTTGAAAAAAACCCTAAACTAGAGAATGATAAAAAGGAGTAGATTTATGAATGCTATGATAGCTAAAGCTCTAGTTATGGCAGGTGTGCTTATAATAGCTACATTTGTTGTAATTAAGCAAATGCATATCGATTTAAGTGACCCTATTAACTTAATCACTTTTTTAGGTGCAATTGCAATTGCAGTATTAACATTCGGTGTTTCTGCAAAATATATGCAACAAATGAAAACAGACACTGCTACAGGAGAGCTTGCAGAGGATAACTGGGATGGTATCGGTGAATATAAAAATGAGTTGCCAGCTGGCTGGTCTTGGTCTTATGTGGGAACATTAATTTGGGCTATATGGTATTTTTTATGGGGATACCCTTTAAATGCATACAGCCAAATAGGTGCTTGGAATGCAGAAACAAAAGCTTATAATAAAAAGTTCCAAGCAAAATATAAAAATGCTGATGAAAAAACTTTAAAGGCAATGGGTGAATCGATTTTCTTGGTTCAGTGTGCTCCGTGCCATGGAGATACAGGAGACGGACTTTCTGGTAAAGCACATGACTTGACTCACAGAATCAGCAAAGCTCAAGTTTTATATGTTATTAAAAACGGTTCTCATTACTTTAAATATCCTATGGGCGCTATGCCTCCTAATATGGCTCAGGGTAAAGCAGCAGAAGATGTTGCAGCTTATGTTGCAGGCGGTTTAAAAGGTAAAGCACCGGCAGCTTGGGCAACTTGTGCTGGATGTCATGGACAAGATGGAACAGGAAACGGAGGACAAGCTCCTAACTTAAAAGCATTTGATGATACATTAATCCATAATGTATTGACTCATGGTAAACACGGAAGCATTGGACAAATGCCGTCATTTGTTAATAGATTTACTCCTGTTCAAGATAAAGCTCTTGCAGAGTTTATAAAAACATTAAGCAGCGGAAACTAAGGAGTAGAAAATGGCAGAAAATACACGCAGAGGTTTATTTACATTAAATGGAATTACCGGCATGCTAATTGCTACATTGTTATTGCTAAGTATATTAGCGTTTTTAACAACAGAAGCAATTAAGGTGGAAAGAGTCAGCATTACTAAACCTTATGATCCAGCTCCGATTGTAAATAGTTTAGATAATGTTAAAGAGAATAGCAAAGCAAATGCTAAGTATGATATTTCTAAGCTGTAAGGAGGCGTGAAATGGATAAATTAATTACCTTTTTGATGGTGGTGACAGCTATTATTACAGCTTGGTCTGTTTTAACACCTAATCACTTGTTTGTAGGTTAATATGAAAGCAAAAGCAAGGTTAGCCTTGCTTATGCTGCTTCTTTTAAATTTCTTAAATGCTAAATTTCTTTTTAATGATCATCTTATTTCGCCAAAAGCATCAGATTATATCGAAAAAATGGGTAGCGAACTTAAAGCAAAAGCAGGAATTAATGCTTATTTAATTACTACCAATGATGAATTAAAAAGAGGTGTTAGTGTTTATGATTTTTTAAAAAACTATAAAGACAGCATAAGCAAGCCATATGCAGCGATAGTGTTTGCTCCTAATTCTAAAAGAATACATATCGTAGCTTCTAATAAAGAATTAGAGGGTAAAATTGATAAGTCAAAAGTTTTGGATTATGCAATTAAAATTATTGCAAGTAAAGATAAAAACTCTTTGCAAAGTAAATATGATGCCGGTTTAATACAAGCTTATTCCGAGCTGGCTGACGAGTTAGCTAAAACAAAGGGTGTAAAATTAAAAAGCACAATTAAGAATTCAGGTTTATGGGTGCTTAAAATTGTAAACGGTTTAATAATTTTAGGTTCTGTAATAGTAATTTGGATATACTTTATTGCGCCAATTTTTAGAAAAAGGAAATAGAGTGAGTCAAAACAGTGACAAAGGCAAATATTGGCCTTATATGATATTGGGATTTTTGGCAATTGGTATTACTTTAGGGTATTGGACGATTAAAAATACTATTTCTCTGCCGGTAAGAGAGTCAAATGAATATATGATGAAATACCAAAAAGCAGAACAGGATATTAATAGTATTACAAAAGAAGAAGCTCTTTTTGACAGTAAATATAATTTAAATTTTAGCGGTTTAGAAAAAAGCGATTTTAAACCGAAAAATTTAAAAAGAAAGCCTCATCAATATTGGACACTAAAGCAAAGTAATAAAATTATTTATACCGTAAAGGAAAAAGACGGCACTGCAATAAATGATGCAAATGTAACTTTGCTTTTAACCCGCCCGAGTACAAATGTTGATGATAAAATGTTTAAAAATATTAAAAGTGACGGCAATGGCAATTATATTATAGAAAATTTAACGATAAACAAACCGGGCAGGTATATTTTAAGAGTCCGTATTCAAAAGGGCAAAGCTGCTAAATTTGCAGATACTTACTGTTTTGCTCCAAAAAACAAGTAATGGCTTACCATAATTTTTTGCATATATTTGCTACAAGCAGGGCGATAAGAGCGCAAAAGGAGTGCTTTTTAGAGCAAAATGCGCTTTTGCCCAAAATGGTTACTGTTGCAGAGTTTGAAAACAGGGCGGTGCTTGTTGGCAAAAAGGCTATAATAGATAATCTGCAGCGTGTTATACTGCTTAAAGAGGCTTCCAGTTTTGAAAATTTTCACCTTTTAAAAAAAGATATTAATTTAGTTAAATTTTACGCCCAAGCGGATGATTTTTTTAACTTTTTCCAAGAGTTGATTGCCGAAGGGGTAAGCGTAGATGAGTTATATATCGCAGACTCTTACGCAGAATTCGATAAAGATTTGGCGATTTTAAAACAGTTGCTGCAAAATTATAAAGCGCTTTTAGATAAGCAGGGCTTTAGCGACAAAATTTTTACTCCGCAAGAGTTTAAGTTAAATAAAAACTTTATTAACGGTTTTGAGGGTTTTGTTTTAGAGTTAGAGGGGTATTTGACAAATTTTGAACTTAAACTTTTTGAAGAAATCTCTAAAATAAAACCCTTTATTATCCGCATCCAAACAACCCCGTATAACCAAAAAATTGTAAAAAGCTTTCGGCAATTTGGCATAGAGCTGCCGCAAAACAGTTTTGTAGAGTTTAATTTAAGCACAAAAGAGATTTTGCGCCAAAATCCGGCACCTTTAAAAATAGAGAGTGAAGTTATAGAAACTTCTCAATATATCGAACAAATCGCTGCAGCCTTTGCAAAAATAGAAGAGTTTGTCAAAAGCGGCATTGCGCCTGAAAATATTGCGCTAATAGTGCCCGACGAATCGATTGTGCCGCTGCTTAGGCTTTTTGACAGGGCGAAAAATTTAAACTTTGCAATGGGGCGAAGTTACAGAGAGTATAAAAGTTACAAATTTTTAGAGCAGCTTGATTTGTATTTAAAGCAGGAAAAGAGTGCAAAAGAGTTTTTTAAGCACAACGGCGCAGTAATAGGGCGGCTGCCAAGCGGAGAGATTGATAGCGCGCAGTTTTTTAAAACTTTAAAAGAGCTCGATTTTCCGCTATATAACCAAGAGGAGCTTTTAAACGAACTGGATAAGCTTAATCTTTTGCAGAAATTTTACAACTTTAACAAAGCGTTTGAGGGGTATAAATTTAGCTTTAAAGAGTGGCTTTACTTGTGGCTTAGCGAAATTAAAGAACACTCTATAGATGATGTAGAAGGCGGCAAAGTTACGGTTATGGGGGTGCTGGAGAGCCGCGGGATTGCTTTTGAGGGGGTCGTGATTATAGATTTTAACGACTCTGTTGTGCCGGCGGTGTCTAATAAAGACCGCTTTTTAAACAGCGCCGTGCGCGCCAATGCCGGCTTGCCGACAAAAAAAGACAGGGAAAACCTGCAAAAGCATTACTACGCCAAACTTTTAAGCTCTGCAAAAAAAAGCGCGGTAATTTACAGTGTAAGCGATGAGAGGGAGCCTTCTAAATTTATTTATGAACTTGGCTTAAGTGACAGGGTAAAACGGTATAAAATACCGCTTGATATGCTGTTTGAAACCAAAAGCAGTTATGACGGCTCTGCCCACTTAAAAGATGAAGAGGCGGAATTTGACGCACAGAAATTTACCTGGTCTTCTTACTCTTTAGAGAGCTTTTTAAAGTGCAAAAGGCAGTTTTACTACCGCTACATAAAAGGGTTAAAAGAGCCAAAAAGCGGCGATTTAATAGACGGTCAGGCGCTGCACTCTATCTTAAGCCGCATTTTGAAACCGCAAGTTAAATTTGAAAGTAAAGAAGAGCTAAAAAAGGCGCTTTTTATCGAAATAGAGCGCTTTGAGGACGGCAGTTTTGAACTTTTATACAAAAAACCGCTCTGGCGAAAACTGCTAGAGGGATTTATAGAGTGGCAGACAGAGCAGTTTAAAAGCGGCTGGGAGATAACAGCGTGCGAAAAGCATGTAGAGGGCGAAATAGGGGGTTTGAAATTTGGCGGCCGCATAGACAGAATAGACAGGCGCGAAGAGAGATACCTGATAATCGATTACAAAAGCGGCAAAAACGAGAGTTACAACATAAAAGATGCAGACAAAACGCACGATTTCCAAATGCCAATTTATGCTAAATTGCTTGATTTACCTAAATACGATGTGTTATACTATAAAATCTTAGAGGGTAAAGCAATGGGGCTAGAGAGTCAGGAAGAGAAAGAAGAGAAGCTTTTAGAGCATATAGATTATATTAAAAATTTAAAATCTATAAAAACAGAGCGAACCCAAAACCTCCAAGAGTGCCGCTTCTGCCCATATCAGCTGCTTTGCCATAGGGGAGATTATCTTTAATGCTTGCGCATTAAAGAGCTTAGAGCTTAGGGCTCAGAGCGCAGAGCTAACAAGGTGGCTTCGCATACTGAAAACGGATAATGGAAAACAGACAACAGAATTTATCCGTTTTCTGTTTTCAGATTTCTGTTTTCCGAATGAAGCCGCACAATCTATGTTAAAATCTGTTTATAATTTTATGATATAATAATGTAAATCTGTATGAAGGATAAAGTATGCAAGTAGTGGTTGATTTATCGGTAGATGAGTTAATAAAAACAATTTCAAATATGAATTTACAGGATGTAGAAAAAATAAAAAAAAGTTTAATTGAACGGGAGCTCTATTTTAAACCGTTTATAAAAGATGATATTGAAGATATTATTAGCGATTTTGAAAAAGAGGGTTATTCAGATGATTTTTTAAAAGATTTAGAAGAAGGGTTAAAAAAGAGTTCTGTTTATGAAAATTAAAGAATTAAGAGATGATTTAAAAGAGTATTTAAAAAAGCATAATTTAGAAAAAAAATATAAAAAAGCTAAAAAACTTTTTGAAACCGACCCTTAATCTCGTCCCAAAGCTCCAGCTTTGGGATACATATCAGAATTTTGGATTACAAAGCCGCACAATAAGCTCTAAGCTCTCAGCTTTTGACAAACCGCGGCGTTAGCCACACCAATAGCTTTATGCTTTATGCTTTCAGCTTTAAGCTTCACCAATTGGGGGAAAAATGAAAGAGAAACAGTTTTTTGCATATTCAGCTTCGGCAGGGAGCGGGAAGACTTATGCTCTTGCGCTTCGTTACATTGCTCTGCTGTTTTTAAACCAGAGTCCTAGTGAAATTTTGGCAGCCACATTTACTAAAAAAGCGGCAAATGAGATGCGCCAAAGGGTTTTAAGGCTGCTAAAAAACATAAAAAACGAGCCGGAATTTGTTAATAATCTCTGCTCTCAATACGGTTTGGATAAAGAGGAGGTTTTAAGCCAAAAAGATGCGGTGCTTAAGCGCTTTTTAACAGAGCCAAACTATATTATGACAATAGACAGCTTTTTTAACTCCATTTTGCGCTCTTGCGCTTTGCAAATAGGTTTGGAGCCCGATTTCAAAATTAAAAACGCCAGCGAAGAGGAGTTTGCCGAATATTTTATAAAAAATGTAGAGCATAGCGGCAAAATGAATAGTTTTGTCTCTTTGGCGCTAAATTTAAACAAACGCAAAAGCAGCGATTTAACCGACCTTTTAGAAGCGCTTTTTAATCTTGATGCCCTTTTGCCAAATGTAAGTTACAGCGCAAGCAATCTGCAAGCGCTTGAGGAACAGATAGAAAAAGAGCGCGAAATTATGCATCAAATGGTAATAGAGAGCGGAGCGAGCCCGACGGCGGTTAAAAATTTTGCTCCGGGCGATTTTAAAAAATTTATAAGCAAAACCGTTTTTGAAAAGAGTTCATTGCAAGAGCATAGAAATTACAAAAAATATTTGAAAAATGTGCCCCAAATGGAAGGGCAGTTTTTAAAATTAAAAGAGTTAATTGCGCAATATCACCAAAACTTGGAAAGCACGATACTGCACTACCTTTTTGAAATTTACAACAGTTACAAAAATAGCCGCATAGAGCTGGCAAAAGCCAGGGGTGAGCTTAATTTTAACGATATTTTATACTTTACCCACCGCCTTTTAAGCAATGAAATTACCAAAGATTTTTTATATTTTAAACTTGATACCAAATTTAAGCACATTTTGCTAGATGAGTTCCAAGACACTTCGGCGTTGCAGTTTCTGATTTTAGAGCCGCTGATAGATGAAATTTTCGCAGGGCAGGGGCAGAGCGATTTTAGAACATTTTTTTATGTGGGCGATGTTAAGCAGTCGCTCTACCGCTTCCGCGGCGGGGTAGAGGAGCTTTTTGGGTATGTTGCCAAAAAATACGGCATAGAGCTTGCAAATTTGGATACAAATTACCGCAGCAGTTATCTTATTGTGCAAAAGACAAACGAGTGGTTTAAAGATAAAATAGAGGGATTTACCGAGCAAAAAGCTATTAGCCAAACAGAGGGTTATGTAGAGGTTGCAACAAGCGAAAATTTAATAGAAGAGGCGATAAATCGGGTGGAGTTTTTGCAAAAAAGCGGCGTAAAGCTAGAAAACATTGCAGCGCTGGTGTTTAAAAACAAAGATGCAATCGCCCTGCAGGAAGAGCTGAAACTTAAAGGGTTCGAAGCTGTTTTACAAACTGCAAGTTCGCTTAAAAATAACCAAAAAATCGCTGCGCTTGTTTCGGTTTTAAAATATTTGACAAGCGGCGCGCCTCTCTTTTTAGAGCCATTTAAGCAAAAGCTTAATTTGGGGCAAAACCCTGATTTTAGCTGGTTTAAGCCACATATGGCACCGCTTGAGGTTTTAGAGCGGCTTGTAAGAGAGTATAGCTATTTTGCGGGCGATTTAAATGTGCTCAAACTGCTAGATTTTGCAAAAAATTTCAGCACTATCGAAGAGTTTTTGCAAGAGTTTGAGTTAAGCGATATAGATTTAGCCCAAAACAGCGCCAAAGGGGTGCAGATAATGACGGTTCACGGCTCTAAAGGGCTTGAGTTTGATTATGTTATAGCGCTTGATAATTTTGGCAGACCGCAAAACCGCGGAAATATGCTGATATTTAAAGATAAAAGCCCCGTTGAGATAGAAAAAATCTTTTACCGTTTTAGCACAAGAGAGAATTTTGACAAAGAGTATGCCGCCGCAGTTGAGCAAGAGAAAATTTACAGTGCCAAAGACCGTTTAAACAGGCTTTATGTGGCTTTAACGCGCCCAAAACTCGGGCTTATAGTTTTGCAAAAGCTAAAATACAGCGAATATGAGGTATTGGGCTTGGAAGATATTAAAATCGGCAAAGTAGTGCCAAGCAAAGAGGAGCCTGCCAAAGAGTTAGAGCCGTTAAGCCCTAAAATAAGCAGTTACGGCCGTCAAGAGATAGCATCCGCGCAAGATGAAGAGCCCGCCCCGTTAGATTACGACGCCCTTACATTTGGCGAAGCGCTCCACTACTGCCTGGAGATGCTAAATTTCAATAACCCAGAGAGCCTGGATTTAGCCATAGAAGCCGCCCAAAACCACTACGGCGCAAAACTGGCGAAAAAAGAGCTGGAAAACATCCGCCAAAGAGCCCAAAACCTTTTGCAAGATGAAAAATTCAAAGCGCTAATAGACGGCAAAAAGCTGCTAAAAGAGCAGCCGATAGTCTATAAAGAAAACTTTTACCAAATCGATCTGCTAGCAAAAGGCAAAGAGAATATAATTTTCGACTACAAAAGCTCAAAACACCAAATGCCAAAACACAAAACCCAAATCCAAAACTACATAAACGCCCTAAAAACCATAGAAAACAAACCAACTTACGGATATATTCTGTATGTGCTAAAAGATGGGGTAGAGATTGAGAGCGTTGGAAAGGATAATTGATGATTTAGAGTTAGGATTGATGGGATTTAGGGGCAGGATTTTTTGTAATCAAAATTTTTGGATGTCTTGCTATTTTGTTTATTAAAACTGTAAATTCCTTGTTAAGTCATTAATGAGACCACTGCACAATAGTAAGCCCAAATTACGGCACTAATAAAATATCATAAATCAAAAAAATTCCTCTGGGCTTAGCTTTGGCTAGGCTTTCGAGTAATTTTATTTAATTTCTGATACTTTCTAGCACCATACTTTGGAATTAACTATTGTGCAGTGCTCTCTTAATGGGTATTGGACGGCAGGGATATTGCTATTAAAATGCACAAAGCTTAAAGCCAAAAGCAGTTTAGATTAGAAATTAGAATATTTGTAATCCGCATTTCGTATTCCGAATGGATGACAGGATGCAAACAACTTTTTGCTTTCTACTTTTAGCTTTAAGCTTTGTGCCAATAAATGGGTGTTTTGTATTATACGATGGTAATGAAGGGCAGGGGTGTAAGTTAGATTTTAATTTTGTCTGTTTTAGCCGGTGCTTTCGATTAGTTTGGCGCAAAGGTTAAAGCGGTTGTGGGTCATTAGGTGGATATTGGAATTTAATTTAAGCACTTTGTTTAAAATATTTTTAGATAATTCAAAGCCCACTTCGTTTTCTTTTTTACTACCATCCATTGCGGCTAAATTCATTTCGTCTATTATCTCTTTTGGCACATGGATGCCCGGTACCTTATCGGCTATAAAGTTTACTGTTTTTGCTCTAATTACTGGGAATTGCCCAAAAATCAGTTTGGCTTTTTTTGCAGTTTCGCGTATGCTCTCTTTTTTTGCCTCTTCAAAAATTTCTAACAGGGTTTTAGCATTTTGAGTATCGTAAATTGGCTGGGTTATTATGGCTCTTGCGCCGTAATTTAACTTTTTTAACATTCTTTTTTGTAAATTTTTATAATCTCTTGCATAAGAGTTGCTAACTGCAAAAGGAATTATCGGTTTTGGTTTTGGACTTAACTCTTTGTTTGAGTAATCTACTCCGTTATTCAGGCGGTAAATTATGCTTAGAAGCAGGGTTGAGTCGCGCTCTAGCACCCCTTTGACTTCGGGCTGGTCGCTAAGTTTTGCAGGGTCGCCGGTTAGAGCCAAAATCAGTCTTATGTCAAAATCGTTTGCGCCTAGCAGGCTTGATTGCAAAGAGAGTTTGTTTCTATCACGCATAGAAACGGTTGCAATTACCGGTTTGTTAAACTTTTGCTGCACTTTTATTGCGCTTAAAATCGAAGACATTTTAAGCTGCGCAAGCGGATTGTCGGTTACGCTGAATCCGTCTATTTTATCTGCAATATTGCTCTGCTCTATCTGTTCTAAAATATTATCCATACTAGCGCCGTGAGGCGGAGTTATTTCGACTGTAAAAAACGGTTTGCCGCTATATAGTTTTTCGCAAAATTTGTTAAACATATATTACCTTTTTGGAACTTTAGGTATAATTCTACCAAAAAATAGTAAGGTTTTAAATGAAACTGGCGGTTTTTGATTTCGATTCTACGCTGATGGACGGCGAGACAATTGATTTTTTAGCAAAAGAGCTTGGGTTTGAAAAGAAAGTTGCAGCTGTTACAGAGCGTGCAATGGCTGGAGAGCTGGATTTTTTCGACTCTTTAGTAGAGAGGGTTGCGCTGCTTAAGGGGTTGGATGTTGGCAAAGTAAATAAAATTTGCCAAAAATTGCCTTTGATGCCCGGAGCCAAAGAGGCTGTAAGAGAGCTAAAAGCGATGGGTTACAGGGTTGTATGTTTTTCGGGCGGATTTAGAAATGCAACAGAACCTCTTGGTCGGAAACTTGGAATTGATGCCGATTTTTCTAATTATTTGCATGAAAAAGATGGTATTTTAACCGGGCTTGTCGGCGGAGAAATGATGTTTGGCGACTCTAAGGGCAAAATGCTTAAAAGGCTGCAAACACTGCTGGGTGTCAGCAAAGAAAATACCGTAGCAGTAGGCGACGGGGCAAATGATATAAGTATGTTTGAATACGCCGCCAGAGGCATAGCGTTTTGCGCTAAAGATGTGTTAAAAGAGGCTGCAACCGATATTGTGGATGAGAAAGATTTGAGGGCGGTTGTGGAAAAGTTGAAGGGTGAAGGATGTAGGCGCAGCCGTGCCGCGCGCTGAAAGCTCAGATCTGAGAACCTAGAGCTAGCAAGGTGGCTTCATTGCCATTAAATTAAGGATTTTATATCCATAAAATGCACAAAGTTTAAAGCTTAAAGCCAAAAGCTAACCGCCTCGTCATTCTGTGCGGAAAACAGAAAGCGGAAAACAGAAAACAGAAGTTTTGTTGTAATTCTAAATATCTAATAACCTTTTACAGTTTTTCGTTTTCTGTTGTCTGTTTTTGGCACGGGATAACAGGAGGCAGATAATTTTTTTGCTTTCTGCTTTTAGCTTTAAGCTTTTTGCCAATAAATTGGTAATTTGCTCTTTGCTCTAAGCTTTACAAAAAGGATAAACAGAATAAAATGTGCAAAATAAACAAATTGTTTAAAGAGATTTTAAATTATAAGAAAGAGTTATTGTTTGGGAATTTGTTTGCTGTTGCTTCTACGGTTTTAACGGTTACTATTCCTCTGTTTATTCCTATGCTTATAGATGAACTTTTGCTTCATAAAACGCCTAAACTTACTGCCATAGTAGCGCACTATATTATGCCTATGAGTCTGGTCGGGTATGTTGTTTTCTTTTTGGTGCTATCTATTTTAATGCGTTTTGCCGGGATTATTTTTGCAAACTTGCAAGTTGGGATGCTGCTTAGGGTATCTAAAGATATATCTTACAAATTGCGCCAAAGTGCGATTGAACATTTAAAAAAGGTTTCGCTAAAAGAGTATGAGCGCTTTAGCCCCGGAGCCATAACTTCAAAACTTGTAACCGATATAAATACAGTAGATGAGTTTATCGGCACTACTGTCGGCAAGCTTATAATTTCGGTTTTAATTTTACTTTTTACTTCGGTAATACTGCTTATTATCAATTGGAAATTGGCAATTTTTATAATTTTTACAAATCCGGTTGTTGTCCTTTTTACCTCTAAGCTAGCAAGAAGAGTAGGCAGATTAAAAAGGGAAGAGAATAAAAGCGTAGAGCAGTTTCAAGAGAGTCTAAACGATTCACTCGAACTTTTTAATCAGATAAAAGCGGTAAATAAAGAAGATTACTTTTTTGGCAAAATTGTGCAAAAAGCAAAAAATTTAAAAGAAAAATCGGTGCAGTTTTCTTATAAAAGCGACAGGGCGGTGAGAGTTTCATTTTTTACCTTTTTAAGCGGGTATGAGCTTTTCCGTTCTGTTTCGATTTTGACAGTTGCTTACAGCAATTTATCTATCGGGCTGATGCTTGCGATTTTTGGGTATCTTTGGATAATGATGACCCCTACAAACGATATTATAAATTTTCAGTATGCACTCTCTAATGCCAAAAATTCGTGCAAAAGGATTAACGATATTTTCAATTTAAAGCAAGAGCGCGAAGTTTTACAAGAGAAAAATCCGTTTGTAAAAGAGGTTGGAATTGAGTTTAAAGATTTAAGCTTTGCTTATAGCGGTTCTAAAATGATTTTGCAAGATTTAAGTTTTAAAATAGAGCCTTTAAGCAAAGTTGCAATTGTAGGTCCCAGCGGCAGCGGGAAAAGCACGCTGGCAAATCTGATTGCGGGCTTTTACGAAGCTGACAGCGGCGATATTTTATATAACGCAGTTAGTTTTAAAGAGATAAAACCTCAGACAATTCGGCAAAATATTTATCTGATTTTACAGCATCCTAAACTATTTAATGATACAATGCGTTTTAATTTAACCCTAGGGCGTAATTTTTCCGGCGAAGAGATTCAAAGAGCGCTAAAAATTGCGCAGCTTGAGGATGTTGTTTCTAATTTAGAGAACGGTTTAAATACGGTTGTCGGGAAAGACGGGGTTAAATTAAGCGGCGGGCAGAGACAGCGCGTAGCAATTGCAAGAATGGTTTTAGAAGACCCGAAAGTTGTGATTTTTGACGAATCCACTTCGGCGCTTGATATTCATACCGAAGCAAATCTTTTTAGGGATTTGCAGGAATTTTTGCAAGATAAAACCGTTATTACAATTGCACACAGGCTTAGCACAATAGAACAGGCAGAAATGATTTTTGTGCTAGAAGATGGCAAATTAGCCGACAGCGGAACCCCAAAAGAACTTTTAGACAAAGAGAGCGGGTATTTTGCGGAAATGATTTAAGAAGCTGAAAGCGAAGAGCTTAGAGCTTAGAGCTGATTGTGCGGCTAACGCCGCGATTAAAAAAGCTTAGAGCAAAGAGCTTAGGGCTTAGAGCTAACAAGGCGGCTTCGCCTTTTTTTAAGCGGCGAAGCCGCAAATATTAAAAAGCGGCTTCAGCCGCACCTTGTTAGCTCTAAGCTCTCGGCTCTTAGCTCTAAGCTTCCAAAAGGATACATGTGAGATTTACAGATTTTAATTTTCACCCCGATATTGCAAAAGGGGTTAAGATTGCGGGGTTTAGGGAGCCTAGCCCTATTCAGCAAGAGGCGATTCCGCTTGTAATGGATGGAATCGATTTGGTTGCGCAAGCGCATACCGGAACGGGAAAAACGGCGGCTTTTGGTTTGCCGATTTTAGAAAAAATTGCAAATGGCGAAATAGAAAAAGCTTTGGTAATTACACCAACAAGAGAGCTGGCTACGCAAGTTAGCGACGAGTTATACCATTTGGGGCGCTTTGGCGGTATTAGGACGCTTGCGGTTTACGGCGGCGTGGGATACGGCAGGCAGATTGCGCTTATAAATAAAGGAGTGCAGATTGTCGTAGCAACGCCGGGGAGGCTTAAAGACCTTTACCAAAAAGGTAAAATCGACAGCTTTAACCCCGAAATCGTGGTGCTTGACGAAGCAGATGAAATGCTTGATATGGGCTTTTTAGAGAGTGTAAAAGAGATTTTCAACTACATTCCGCAAAACCGCCAGACGCTTCTTTTTTCGGCAACAATGCCAGAACCCATAAAAGATTTGGCAGATACCCTGCTTTACAGACCGGAATTTATTTCAGTTGTCCGTGAAGAGGATGCAACAACAAATAATAAGATAAAACAGAGTTATTTTGTAATAGAAGAGGAACAAAGAGACGAAGTAATAGTTAATTTGCTTGATAAAGAGAAGTATAAAAAAGCTCTGGTTTTTTGCAGAACCAAAAAAGAGGTTGATAAGCTTGCCGAGCACTTAAAAGCTCAAGGATTTAATGCCGAGGGGCTTCACGGCGATATTGACCAAATGTTAAGAGATGAAATTGTGCGAAATTACCGCAGAGGGAATATCAGAATTTTAATTGCAACAGATGTGGCGGCGCGCGGGCTGGATATTAAAGATGTTACGCATGTATTTAATTACCATATACCGTTTGACCCGCAAAGCTATGTGCATAGAATCGGCAGAACCGGGCGTGCGGGCAAAGACGGCAAAGCGATAACCCTAGTAACCACAAAAGAGTTTAGGGAACTTGCCCGAATAAAAAAAGAAGTCGGCGCCGAAATGGAGCTGACAACCATAAGCAGCGGCAAAAGCATATTAAATGATAATGATTTAGAGGCTATTGAAGATAAAATAAATTCTTTGGAAATTTTGCCGGAAATTGATAATGTCTTAAATTACTTAGATAAAATGGATAAAGAAACAGTGCTTAAAAAGCTGCTTTCTTATATTATTGCAAAAGAAAAATTCGGCAGCGCCAGCACTATTGGGTATGAGCAGGGCGAAGTTGATAAAATGTATAAAAATTACATTAAAGAAGAAAAAATCAAAAAGAGCAAAAAGAGAAGAAGGTAAAAAGTGTCTATTAAATATATCGATGTAATGGATACAAGTTTTTGCACGGGTGTTGATGCTATTTTTAACAATTCTGTAAATAAGGCTGTAATTTTGCCTCTTGCCGAAGCTGCAAAAGAGAGCGGTATTTCTAATTTTGAAATATCTTTGCCGCATAGATTTATTCAACAATTAAAAAAATTAAATGAAAATCCGTTTGAATTTATTAAAGAGTTCAGATGGGCAGTAGGCGAAGAGGCAAATTTACAAATTAGGGTAAATGGCTTGAATACAGTATTTAATAAACCTGTAAGCAGCGCTTTGCATAAACTTTTTATTAAACTTTGTTTGCAAAACGGAGTGACTACGGTTGCTCCGTATTCTATTTTAAACGATATGAGAAATATTGATTTAATAAGTTATTTAAGCAAAGAGAATTTACTTTTAAATGAACCGACGATAACTTTAATGAATGAAAGCGAAAGTAAAATTTTTAATACTGCATATTATAAAAATCTGATTATTAAAATGCTGGATTTAGGCATAGAGTTTGACTCTTTGCTTTTTAGGGATGATTGGGGGGTAACTTCGCCGGCGCAAATTTATGAAATTGTTGCAATAGCAAAAGAGATACTTGGAAAAGAGTCTTTTATAAGGGTTAGCACACGTGATAGAGCCGGGTTTGGGGTATCGTTTTATTTAGCCGCATTAGAGGCGGGGGCAGATGGTTTGGATTTGGCATCTCAGCCTTTTAGCGGAGGTTTATCAACCCCTGATATGCTTACTATGATACAGATAACTAAAGGAATGGGATACAATTTCGGTGATTTAAAAGAAGAAGCTTTGATAGAGTATCAAAAATATTTAAAAGAGCAGTTAATTAAATATATTGGCATCAATTTAAATAGGGAAGTTAATACTTTAAACTATTATAATCCTCTTTTATTAGATAATATCGATATAGATTTAAAAACGGTCAATGAAGTTATATTTGCAGGAGGGTATGCAAATTCTACACGGGAAATATCTGAAATTTATTATAAACAGATAAAATTAAATAAAAAATTTGGAAAATGGAGTAAAATTGATAAATCTTTTGCTCTTTTACTTCTTGGGTATTTAGGCAAAACCCCTTTTGTTCCTGACCCTGATTTGGTTGAAATTGCCGAAGAACAATCGGGTAAAAAATTTATTACAAAAAATCCTTTGGAGATTGCCGATAAAGAATTTGAGAGACTGGAAAAAAACATAATTAATGAAGAAGAGTTTTTGTGTTACCTTATGAAACAATAAAAACAATAGTGTGAATTTTAGAGACATTTCTATTTTGATTATGGATAAAAACATAAAATTATACTTTATTATAAGCTGTAAGCTGATACATTTTTAAGTATTTTTATTGCAATAGTAAACAGCTTAAAGCTGTTTACTATTGCAATAATATGCCATTTTTATATATATTTATTGAGTGCAATTAAATAATGGTATCATTGCAATATATTTTTTAACAAATGAGGAAAAAATGAGCAAGCTTCAACCTAAAGATCTTGAAAAATACGGTTTGAAAGATGTGGTTAATATAATTTATAACCCGACTTACGACAAATTGGCAGAAGATGAAGCGGCTAAAGGCGAATGCAGCTTTAGTGACAATAATACTGCTATGGTTGATACAGGCAAATTTACCGGCAGAAGCCCCAGAGATAAATACTTTGTTAAACAGCCTCCATCACAAGAGCATATCGCTTGGGGAGATATAAATCAGCCAATTTCAAAAGAGATTTACGAAGAGCTGTTTGAATTGACTGCAAGCCAGCTAAGCGGCAAAGAACTTTATGTGATAGATGCATTTGCAGGCGCTAGCAAATCGAGCAGAAAATCTATCAGATTTATTACCGAAGTGGCTTGGCAGGCGCATTTTATAGAAAATATGTTTATTATGCCGACTGAAGAAGAGTTAGAGAATTTTGAGCCCGACTTTGTGCTTTACAATGCTTGCAAAACTACTAATCCTAACTATAAAGAGCAAAATTTAAATTCTGATGTTTATGTTGTATTTAATATAGAAGATAATGTTGCAATAATCGGCGGAACATGGTATGGCGGCGAAATTAAAAAAGGTATTTTTACCATGATGAATTACTGGCTTCCGCTTGAAGGCAAGCTCTCTATGCACTGCTCTGCAAATGTCGGGAAAGAAGGTGATGTGTGTCTATTCTTCGGGCTTTCTGGCACAGGAAAAACTACTCTTTCTACCGACCCGAATCGCGCATTAATCGGAGATGACGAACACGGCTGGGATGACGAAGGCGTATTTAACTTTGAAGGCGGATGTTATGCAAAGGTTATCGACTTAAGCAAAGAGAGCGAACCTGAAATTTATAACGCAATCCGCCCGGGCGCGCTTTTGGAAAATGTTGTAGCTGATAAAAACGGCAAAGTTGATTATTCGGATAAATCAAAAACCGAAAATACCAGAGTTAGTTATACTATTGAACATATCGAAAACCACGAACCTTCTTTAAGCGCAGGACACCCTAAAAATATTATTTTCTTAAGTTACGATGCTTTCGGTGTTTTACCGCCGGTTAGCAAACTTACTAAAGAACAGGCTATGTATTATTTCTTAAGCGGATATACCGCTAAAGTTGCAGGAACAGAAAGAGGAATTATTGAACCTGTTACTACATTTAGCGCATGTTTTGGAGAAGCATTTTTGCCGTTGCACCCAACCGATTATGCTAAGCTTTTAGGTGAAAAAATAGACAAACACGGGGTAAATGTTTATTTGGTAAATACTGGCTTAAACGGGCAGGGTAAAAGAATGAGCATTAAAGATACAAGAGCCTGCATTAACGGTATTTTAAACGGTTCTATTAACGATGCAGAATTTGAAACTTTAGAAGTATTTAATTTGCAATTCCCTAAAACATTAGAAGGAATTAAAGATAACTCTATTTTAAATCCTAAAAATACATGGGAGAGCGAAGAAGAATTTAATAAAACAGTAAGAGAGCTTGCAAAAGAGTTTATTAAAAATTTCGATAGATATAACAACAGCGGCAGCGAATTCGATTATTCCGCAGCAGGTCCAAAACTTTAATATTGCGGCGTAAAACGCCGTTTCTTTCTTTTTCTTTTCGTATGGTATAATATCGATAAAAACAGTATAGGTTATAGTTATGAGTTGTGCAAAATTTATAGTTTCAGGAAAAGTTCAAAGAGTTTATTATAGAAAGCATATTACAAACGCTATGCGTGAAAACGGTTTTGTGGGTTATGTTAAAAATTTGAACAACGGCGATGTAGAAGTGGTTGTTAAAAACGAACCGGGGATGAATATTGCCGATATTTTAAAAATATTAAACGAAGGTTCGCCAAAAAGCGAAGTAGAAGCGATAACAATGGGAGAATGCAGCGATGAAATTGTTTTTTCAAAAATTTTTGAAGTAAGGTATTAAAATGGCAAGCGGATGGGGATGCCAATATTCTACAATAAGCGAAGATGGAATCGCTGACTGGTGCAGAAAATTAAAACACAAATGCGAACCCGGATGCAAAGGGTGCATAATTTACGGCTCAGAGTTTGCCACACCACAATTTTTATCTTTAAAAGAAGAGAAACCCAAAAAGGTAAAAAAACGAAGTGACAACCCTTTAGAGGGACGGTAAATATTTTGGATAAAAGGCATTGCGGGGTCGATTTAACATTAAGCAATTTAAAATATAGCATTTATGTTCGGTAAACCGCCCCTATTTTTTTATATTGCTTTTTTCGGGTCGTTGTGGTAATGGTGCCATTTTAATTTGCCGCCGCCTAGAATATGGAAGTGTAAATGCAGCACTTCTTGTCCGCCGTCTTTGCCATTGTTTGTTACTAAGCGGTAACCCGATTTGTCAATGCCAAGCTTTTGGGCAACCTCTTGGATAAACGGGGTCATTTTTGCCATTATTTCTCCATCAACTGAATGAAAATTTTCTATATGTTTTTTAGGAATAACCAAAACATGAATAGGGGCGCTTGGGTTTATATCGTGGAAGGCTAAAAAGTCATCGTTTTCTAAAACTTTATTGCTGGGAATTTCACCCTCTACTATTTTGCAAAATATACACATTTCATACTCCTTAAAGACCTATAGGTCAAAAATTTTTTAAAAGTATATCATATTTGATTACTCTCTAAAGTGGATTTCGCTACAATTTGCAAATAATTTTCTTAAAGAGGTTCATTTTGGAAGAGTTAAAGAAAAAAATTGAAGAGATTAAAAGTTTAGAAGATTTAGAAAAAGTGCGTGTAGAAATTTTTGGCAAAAAGGGGATTTTGGCTGCGGAGTTTGCGAAGCTAAAAGATATTCCGCCGGCAGAGAAGAAAGATTTTGCCAAAGGTTTAAATGACAAAAAAGCAGCTTTGACAAAAATTTTTGAAGATATTAAGAATCTTTTAGAGCAAGAAGCTTTAAATAAAAGATTAAAAAGCGAAGCTATCGATGTGTCACTTTATGGCTACGAGTTAAAAAAAGGCTCGCTGCACCCTGTAATGGAGACGATGGATAAAATAATCGATTACTTTGCAACGCTTAACTTTTCGGTTGAGAGCGGTCCTTTAGTAGAGGATGATTTTACAAATTTTGAAGCGCTGAACCTGCCAAAAAATCACCCGGCGCGCGATATGCAAGATACTTTTTTCTTTAAAGATAAAAACCTTTTAAGAACCCACACTTCTCCGGTGCAGATTAGAACTATGCTAAAGCAAAAGCCGCCAATTAGAATGATTGCCCCGGGTGCTGTGTTTAGAAGAGATTACGACTTAACCCACACGCCGATGTTCCATCAGGTAGAGGGGCTTGTTGTGGGCAAAAAGGGCGAAGTGAGCTTTGCCAATTTAAAATTTATTTTAGAAGACTTTTTACGCTATATGTTCGGCGATGTAAAGGTGCGCTTTAGACCCAGTTTCTTTCCGTTTACGGAACCTAGCACCGAAGTTGATATTAGCTGTATTTTCTGCGAAGGCAAAGGGTGCCGCGTTTGTTCGCACACAGGCTGGCTGGAAGTTTTAGGCAGCGGTGTGGTTGATCCGAATGTCTTTAAAGCGGTAGGTTACGAAGATGTAAGCGGTTATGCGTTTGGTTTGGGTGTAGAGAGATTTGCTATGCTTTTACACAAAATTCCTGATTTGCGCTCGCTGTTTGAGGGCGATATTCGTTTATTGGAGCAGTTTAGATGATAGTTACAAGAAGTTGGTTGCAAGAGTATATAGATTTAAGCGATATAAGCAACGAAGAGTTATGTAAGAAATTTAACGAAATAGGTTTAGAAGTCGATTCTGTTACAGAGCACAAAATCCCTGCCAAAGTTGTAGTGGGCGAAGTGCTAGAGTGCAAAAAGCACCCAGATGCCGACAAATTGAATGTCTGCCAAGTAAATATCGGCTCTGAAGTTGTGCAAATTGTCTGTGGCGCAGCAAATGTTGTAAATGCAAAATATGTTGCGGTTGCCACAATCGGCGCGGTGCTGCCTGGTGACTTTAAAATTAAAAAGGCAAAACTGCGCGGGGTTGAGAGTTTCGGTATGATATGCTCAAGCACCGAGCTTGGTTTGCCAAAGCTTGAAGACGGCATTATGATTTTAGATGAGAGTATCGGCAAGCTGGAAGTTGGCAAAGAGTTAAACGAGTATGAAAAAGTTGCCGATACGGTTATAGAGCTTGAACTTACCGCAAACAGGGGTGATTGCTTAAGTATTAGAGGGGTTGCAAGAGATTTGGCTAGTGCATTTAAAAAAGAGGTTTACCCTTATGATTATGAACCTAAAATAAAATCGTTTATAGGGATTGCAAAAGAGTTAAATGTGAGCCAAAAATGCGATTTTCCGGGAGTGTTGGAATATGCTCTTGTCTCATGTGATAAGTTTAGAAATAATTTTTTAAACAGGCTAAGATGTGCATTTGCAGGGCTTGAGCCAAAAGATGGATTAGATGTTCTTTTAGCTTATTCAACACATGCTAGCGGAGTGCTTTTAAGGGCTTATGATTGCTCTAAATTGGACGATGCAGATAAAAAACTGCAAATTTCAATTGAAATGCCAAAAGATTTTGTTGTTGAGGTAAAGAATTGCGATAAAGTGCTTTCTGTTGTTGGGGTTAATCAAAATAAAGAGTATAAGGCTGATGAAAATTCTAATAAGGTCTTAATTGAAGCTAGCTATATAGCACCGGATTTTTTGGTAGAGGGTGTTGCAAGAAATAGATTAGAAACAGATGAACTTTACTATAAAAGCTCAAGAGGAAGCGAACCGCAAATTAC
>JALWKP010000162.1 GCA_027081355.1 Campylobacteraceae bacterium
TAATCGGCTTTTGCCTTTTTACGCTCAAAATCAAACTTGTCAAAAATCGCTTTATTTTGCACATCTTTTGCCTCAAGTGCGCGTTTAAAATTCTTATTTGCAAACTCTAAAGCCGCTTTTGCTTTAGCAACCCTGGCTTTTAAATCACTGTTTTCCAAAACCGCTAAAACCTGCTTCTTTTTAACTATACTGCCAATATCCACATTCACTTTCGCCACCATCCCGTTAGTGCTAAAAGCCAAATTCGCCTCTTTAACAGGAAGCACATTAAAAGTAGCATAAACCCCCTGCCCAAAACTTGCAGTAACAAAAATTGCTATTAAAATTAACTTTTTCATTATAAATCCTTCGGATTAGCTTAGAGCTCAGAACCTAGAGCTAACAATGTTTGGTTTAATAAAACCACCTCCCCAATAACCAGTTAACCAATAACCAGTTAGCAAGTAACTAATTATTAATAAACTCCCTAATATCATACCCCGCATTATAATAATAAAGCGCATAAGCAATTTCTAGCTCATAGCGCGCTTTTGCCAAATTTGCTTTGGCGCTGACCATATCGCTAAGAGCGTTTAAGTAGTTTACATAATCTGCCAAGCCGCTCTCATACTGCTTTTTAACCGTTGCAAAAAGCTTGCTTTGCGCCTTGTATTGCGCCCTCATCGCTTTTATATGCTCTCTTGCAACATTTAACTTTTGTCTGCTTAAACGGTATTGCACTCTTTGCTCTTGCAATTTTTGCTTAATCTGCAGTCCAAGCGCCATTGCCTGCAATTTTATAGCTTGAGCTTTCTCTTTAGCTGCACCGCCGTCAAACACTCTAATGCCTGCTGTTAAATTTATTTTTGCCTGTTTGTCTAAACCTTTAGGATGCATTAAATCGCTTCTGTCATATCCGTAAACATTATAACTTGCATCTAAATCTATATGCGCTTTTGTTGCGCTTTTAACCATTTTCGCTCCGCTTAACACTGCACTTTGCTGCATTCTTAAAGATTTTATTAAATCATTTGCTTTAAATGCAACTGCTCTTTTTACAAAGTGCGAATTTCCAAGCCTTTTAATTTTATAATTTGCCTTTAAGCTCATTAAACTTAGCAAACTTTTTCGCTGAAATCGCAAAGAGTTTATATTATCTTTCACCAAAGCCAGCGCCGCTTTTAAACTATACAGATTATCCTCTGTCGCAAAACCGCTAGCAACCAGCACTTTTGTCTTTTTTAACTGCCCGGCAATAGTTTTTTGTTTCTGCTTAAGCGCTAAAATCAGGGCATCTAAACTTTTGATATTGTAGTAATCTTGCACAATTTTCAAATAGAGGCTTTTGCTAAAAAAGCTCTTATCAAACTTTGCGCCCGCCAATTCAAAGCGCTTCTGCTCTACTTTAGCCGACTTCAATCCGCCGTCATATATTGTATATTTCAACTTCACGCTAGCGCCGTAAATTGTGCCCGGCTGCATAAGATTTCTAGGATTAGAGCTGCTTGCAAATGCCCCCAAATCGATTGTCGGCAATTTTTCACTATTAACCGAACCCAACTCTTTTTGCTTCGCCTCTACCTGCAATTCTTTAGCTTTTACTAAATTGGCATCTTGAGTATGGTTTAAAATTGCTTTTAAACCGCTAGCATTTAGCAAAAAAGGCAATATAATCAGTAACTTTTTCACTTTCTCTCTCCGTTTGGTTTATGTATAAACTCTATAAAACTATCTATCTCTTCTTTAATTTTGTCGCTGTTTCCTGTGCTTACACAAGTAATATATATCCCTTTTACCGAACTAATAAGCATTTTAGAGAGCTGCTTTAAATTCTTCTTTTCTTCTTCGTTCGCATCTTCGCTTAAAATCTGCTCGAGCCAGCCGCTGTAAAGGTTAAAACACTCCATTTGAAACTCTTGCATCTTCTTGTTTGGCGAAACCAAAGCAATAGCTGCAAATTCATTATAAAGTTTGCGCAACTGGCTATATTTCTCATCGTAAAAGAAGCTTGCAAAAAGTTTTAACTTCTTTAACTTATCTTGGGTTTCACCCAGCTTTATCTCCATTAAAGCGTTATACTCACCCATCAATATTTGCGCCAATTCAAAAACCAAATCCTCTTTATTCTCAAAATACTCATAAAAACTCCCCTTGCCAATCCCGGCATGAGAAGTGATTTTACTAATAGTCAAAGAGCGGATATCTTCGTTTATAA
>JALWKP010000163.1 GCA_027081355.1 Campylobacteraceae bacterium
GCGGTATATGATTTTTTTGGAAAATATCATAGCCTGTTTTTAAATTTAGCCAAAACTTGTGCCATCTGTTCGATTTATATTTAGCCAAATTTATTTTGCTCATTCTAAACGGAAAAATGTGCACCTGTACAAATGGCTGGTTTTTGTAAAGGGCGCTTTTAACCAGTTTGTAAATCTCTTCTATATTTTTATCGCCCATCGCATAACACCCCACCGATACGCATTTTCCGTGAACCATTAAGTAACTGCCTGTTCTGCCGAGGCTTTTATCGTAACTGTTTGGGTAGCCTAAATTAAAAGAGAGATGATAATGGCTGTGCGGGTTTAAACTGCTTTTGTAAACTTTATAAAACCCCTCAGGCGCCTGGCGGTCGCCCTCTTTTAATTTTGGTCCCAATTTGCCTGAGTAGTAGCAAATATCGTAAACTTTTAGCAATTTAAAAGTTTTGGAATTTTTAGGCTGTATCCAAACTTCCAACACGTTTTCTTTTTTGAAAATTCTTATAAAAATTCTGTTTCCGTATTTTGCTTTTAACTCTTTTAACCGTTTTGCCAGAGGAGTTTTTTTAGCTTTTAAAATCTCTTTTTGCTCTTTTGTCAGTTTTTTAGGCTTTTTCTCTTTTAACTTTTTGTAAAGTTCCTGTAAATAGCTGTCAATTCTGCTAAGCTCAGATTCTTGGGCTTTTGTCTTGGTTTTTGTAAAGTTTTTTGTAATGTTTTGTTCAACTTTTCGCTTTTTCATATTAGACTCTTGTAAAAAATTTTGCCCTAATTGCCATAAAATAATAACAATAATAACAGTAAAAATCAAATAATAAAGTATATTAAAAAGTTTTTTCATTAATTCGCCTTTTGGCTTTTGTATTTACGGATATTACAAATTATGAGACCACTCACTATCACTGCCTCTTAAATAGTGCGGCACAGCCGCATCTACATTCGGAAAACAGAAAGCGGAATTATCCATTATCCATTATCAATTATCAATTATCAATTACCTTCTGCCAACTCCAGCGCCATCTTTTTAACCCCCTTAAGGTCGGTTTTGCCGCTGCCTAGTTTTGGAATATCTTCTACTTTAAAATAAAGAGACGGTACAAATAGCGGGTTTAGGTTTAACTCTTTTATTTTGGCTTTGAAATCATCTATCTCTATATTGCCCTCTAACAGTGCTACGATTTTTTCGCCTTTTTTGCTATCTGGCACAGCGGCTAGGGCTAGGCGGGATTCTTCGTTTAACAATTTTATAAGCTCTCCCTCAACCAAGCCCAGGCTGACCATTTCGCCGCCTATTTTGGCAAAGCGGCTGTATCTGTCCACAATTGTTAAGAAGCCGTCTTCGTCGATATACCCTTTATCACCCGTTACGTACCATCGTTTGCCTTCAATTACTTTAATAACACTCTCGGTTTTTTGCGGGTTTTTTAGATAGCCTTTCATAATTTGCGTGCCGCCAATTAGTATCATTCCAGCTTCTCCAACAGGCAGCTCTTCAAAGCTTTCGGGGTCGGTTATTTTAAAGCTGCTTCCGGGCACCGGCAATCCTACGGTTCCTGGCTTATTGCCAACTTGTATTCTGTAATTGTCATCTACCATTACAACATCGGGGATATTTACGCTTGCAACCGGTGTTGTCTCTGTCGCGCCGTAACCTTCGTATATAATTTTTCCAAATTTCGCTTTAAAATCTTCGCGCACTTTGGCAGGCAGTTTTTCCGCCCCTGCGACTATCAGTTTTAAGCTGTCAAACATTGCCGGGTGGATTTTGCGGTTTCTAATATATAGCCCGTAAAATGTTGCCGTTCCAAACATATAATTTGCCTGATATTTCGCACAAAGTTTCGCCACCCCGTAGCCGTCTGTGGGGTCAGGGTGGCAGGCAACCGTAATATCTTCTACAAGCGGTGCAAGAGAGGTAACCGTCAGCCCAAAAGAGTGGAAAATCGGCAGAGTTCCTAGTATTACATCGTCATCGCCGGCATTTATCAGCGTAGCAATCTGCTTAATATTGCCCATAATGTTTTGGTGGCTAAGCTCAATTCCTTTTGGCGTGCCCTCGCTTCCGCTTGAGTATAAAATTGCTGCGGTATCATCGATATTTTTAGGCTTTATATAAAGTGCTTTTAAAATTCCAAGCGGCAGCATTTTAACTGCAAGCAGGGTTTTAAGCCCCTCCAATTTACCGAT
>JALWKP010000164.1 GCA_027081355.1 Campylobacteraceae bacterium
AGAGGTTTATCACCGCAAATTGCTCTTGCATTTTCAAAAATTTTAAAAAGCGCCTCTCTTGAATAAAAATTTTCCGCTTCGTAAGGGCGCCCCTCGCCCATCACTTTTTTAGCATATTTTCTATTTTCGTAAATTCCGGTTCCAACAGCGCTAATCACACCTAAGCCGCCCACTTTGCTGACATTTCCCGCCAATTGGTCCCAAGAGATTCCAACACCCATACCGCCTTGAATTATCGGCTTTTCAATCTTGTATTTTCCTATTTTTAGAGGTTTTAATTCCATTATCCCACCTTTACTTTTGCAAACTTTCTCTTACCAACTTGCAAAACATATTCGCCTTTTTTCAATTTTAACTGCTCATCGCCAATTTTTTCTTGGTCTATTCTGACAGCCCCTTGCTTAATATCCCGGCGCCCTTGCGAAGTAGAAGGCTCCAAGCCGCACTCTTGCAGCGCTTTGCAAATCCAAATACCATCTTCTAATTCAAATTCCGGTATGTTATCTGGAATCTCTTTTTTCTTAAACAGCGCATCAAACGCCTCTTTTGCAGCTTTGGCACTCTCTTGGTCGCTAAATCTTGCCGTAATTTCAAGCGCTAACTCTTCTTTAACCTTTTTAGGATGCAGCGTGCCATTAGCTACGCCCTCTTTTAACTCTTCTATCTCTTGTATAGTTTTTGAACTAAGCAAATCGTAATAGCGCCACATCAAATCATCCGAAATCGAAAGAACTTTTGCATAAATATCTTTAGGCTCCTCGGCAATGCCTATATAATTGCCTAACGATTTGCTCATTTTCTGCACACCGTCTAAGCCTTCTAAAATAGGCATCATTAAAACCGCCTGCTCTTTGCCTACATTGTAAGCTCTTTGCAAATGCCTGCCCATTAAAAGGTTAAACTTCTGGTCTGTCCCGCCAAGCTCTATATCGCTTTTTAACTCCACGCTATCATATCCTTGCAAAAGAGGATATAAAAATTCGCTAATTGAAATACTCTGCCCGTTTTTGTATCTCTTTTCAAAATCGTCTCGCTCAAGCATTCTTGCAACATTATACTGCATTGTCAAACCAATCAAACCGCTTGTTCCCAGCTTCTCCAGCCACTGGGAATTAAATACAATTGTAGTTTTTTTAGGGTCTAAAATTTTAAAAGCCTGCTCTGTATAACTTTTTGCATTCTCTTTAATCTTTTCCATAGGCAAAACTTTTCTTGTTTCGCTTTTGCCCGTAGGGTCGCCGATAGTTGCCGTAAAATCGCCTATTAAAAGCTGAATATGCGCCCCGTATTTTTGAAAAACCGCCAATTTTTGCAATACAACCGTATGCCCCAAATGAATATCAGGAGCTGTCGGGTCCATTCCAAACTTTACAAAATACTCTTTGCCTTCACTATAATATCTATTAACAAGTTTTTCTATTCTTTCAAAATCTATAATCTCTGCCGTTGCCCTTTTAATTTCGTTTAATGCCTCTTGAGCGCTCACTTAATCTCCTTAAATATTTTTAGCTTTTATACGCATCTTTTAATGATATAAAATCTATCAATTTAAATTTGCGCGAAATACTATCTTTTATAAGATTACTCCTATCCATAGCTGTTTCTACTTCGAGTTTGCAATACTCTGCACTGTCGCTGCTTTTTATTCCTAATTCTATATTAGTTATATTTAAATCTAATTTATCCAACTCTTTTAAGAGCTCCAAAAGTGCGCCTTTTTTATTTTGCAATGCAATAATAAGCCTATACTTGGCACTGCTGCTGCTTTTCCATTTTACAAAAAACATTTTTGTATTTTTATCATTTATCATTTCATAAGCATTAGAACAAAGCTTATGATGTATTACCGCATTTCCTCTGCTGTAAAATGCTATAATTTCATCGCCCAGTTTTGGATGGCAACAGTAATCAAATTCAACACTTTCTATATGTTTATTTGTAAATATAGAAAAGTAATTCATATCGCGTAAAACAGGCTTTTTATACCCTTTTTTAAGCAATTCCCAAAAACGGACAACTTTTAATTTTTTTAGTTTAGCAACTTTGGCAATTACTACCCTTAATCTGTCTAAATTATTTGTAACTTTATCAATATTCCCGTCTAAATGCAGCTCTTTAATAATCTTTTCGGTCTCATCATATGAAATATTAAAAATAGTGGCAACTATTTTATAAGCAACCTTTCTATTAACCTCTTTAAGGCGCTGTTTACATAAATTCTTAATTCCCTCTTTAGCACGGGAAGTTTTTACCGCTTCTACCCACGAACAGTGCGGGCGGGGCTTATCTTGAGTTATAATATGAACAACATCGCCGTTTTTTAAAATTCTTAAAAGCGAAGTAAACTCATTATTTACAATCGCAGCAGTTGCCAAATCTCCAACCTCAGAGTGCACAGCATAAGCAAAATCCAAAACCGTTGAGCCTCTAGGAAATGTATAACTGTCTCCTTTTGGAGAAAATACTATGGTATCTTCGGTATAAAGGTCTGTTTTAGTAATTTCTATAAATTTATCAATAGATTCTGTTTCGTGAGTCAAATTATTTATCCATTCTAAATTAATCGTATTGCCGACTCCTGCTTTATATTTCCAATGAGCAGCAATTCCATACTCTGCTAACTTATGCATCTCTTGAGTTCTAATTTGAGCTTCTACAATATCATCATCAAAAAACAGCGTAGTATGAATTGTTTGATACCCGTTGTCTTTAGGCAAAGCAACATAATCTTTAAAACGCGAAATTATCGGTGTATATTTCAAATGTAAAATCCCCAAAACCTTATAACAGTCTATTGGATCTTTCACAATAATTCTAATCGCCAAAAGGTCCAAAACCTCTTCGATGCTAACGCCTTTTCGCTGGATTTTTAAGTAAATAGAGTATCTGTGCTTAACCCTGCCTATTACTTCAAAATCATCTCTATGAAAACCGTTATTATTAAGTATCTGTTTAGCTTTATCGATAAAATGGTTAAGCCGTAAATTTAAATTCTGTTTATGAATTGTTAAATAATCGTCAATTTGAGCATAATCATCAGGGTAGATATATTTAAAACTTAAATCTTCTAAATAATTTTTAATTTTAGATATACCCAGCTTATGTGCAATAGGGGCATAAACCACAAGCGTTTCTTCTGAAATTCTCTTTTGTTTATCTTCCGGCAGGGCATCAAGAGTCAGCATATTATGCAATCTGTCGCATAATTTTACAACCAGCACTTTAGAATCTTTAATAGAAGCTATTAAAATTTTTCTAAAAGAAAGAGCAGATTTTATAAGTTTTTCATTTGTGCCCGAAGGGATTAATTTATCTTCTCTTATTTCAACAATTTTAGTTAAGCCCTCTACCAAATTGGCAACATTTTCACCAAACAAATCTTCTATATCTTCAATTTTATATTCCGTATCTTCAACAACATCATGCAAAAGGGCAGCAATAACCATTATCTTATCGCTGGCAATAGATGCAACAATTGCTGCCACCATTATCGGATGCACAACATAAGGCTCTCCGCTTTTTCTATACTGACCTTTATGCGCTTCTATAGCAAAGTTAATAGCATTCTCTATCTCTTTATCTATGGTAAAATTGTGGCGAAGCACTTCTATGGCATCGCCTACTGTTCTTACACTTTGGGCTAAATTTATAAAATCATTCAATATTAACTCTCAAGAGAAATTTCTATTTTACCTTCGGCAATTTCTATAAGCGCAATATCGGCAGCTTTGTGCTCTTTTAAATTCATATCAACCAAAGGCTTTGCACCGTTTGTTAATTGCTCTGCTCTTTTACCCACTGCTTTTGACATTAAATATCTATCAAAATTGTATTTTTCCAACGCTTTTGCTGCGATTTGTTCTAATCTCATTTTATCTCCTTATTTTACTACTGAACATAAACTTGTATCGCCATTGATTATAGCAAGCAAATTATCTTTTTTAAACATATTGCATACAATAATCGGCAATTTATTCTCTTTTGCAAGGGCAATTGCCGTATCATCCATTACTTTAATATCATCAGAAAGGGCTTTATCGTAACTAACCTCGTCCAGTTTTGAAGCATCGTCATATTTTGCAGGGTCTTTATCGTAAACGCCATCAACCTTAGTTGCCTTAATTAAGAAATCCGCACCAATCTCACTGGCTCTTAAAGTTGCAGCCGTATCCGTTGTAAAATACGGATTGCCCGTTCCTGCCGCAAAAATAACTACTCTGCCCTTTTCCAAATGTCTAATCGCTCTTCTTATAATAAAACTCTCGCCTATTTCATGCATATCTATTGCTGTTTGAAGTCTCGCCTCAAGCCCGATATTTTCTAATGCTTCTTGGATTGCCACACCGTTAATTACAGTTGCCAGCATCCCCATATAATCGCCGCTTGTTCTGCTTATAATTCCGTCTTTTGCAGCTGTAACACCCCTGATTATATTGCCGCCGCCAACTACGACTGCAACCTCTATCCCCTCTTCAATAAGTTTTTTAATCTCTTGTGCAATAAAATTTAAAATCGAAGTATCGATTCCGTAACCCTCTTGACCAGCCAATGCCTCACCCGAAAATTTAACCAAAACCCTTTTAGCCATAAACACCTTTCAAGAGAAAATATTTTCAAAATTATACCCAAAGAGTTTGTAATAAAGCTAAATGATGGCATATTGGTTGATTGGAGGAATTGTTTATTAGTTATTAGTTATTGGTTATTGGTTATTGATATATTTGTTATTTGTATCCAAATAGATACCGCCCAATACACCAATACACCAATACACCAATATACCAATTTACAAATTAATCAACCTAACAGGATTAATAAACTGCCCGTTTTTTGTTGCTTCAAAAATCAGTTTTCTTTTTACTTTACCAATTATACTGCCTTTTTTAATTCGCATACCTACTTTTATAAATGGTGAAAATTTAGATAAATCGGCATAAATTGTATGCAATCCGTTATCATGTTTTATTACAACCAATTTGCCAAGCATACTGTTTTGTCCAATATAAGCAACTTCTCCGTTTAACACATTATAAACCCTGTTATCTCCGGCTTTAGAAATTAATGTAACCGAATCGCTGTGAGAGCGGATTTTATATATCTGGTCTATAAATGTTCCAAAAGGTTTTATAATTTTAGCATTCTTTAACGGAGCAATAGTTTTTGGACCTCTGTATTTATAGATATTGGAATTTATATATGAGCTTCCATACTGTTTTACTTTGTTTACTGCAACAGGGTGTATAGAGTTATCCTTAACAAATTTAATTTTTTTAAGCTCTTTTATTCTTTTTCTCAATTCCTTTTCTCTTTTTTTAGCAGCATTTACCGCATCTTCTTTTAAAAGTTTTAATTTTGTCAAAGTCAATCTGATTACCGTTTGCTTTCTTAATATAGATTTAAGCCTTTGAGAATACTTATTCTCTTCTATCGCAAGTTTTTTTAATAACTGCTGTTTTTCTTGTTTCTCTTTTAAATAAAGATTTTTCTGTTCTTGAACATCTTTAATACTTTTAGCAATTGCATCCCGTCTTGCTAATAAATTCTTCTTTAATGCATTTTTTTGCTCTATGTTTCGTGAAAGTTTCAAAAGCTCTTGCTGATTATAACTTTTATATCTATCATAAACCTCTTTCATTATAACGCTTTTTTCATTCTTCTCACCGCTTTTATTTTGCGCAACAATTCCTCCCAATTGTCTTGAAACCATCTGTGCAAACTCTTTGTTTTTAGCTTCTATATCTTTGTCTAAATTTTTAACTAATCTGTCAATACCATTAATTTCTGCCATAGAATCTTGGTATTTTTTTTCTTGATTACTTAAAAAATCATTTAGCTTATTTAACTTTTTATCATATGCAGCTATTTCATTTTTAAGTTTTTTTATCTTGGCAGCAATAACTGTTAATTGTTTATTTGTCATTGTTTTCTGCTGAGATGCAGAAGCTAAAGAGTTTTTAGACTCTTTTATCTGTTTAAACAATTCACTAGGTGACTGCTTTGCTTGTAATAATATAAATAAACTTATAATAAAAAAAATTGTCTTTTTCATCCCTCTGGAACCTCTTTTGCTTTTATTGCAACATAAAATACAGAAATTGTAACAATTACAATTGCAAGCAAAAACTGCAAAAAGAAATCTGAAATATTAAACAGTAAATTCGGATTATTCTTAATAAAATCTATATCGCTAATTTGTGACCATCTATTTTTAATATAAATAAACAATGCTATATTCAAACCTGTAGCGATAAAAGCATCCACAAGCGCCACTTTAAACAAAATACCGCTTCTTAACATCATCGGAGCACCAAATATCTCCATAATCTGCATTCTTTCCTTGTGTGCCAATTGCCAAACCTGCATCTGTTTAACAACCAAAAGCGTGCTTACAATAAAGAGCATAACTATAAAAATATTTAAAAGTGTTTTAACCAGTCTAAACATACTGTATTTAGAGTGATAATTTTCTCCAAAAATCTCAACATTTAAAACACCGTCTATTTTTCTTAAATTATTTCGTATCTCTTTTAACTCTTTTAAAGAGAAATATTGCGTTAAATGCACTCTGTAAAAGTATGGCAAATCTTTCATAATAGCTGCAAGCGCAGCATTTTGCATACCCGAAGTCACCTCTTTTGCAATCTCTTTTCTATTCATGGTCTCAACTGTATCAACCCTGTCATCTACACTGCGGACATAAGGAGTTGTTAAATTTTTCTTGCTCACAACCAAAATTGCATAATCATTTTTTAATTTATTTTCATAACTTGTGGTTATTCTATTAAAAACAAGTATAAACTCTATCCCAATAAGCATTGCCATAAGCGGCAATATAAACATTATATGCTCTTTAATGGACTTCATGAACCCCTCCGTTTTCTATAATAAAATGACGATACGGTATATTAAAAATTGTAGGAATTTTATGCGTAACTACAACAACGGTAGCATTTAACTGATCGCAAGCATTTTCCAATAAATCCCAAACAACGCCCGAAGAAAATTCATCCAAGTTTCCTGTCGGTTCATCGGCTAATATTAAAAACGGATTTTTAGAAAGCGCTCTTGCTACACCTACACGCTGCTGCTCACCACCGCTTAACTCCAAAGGATATTTTTCACCATGCTCAGAAAGTTTAACGTGTGCCAAAAGTTTTTCAGCTTGAACCTTTTGAACATCCAAACTGTAACCCGAAATTATAAGAGGCAACACAACATTTTTTTCTACCGTCCACTCATTAATCAATTTATAATCTTGAAAAACTATTCCCATATTCCGGCGAAGCTGCAGTAATTGGCTTCTTTTGATTTTATTCATATTAAAACCGCCCACACTTAAACTGCCCTTATTTGGAATAATTTGTCCATACATAGATTTTAAAAGCGTAGATTTACCGCTTCCGCTGGGTCCGGTAATAAATACAAACTCACCCTGCTCTATTGTAAATGTCGCATTATTTATTACTACGGTTTTGCCTTTATCATAAGCCAAAGTCAAACTGTTTGCCGAAATAACATTAGCCATTTAATACCTCTCTTATAATGTTATGCGCCTTGTAATTTACCAAACTTTTAACAGGATTTCCCGGAAGATAATAACACTTTTCTCCCACAATTATCATCTTTTTTTCCGGAGTATTAAATCCGCCAAAAGAGCACTCTACCACAAATCCTTTATTGTCCGTTCTTGTATATTTTTTACCAAAATGGACAAAAAAATCCTCTTTAATTATGCTTTCTTGAGGAATTTTTGTATTAGTATTGCAATTTTCAAGAGTAAAATCTATTTTTAACTCTCTAGCTTTAGACTCGCTTAAAGAGTCCAAAGTTAGAGTGTAAATATTTTTCTCCATTCTTCTCCACCTAGCTTCATACTTGCTGACTACGGGTATATCTATATTTTTCTCTACCTTAAAACTGCTCTGCTTAAGCGAAGAAAAAACCTCTAAAGAATACTCAAAATAGTTTTGAGAATCTGTTCTAAGCTCTAGCTGCCCGCCTTTTTTCAGCACTCTAAGCGCTTCACGCACAAATGCATCGCTTATTACTCTTCTGTGCGGCTTTTTATCCCACGGCACAGGAAAATGAACATATATTGTATCTAAAATATTAGAAGGCAGCATCTCAAGCAGCAACCTTGCATCGTAATTTACCACAAAAATATTTTTTAACCCCTTAATATTAATCTGCTTTAAGAGCTGATTAATCGAGGGTGAATGTATCTCAATACCTATAAATAAAGTCTCCGGCTCCTCTTGTGCACGGTATAAAAGGTGCCTGCCGCTGCCAAACCCCACTTCTAATTTAATATTTTTAAAGTCACTCTTAAATTCATAAAAATCTTCAACAGTTTTAAAAAACTCATCCGCATTTTTCGGTTTAAACGGTTTTGGCGCCGTATTAGAATGCAAAATATCCAACCCCAATACATTTGCAAATCTGTTTAGCATATCTTTTAACAGCTCTGTATCGGAACCTTTTGTAATTTTATTAGGTTTAATTAAATACTCACCCTCTTTTTTAACAATATCTAAAAAAAACTCCCGCTTGTCACTAAGCAATACAATCTCTTTTGCACTGCTGCTGCCAACAGCTCTAAATTTAATAAAATCTCCGACAGCAGTGTCAATTTTAGCAGTATCAAACGGAGAAACTTTAATATGCGGCATTTACTTCACCTCTACACTCAAAACTTTACTAGGAAACGAAGCCAATTCGCTTGCATCTTCGGCAAAAATCCTATACTGATACTTAAAACCTCTAGGAGCCGTAGAATCAATATACTCAGGATACAATCTTCCATTTACCGTATCCAGATAAAACCATCTTTTATCGGTAACTTTTTTACGCTCTATAATATATTTTGTAATCATAGGCGAAGAGTGAGGAACCCAAAGAAGCTTAACAACCCCTCTGGCAACCAGCTTCGCCTCTACAAATTTAACAGCTTTATACGGAGGCTTTGTTTTTACAGGAACAACATCTCCATACAACGATTCACTCAAACCGCTGGCAGTTGTAAAAGTGTAAAAGTATTTGGTATTTGGTTTAATTTTAGTATCTACAAAGTGAGTCGCAAAACGGTTTGAAACCGCCCCTATTCTTTCATAAAGCTGCCTAGAGCCTCTTCTTGCTTCGGCTCTGTAAACATTTATAGATGTAATTCTAGGGTCTCTTGCAACACTTTTCCACTCAAATCCTACACTGTTTCTATCCGTCACAACTTTTACACCCTTAATTTTAGGCAAAGAGTAATCGGTAAAAAGCGCACTTAAAGAGCTTGTAGCCAAAAGTGCCAAAAAACCGACTTTAAAAGTAGTTTTTAATACTCTGTTTTGTAAGTTTGTCATACTCTGCACCTTTATTAAAGTTTTCTTTTATAAATTGCCGCATATCTTCAAAAAGAGGCGCGACAACCTCTACCCTTTTCCCGCTTCTTGGATGCACAAAATAGAGCAAATATGCATGCAAAAATATTCTGTTTTTATGCATCTGCCCCTTTGGGCTATACAATTCATCACCTAAAATATATCTGT
>JALWKP010000165.1:0-571 GCA_027081355.1 Campylobacteraceae bacterium
GCACTGTGCAAGGGGTTGGGTTTAGGCCTTTTGTGTATCAAATGGCTCAAAAGTTAGGGCTTTTTGGAGAGGTGCTAAATAGCTCTTTGGGGGTAGAGATTACCTTAAATGCCACTAAAGAGGAGCTTAAGCTTTTTTTGAATGAGTTAAAAACAAATCTTCCGCCTCTTGCTAAAATTGATTTAATTGAAGTTAAAGAGATAGAATTTAGAGAGTTTAGCAGTTTTAAAATTGTGCAAACTAAAGAGAGCAATATTAAAACCGCTTTGCTTCCACCTGATATTAGTGTATGCAAAGAGTGCGAAAAAGAGCTTTTTGATAAGAGTAACCGCCGCTATCTCTACCCCTTTATCACCTGCACAAATTGTGGGGTGAGGTATTCTATAATTGAAAAACTCCCTTATGATAGAGTAAATACCTCTATGCGATTTTTTAAGATGTGCAAAAAGTGCGAAGCAGAATATAATAATCCGCTTGATAGAAGGTATCACGCTCAGCCAATTGGGTGCTGGGAGTGTGGACCGAGTTTAGAGTTAAGAATTAAGAGTGAAGAGTTAAGAATTGAGGGATT
>JALWKP010000165.1:581-2160 GCA_027081355.1 Campylobacteraceae bacterium
TGTTGAGGTGGGGAGCGATGTGTGCGTTGAAGGGAGTTGGAGGGTATCATTTGGTTTGTGATGCTACAAATTTTGAAGCGATTGCTAAACTTAGAGAGCGTAAAAAGCGCCCGACAAAACCCTTTGCTGTTATGGTTAAAGATATTAAAATGGCTAAAGAGTTTGCCAATATTTCTAAAAAAGAAGAAAAGCTTTTAACTTCAAAAGAGCGACCCATTGTCATTCTTAACTCTTTACAAACTCTTAATTCACCTATCGCGCCAAATATTAGTAAAATTGGACTTTTTTTGCCTTATACCCCTTTGCATCTTTTAATTTTAAAAGAGTTAAACCGCCCAATTATTGCTACAAGTGCAAATTTAAGCGACGAACCAATTTGCACCGATATCAAGAGTTTGCAAAAACTTAAAAATGTTTATGATGCTATCTTAGAGCATAATCGAAAAATTGTAAATGGGTGCGATGATTCGGTGGTAATGGTTGTTAAAGATAGGGTTTTAATGATGCGCCGAGCAAGAGGCTATACGCCTCTTAGTATTAAGCTTCCATTTAAATTAAAGCAAAATACTTTAGCCCTTGGGGCAAATCAAAAAAGCACAGTTGCAATTGGCTTTGGAAATGATGCCATACTTTCGCCTCATATTGGCGATTTAGATAGCATCGGCTCTGTTGAGTATTATAAAAAAAATATAAAAACACTTTTTAGAATATACGGTTTTAAACCAGATGTCATTGCCCACGATTTGCATCCAAATTACGAAAGCACTAAAGTAGCAAAAAGTTTTAGGGGTGTTAAATTAAAGCCGGTTCAGCATCACTTTGCCCATATTTTAGGAGTAATGGCAGAACATAAATTAAATGGCAAAGTGTTTGGGGTTGCGTTTGATGGCACTGGGCTTGGGAGTGATGGTAATCTGTGGGGAGGAGAGTTTTTAGTTTGTGATTATAAAGGGTTTAAAAGAGTTGCACACTTTGATTATTTTAAATTACTTGGAGGCGAAAAGGCAATAAAAGAGCCAAGGCGTGTAGCTTTGAGTCTGCTTTTTGAGTGCTTTGGCAAAGAGGTAATAAATTTAAATGTACCAACAATAAAAGCCTTTAGCCAAACCGAATTAAACGCCCTATATATAGCATGGCAAAAGGGGCTAAATGCACCGCTAAGCTCATCTGCTGGCAGGCTATTTGATGCAGTTGCTTCTTTGCTTGGAGTTAATCAAATTGTAAGTTATGAGGGCGAGAGCGGTTTAATGTTAGAAGAGCTTTATGAAAGAGATGAAAAAGCTACATATCCTTTTGAATTTAAAGATGGCATTATAAATATCCGCCCGTTAGTTTTAGAAATTATAAAAGAAGATAATAAAAGCAAAGCAGTATCGAAATTTTTTAATACCCTAATTGAAATAATTGCCACTGTTTATAAAAAGCACTCCAATTTGCCATTAGTTGCAAGTGGAGGAGTATTTCAAAACAGAGTTTTGTTAGAGTTACTGATTGAGCGCTTTCCAAATGTTTATCTGCCAAGCCAAATTCCGCCAAATGATGGAGGAATTGCTTTGGGGCAGATGGTTTATAATAATTG
>JALWKP010000166.1 GCA_027081355.1 Campylobacteraceae bacterium
ACAAAAACTTTGGCTACCAAATGCAGTTAGGAAAAAAAGGCGAAGTGAGCGATAGGTTTAAATTACGATTTAATGAAATATTTAACTCTATAGAGATGATAAAAAACTTTGAAACTTATGATAACGAAGGCTTGGAATTTGGCGATTTTAAAGATGGCGAATATAGTGCATTTACAGAGAGCAGTATAGGCGAGCTGTTTATGTATTTAAAAATAGAAAATGGATTGGTAGATAGATTTTTTGTACGCGACCCATCGTTCATAAATTGGCAAGCATTTCATACAACAATTTATAAAGATATTATTGCAGACTTTCCACTCATAAATAAAAGTTTCGATTTAAGCTATGCAGGGAGCGACTCATGATTCGATATTGGAAAAAGAGATTTGCAACAACATTAGAGCAAGATGAAGAGTTAGAAGCAATTAAAAAAGAGTTAAAAAAGCTAGTCAAAAAAAAGTTTGGCGGAAGCTTAGCTATAAGAATGGTAGATAGCGGCAGTTGCAACGCTTGTGAAGCAGAATGCAACGCACTCTCGAACCCATACTACAATTTAGAAGAGCTAGGAATACACTTTGTAGCAAGCCCAAGACATGCCGATGTTATGTTTCTAAGCGGAGTAATGACTTTTAATATGTATCACCATGCCATAGATTGCTACAATCAAATACCATCACCAAAATGGGTAATAGCCATAGGCGATTGCGTAAAAGATTTAGGAGTATTTGAAAAAACTTATGCCATTAAAGGCAATAGTATAGAGGTAACTCATTATATTCCAAACTGCCCACCAAGCCCTAAAGATATTATTTCTGGCTTGCTGGAGTTTGCTCTTAAGCTTTAGAAAAAAATTAATTAAACCCTTTGATTACTATTTTAGTTCTTTAAACCCAAATTTTGCATTAGAGATTAACAACTTTTAGTAAATCATTTCGTCTAGGACATTTACTAAAATCCATCACTTAACCTACAGGTTAAGCTCAAAATTTTAGCAAACACCCTAAACAAAAGCATTTGCTAAATTTTTATTAATTCTAATGCGAAATTTGGGTGAAAGGGTTTAGCTTAAACATAAATATCAATTTTATTTTTCTATTATTGGTTCAAAGTGTCTTGTAGCAAAGTTATATATTTCTGCTTTTCCTGTGCCAATATCAAACCACCAACCCTCTAATTCAATTTTGTCTTTAAGTAAGCGTTTTAGAATATATGGATACTCCATCAGTCTTTGCAAAGATGTTATAACATTATGTTTTTCTGTTAGTTCAAAAATGTTTTTACTACTATCATGGTGTAACTCTAATACTGCTAAATTTTTTGCAGGTTCAATATTTTTTAACCAAGTTCCCACATGTTTAAGTTCTGGCTCTCCTTCTTTATGTTCATGATACATATGAGCACAAGCACCGCAATTACTATGACCTAAAATAATAATTTTTGGTATCTCTAATACATTTACAGCATACTCAATAGCTGCTTGTGTAGAACCTGATTCTGGCTGATATGGAGGTACTACATTACCGATATTTCTTGAAATAAATATCTCTCCTGGTTGAGCATTTAAAAGTAGTGCCGGATTGATTCTGCTATCGCTACATGTAATTATCATAGTATGAGGTTTTTGCCCTTTTGAAAGTTGAGCAAACAGATCGCTGTGTTCTTGAAAGTAGTCATTTAAAAATGCACTATATCCTTGTTGTTGTAAATCTTTCATTCTCTCTCCTTTGTATAAACATAAATTTTACATAAGCTTATCTTAAATTAGTATTAATATTTTTTTATTGATTTTATTAGTTAAGAAGTTCTAATTAGACTAATATCATGCATTAAGAGAAGTAGCCGAAAAATGGAGTTATTTCTTTATAATAGTCAGAATTTATTAAGTATATATAAGTTACTATTCTATACACTATTTTGCAGTAAAGATTCAATTAGATAATATTAAGATACTCTTATCTGAAAAGAAAACGGAAGAGCCTATTTAGGACTCTTCGTTAGTTTTACGCAGCCAAACCTTTTAATACAAAGAAGATAATTGCAGATACTGCAGCTGCGGCTGGTACTGTTATAACCCATGCTGCAATGATTTTTTTAACCATTCCTCTTTTTACATAGTTTTCTCTAAGTGCTTTTTTAATCTTTTTAACC
>JALWKP010000167.1 GCA_027081355.1 Campylobacteraceae bacterium
AACAGCAAAGAGGACTGTTTTAAATTAGAAAAGTTAGCAACCACCCTGACACCTTTTAGGTGGCAGGCAAAGTATCCCCTTCAAGGGGTTTTCAATACCTGCCCCTTTGGGGTAGGATTTTTATTTAATTTCTGATACTTTCCTAGCATCATACTTTGGAACTAACTATTGTGCAGTGGTCTCTTTTTTCTAAAAAAGTGCCCGGATACATCATCTGCTTGTGTTATAAAGCCTGGTGTAAACAAATCCAAAACAATTAAAATGATTGCTGGTTTATTGATAAATTTTTATAAAATGAAGATATTGCCAAAAGATACCCGAGTGGCCGTATTTGCGTGAGTCGGCCCTAATAAGCCAACGGTGGGGGAGAGAGTAAGTCCTTAGGGGACAACTTCTCGCCGGCATAGCCTAGCTCAAACGAAGCCATCCACTCACAGACTCAGCTACTAGTCCCCCTAAAGTTTATCTGTTGGACCCCCATATGCAATTTGGCGAACCACCCAGGCGACAAAAGAAATTTGAATAGAACATAGCTATATTAAACTAACCTTAAATAAAAGAACTAATTTAATATTTAAAACTATATTTATAATTATAGCAGATTTATTTGTAAAATTATATACTATTTTGGTAAAAATTACAAAAAATTTAAAACTTTTTCAAAAAAAGACCATTTTTGCGTAACTTTTGGAAAAAACAAGTTTTTTCAATTGAGAATTGATAATTGACAATGGATAATTCTCTCAATTCTAATTATCAATTATCCATTATCAATTGTCAATTATCCACCTCTTTCGCCTTCAAAACGCATGCATCGATTGTTGCTTCGTCTGCTACATATGCATCGATTCCCTCAGGCAGTTTTTTTAATGTGCTTTTGCCGATAACCACCGCTTTGAAGCTCTCTTGCCATTTAAAGCTTTTAAAAAAACACTCTATTGTAGATGGCGAAGTGAAGATTATTATGCTGTTTTCTTCTAAAACTTTATCTTTATACTCAACGCAATTGGTTTCATAAATTATCTCTTCGCTTATATCAATTCCGTGGCTCTGCAAAAAGCTTTTGCTGTCAAACGATATAACTTTTGGGCGTATGTATAATATTTTTCTATCGCTAAATTTTTCTAAAATATCGCTTGCCAGCTCTTTGCCGTAAAATTTTGCGGGGTAGTAAATATTTTTAGCGCCATACTCTTTAGCGGTTTTGGCAGTTGCCGAACCTACTGCTAAAATTTCTTTTTCCTGCCAGCCGTCGGCTATTTCATCACAGTAGTAAATCGCCTGTTTGGAAGTAAAAAGAAGAGTGTCGTAACCGCTTAAATCGAGCGAATCTTTTACTCTTTTAAATTTTATCATCGGCAAAGAGATTGTGCCGTTATATTTTTTGGGCGAACAGAGGTAAATTTTACTCAACTTTGCAACTTCCTTTCCCCTCGAAAAAGCGCACATTCTCTTCTTCGTCGTCGTGCGGGTCAAAATGAGGGTTTATTACCCACCCTTTATTCGGTTCAAGCGCAGTTATTTTGCAAATAATATCTTCTGCAATTTTATGGGCTTTTTCTATTGTCATTTGCGGGTCTAAAACCATATGAAACTCTACAAAGTTATGAATACCGTCTGTCCTTGTTTTTAGCCAATGATACCCTTTTATCTCTTTATGGCTAGAGATAATCTCTCCGATTTTTGCAACTATATTGGCATCTAAAGAGCGATCCATTAAAATCAAAATACCTTCGCTTATAATTTCGTAAGCCGAGTAAATAATATACCCGCCGATTGCCAAACCAAAAACCGAATCTATAAAGTCAAGTCCCGTAATTGAAACCAAAAATAGCGCCAGTAAAACTGCACCGTTGCTTAAAAGGTCTGTTTTATAATGCAAGGCATCCGATTTTATTACAATATTATCAGTCTCTTTGGCTATGCGCTCTAAATATTTAACCAATAAATAAGTTACCGCAATAGAAATTAGCATAACAACAACTGAAGCACCAAGCATTAAAGTGGGCTTTTTTTCTATAAGTTTATCTATCGCTTCATAAATAATATAAAGTCCCGAAATTGTAATAACTGTTCCTTCTATTACCCCAGCAATCGCTTGCAGTTTGCCTTTGCCGTATTGAAAAAGCCTGTTTGGCTCCTCTTCTGCCTTTTTAATAGCAAAAAAGTTAAAAACAGAAATTGCAGTATCTAAAATAGAATCGATAGCCGAAGCCAATACCGCCACCGAACCGCTTAAAACCCCGATAACCAGCTTAACAATAGCAAGCATAACAGCCGTAGCCGTAGCAATTACCGTAGCACGCCGCTCTTTGGAAAAACCTTTAATTTTTGATAGAAAATCCATTTATAATCCTTAAATTGTGTAAAATAATAAGTAATGTTGCTTTTTGCTGTCATTCTGAGCGTAGCGAAGAATCTCTATATGAAGCTTAGAGCTCAGGGCTTAGAGCTCAGAGCTGATTGTGTGGCTGCGCCGCGTTTAATATTTGCGGCTTTGCCGCTTAAAAAAAGCGAAGCTACCTTGTTAGCTCTTAGCTCTAGGCACTAAGCTCTAAGCTTTCAAACAAGATTCTTCGTTGTGCTCAGAATGACAACAAACTTCATTTACCTATTTCCTTGCAAAATTTATATTCTACGCAACATCTAAACTCTTTTTAAACGCTTTATAATCCAAAAGTTGATGCTCTTTTTTGAGTTCATAATCTATCCGGCTTGGACTCTCTTTAACAACTTTGCCTTCTCCAAATACAGAGTCTAGCAAAAAAAGATTTTTTGCACTGTTTAATACCAAAATATCTGTTTGAATTTTTAATTTTTTTGAAAGAATATAATTTATCTGAAGAATATTATCTATTGAGTCGTCTTTTAAATATAGTGCAAGGTCGATATCGCTGTTTTGGTTTTGCTGCCCCTTTGCATAAGACCCAAACAGATAGCCAAACTCAACATTATCGATATTTTCTAACTCTTTTTGTAATATTTGCACTATATTCAAAGCGGCGCTCCGTTTTTGATATAAGTTATTATATCAAAAATTGGCGCCAAAAAGCTTTTATTTTACCAATTTGGAAAGAAGCGAAGTTACTCTTTTTGACAAATCTATCTTGCTTACCGGCTCTAAACCTTCGGCAAGCCTTGCACTGTCTAGCAGCAGCCAGGCTGCCTCTTTTACAAGCTCTACATCGCTTGTTGTATTAAGCGCTTTAATAAGTTCGCTTTTGCCGTTTAACTCCAATATTAGCGGGATATCCGGCGCCTCTTGCCCCATCTGTCTAAACATTGCACGCATAGAAACAAGCGGGTCGGAGCTGTCTGGCACTACGCAGCTGTCGCTTTCGCTGAGTCTTGTGGTAATTTTTACATCTTTAACCTTATCCCCAAGTTCATCTTTAAATATTTTAACCAGAGATTCAAACTCTTTCTCTAACCCTTTTAACTCCTCTTCATTCTCTTTGATTTTTGGCGGTTCGCAGGTTGCAATATCTACAAATTTCCACTCTTTATATTCGCCAATAGCTGGTGTTACAATTTCATCCACCTCTTTATCGTCAAGTATCAGCACCTCTATATCATTTAATTTATACGCTTCTAGCAGCGGCGAGTGGCGCAAAATATTTTCATCTTCGCCGACAATGTAATAAACCTCTTTTTTTCTATCTTTCTTATCTTTTTCGCGCTCAATATAATCTGCAAGCGAAGTCAAGCCCTCTACTGCACTTGATTTGTAGCGCACAATATCAAGCAGAAGCTCTTTATTTAAATGGTCGGTAAAAATTCCCTCTTTAATCAGTCTGTTATACTGCTCTATGAATTTATCGAACTTTTCTTTATCTAGCTTTTTGATATGGTTTAAAATCTTTTTAACCGAAGCTTGCTTGATATTTGCCAAAATTCTGTTCTCTTGCAAAATTTCACGGCTTACATTTAGCGGCAAATCTTCGCTGTCTATAATTCCGCGCACAAATCTTAAATAAATTGGCAAAAGCTCTTTCTCTTTATCGGTAATAAATACGCGCTTAACATACAGTTTAACACCCGGTTCAAAGTCGGCTCTATAGATATCTGCAGGCGCAACTTCGGGGATGTAAAAGAGTGTTTTATACTCCAAAGAGCCCTCTGCGCTTGTGTGAATCCAAGTTAGCGGGTCGCTTACATCGTGCCAATTGCTCTTATAAAACTCTTTATACTCATCATCGCTTATTTCGTTTTTATTCATTGTCCAAAGCGCTTTTGCCTCGTTTGCAAGCTCTGTTTTATTCTCTTCGACTTCTTTGCCATCTTTTTCGGTTTTTTCGGTGTAATTTACATAAATTTCATAAGGAATATGGTTAGAGTATTTTTTAATAATATCTTTTATATGGTATGCATTCAAAAACTCTTTTGCGTCATCTTTAAGCTTAATATATATTACCGTTCCGTGGCTCTCTTTTACCACTTCGCTAACTTCAAACTCTCCGCTTCCGTCGCTTTTGAATTTATAAGCCTTATCTTCGCCCGCCTTTTTGCTAATAACCTCTACAGAATCGCTGACCATAAAGACAGAATAAAATCCAACCCCAAACTGTCCGATTAAATTGCTGTCTATTTTAGAATCTTTACTCTTTTCTAACTGCTCAATAAATGCTTTGGTTCCGCTTTTTGCAATGGTTCCCAGGTTTTCTATTAAATCCTGTTCATTCATACCTATACCGTTATCGCCAATACTCAAAGAGCCATCTTTTGTATCTACTTTTATAGTAATTTTAGGTTTCCAATCTTCGCTTTTAAACTTTTCATCGGTTAAGTGCAAATAATTAAATTTATCCAGCGCATCGCTCGCGTTAGAAATTAACTCTCTTAAAAAAATCTCTCTGTTTGAATAGAGTGAATGAGTCATTAATTTAAGCAATTGTCCGACTTCTGTCTGATACTGATATTTAGCCATTACCAAACTCCTTTAAATATTTTTTGCAATTTTACTAAAAATTTTTATAAATTTCAATAGTTTTGTAAAGTTTTTTTAGTCTATTTGACTAAAGGTTTGCAATATTTTTTACTTTATAATGAAATAGATTTTAATATGTTATTGTGGTTTTAAAATAATTTTAATATTTTGCTGATATTGAAAGATAATTGAATGGTATTGAATAAAATAGCCCCAAAGAAGGGCTTAAACTTCCCTTATTGAGGGTTTACGTTTTCTGCTTGAGGTCCTTTTAAACCTTCGCCGATTTGGTAAGTTACTTTTTGTCCCTCTTGTAGAGATACACGGCCTCCGTTTGGATTATTAACTTGGCGGAAATGAACAAACAAATCGCCTTGACCATTATCTTGAGAGATAAAACCGTAACCTTTTTCATCGTTGAACCATTTAACAGTTCCTTCTAACACATTAGACATTATATACCTTAAAAATAAAATTTGTGAAAATTTTGCAGGAAGTAATTCTAGCAGGGTAACACGGGGTAACACATTGCAAGAAGAGAATCTATCCTCATCCTTTTCAAGAGGTATTATACCTGCTTTTTTTAAATTTGCATAGTATTTTGAAAAAAAATATCAATTTTTAACAAAATATCAAATATAATAATTTTTACTATTTAATTACGGAGTATAAAGTGAATAGAGATTACGGTTTGTCTGTATGGGGCGACGGAAATTTTAAAATTAAAGATGACAGTGTGGTTATTGCACACAAAAGCGAGCCTAGTTTGTTAGAAATTGTAAAAAAGGTGCGTGATAAAGGTTATAAGGGACCTGTTCTTTTACGTTTTCCGCATTTAATTAAAAAGCAGATAGATTTGCTTTACGGTGAATTTAAAAGGGCTTCTGAAGAGTTCGCTTATAAAGGGAGTTTTAATGCGGTTTTTCCGCTTAAAGTCAATCAGTTTCCAAATTTTATAAATGAATTGCTAAGTGTCTCAAACGGTTACAATTACGGTCTTGAAGCCGGTTCTAAAGCAGAGCTTATAATTGCTATGGCAAAAACTCCTTTGGGTGCTCCAATAACCGTAAACGGCTTTAAAGATAAAGAAATGATTGCGCTTTGTTTTATAGCGGCAAAAAGCGGGCATAATATTACTGTTACAATCGAAGGGCTTAACGAGCTTGAGACCATAATAGAGGTTCACAATGAGTTTAATTCCAATTTTAGTGACAATATTACACCAAAAATCGGTATGAGAATCAGAATGCACAGTTTGGGAGCGGGCGCTTGGGCAAAAAGCGGAGGATACAGTTCTAAATTCGGGCTTACATCTACGGAGCTTTTGGAAGCTTGCGATATGCTGGAGCGCGAAGGATTGATAGAGCGCTTTAGTATGATTCATTTTCATATAGGTTCGCAAATGGAAGAGATTAATCCGCTTAAAAAAGCTTTAAGAGAAGCTGGTAATATTTATGCCGATTTAAAAAAGCACGGTGCAATGGCATTGAATGCTATTAATATAGGCGGAGGATTGGCAGTAGAGTATTCGCAGGACAAGGCAAATAAAAACCGTAACTACTCTATAAAAGAGTTTGCTAATGATGTTATCTATTTTATGCAAGAGATTGCAAAAAACAAAGGTGTAAGCGAGCCTGATATTTATACTGAATCGGGGCGTTTTATAGCAGCGAGCCACTCTGTATTGATTGCACCTGTTTTAGAACTTTTTTCGCAAGATTATAACGAAAAGTTTTTGCGCTTAAAAGAAAAAAATCCGCCGCTTATTCAAGAGCTTTACGAACTTTATAAAGGGATGAAAAAATCCAATGCACGCGAATATCTGCACGATGCAATCGACCATTTAGACAGCTTGCTTACCCTTTTTGATTTGGGGTATATAGATTTAGAAGACCGCTCAAATACCGAAATTTTGGTAAGTTTGATTATAAAAAAAGCGATAGATTTGCTTTCGCGAGAAGACAGCGACGAATTAAAGAGGCTTGAGAATAAAATTCAAGAGAAGTATCTGGTGAATTTTTCTATTTTTCAATCTCTTCCCGATTTCTGGGGGCTTGGGCAAAAATTTCCAATAATGCCGATTTCGCATCTCTCAAAAAAGCCTACGCAAGCGGCTTCTATTTGGGATATTACTTGCGACAGCGACGGAGAGCTTGGATTTGATGCAACAGTTCCTTTGAAACTGCACGATGTAGATTTAAAAAAAGAGGAATACTTTTTGGCATTTTTTTTAAGCGGTGCGTATCAAGAGGTTTTGGGTATGAGGCACAATTTATTTACACATCCTACTGAAGTTACTGTTAAATTTGACAAAAACGGCAATTATAGTTTAGAAAATATTATAGAAGCTCAAAATTTAATGGATATTTTAGATGATATTGATTATGATATTGGCGCAATAGATAAAAGTTTAAAAAGCAATATCGAAGAGTCAAAGCTTATAGATAAAGAACAAAAACAGATAATTCTTGGCAAATTATATCTTTATTTAAGCGAAAACAGCTATTTAAAAACCATTCAGGCAATTAAGGCATAAAATGGGATTAATACGAAGTATTATAAATGATTTTAAAACAGTTAAAAAAAATGACCCTGCTTTAAAATCCAATTTTGAACTTATTTTTAACTATCCAGGCGTGTGGGCGCTTTTTTTTTATAGGATTTCACATTCATTATACGGTTTGGGTTTGCGTTTTTTGCCCCGTTTAATTTCTGCAATCGGGCAGTTTTTGACAATGGTAGATATTCATCCCGGTGCAAAAATAGGACAGGGAGTTTTTATTGACCACGCTATGGGGGTAGTTATAGGAGAAACAGCAGAAGTTGGCAATAACGTTTTGATTTACCAGCAAGTTACTTTAGGCGGAGTGAGCTTGTCGCAGGGCAAGCGCCACCCGACAATAGAAGACAATGTAACAATAGGAGCGGGTGCAAAAATATTAGGCAATATTACAATAGGTAAAGATGCTAAAATCGGTGCAAATTCTGTAGTTATAAAAGATGTTCCGCCCGAATGCACTGCTGTGGGAGTGCCAGCACACATTGCAAAAAGGGTTGATAATAAAGAACCGCTTCGGCATAATATTATGCCCGATATTGAAAAAGAACTGTTTAATTATTTGTTAGAAAGAATAGAATTGCTAGAAAATGCCATTAAAAAGAACGATTTAAATATTTTAGATACAAAAGAAAAAGAGTTAAACAGCATTAAAGCCGACTTTATTAAAGCAATGAGAAAAAGGGATGATTGAGGATTTAGGGTGCAGATTATTGTTGTTGAGTTTAATCATTGCTTAGCCTCTTGTTGTTTTTGTGAAAGAGGGATAGAAATGAATTAAGAAACATCGAAAATGAAACATTCTCAAAGAGATTGCAAGCATAAGAGTTTCTTAAACTTTTTTTATTACTGCAATTTGATAATTGTAAGGTTTCTCCCATGCAAAGCTTTATTTCTTATCAAAATGCTGATAATCTTTACAGCATCTGAAATCTCCGCCCCAGCGCCAGCCTAGTGACTTAAAAATATTAACAATAGCATCGCCTCTTAAAATAAGCGCTCTTTGCGCTGCGCTGCTGCCGCTTCTGATTCTGCTTAGATATTTGTAAGAACCTTTATGCGAAGTTCGTCCGCTTTTAGAGACATAAGGGTTTTCTAGCGGATTAATATCGATTGCTTTGCCGTAACTGTGCAGCGACCATCTGTTTGTTCCTGCAACAGGGCGGCAATTAAAAGCCGAGGTGTTATCTGCTTCGATAGATGCAAAATCGCTTCCGCCGTAATTGCTTACAAGCTGCATTTTTCTAATAGGGTATTTTATCTCGTAAAGTTTTTTAAAAGCATACACAACATCATTTGCTACGGCTTTGTTTACTACCATTTCGCCTATATGCTCTTTGCCGTCAAAACCGATATAGCTTAAGTTTAAATAACGCAAACTCTCAAGCCCGACAGGGCACCCATTGCGGTAAGAACCGCCATTTATCATTCTGCTCTTAATTTTTGGGGTAATGGGAGAAATAGAGTAATTAAAAGATGCAAATGCCAAAGACCCCGCACTTAACATTATTATAAGTAATTTCATTTTAAATCCTTTCTTTAATTAAAGCTTAGAGCCAAGAGCTAAGAGCTTAGAGCTAACAAGGTGCGGCTAATGCCGCGTTTTAATATTTGCGGCTTTGCCGCTTAAAAAAAGCGAAGCTACCTTATTAGCTCTATGCTCTTGGCTCTTGGCTTCTTAGCTTTATTTTAAACATATTCTACCATAATCTAAGTTGCTATTAGATAGAATATTTATTATGAAAAAGTTAGCTTTACTTCCGATTATTCCTTTTATACTGCATTCAACCGAGCTGAAAATTGCTACATATAATGTAGAAAATCTTTTTGATGATGTGAAAAACGGTAGCGAATACGAAGAGTTTATACCCGGACATCATAATTGGACAGAACAGATTTTAGAAAAAAAACTGCAACACACAAGCCGTGTAATTTGTGATTTAAATGCCGATGTGATAGGGCTTGAAGAGGTAGAAAACGACAGGGCTTTAAAACTTTTGCAAGATAAACTTAACCGCCAAGGGTGTAAATATCCTTATAGTGCAATAACCCATAAAAGGGGTTCTGCAATAGAGGTTGCACTGCTTTCTAAGGTAAATTTTATTCATAAAACAGATATAAAAGTAAGTAATTCTAAAAGAGACAGAGATATATTGGTAGCAGAGCTTAAAACCAAACCAAAGCTTACTATTTTTGTAAACCATTGGCGTTCCAAATCTGCACCCGAGAGTGAGCGGGTGAAATATGCAAAAGCTCTTATAAAAAGAATAAGAAAAATGCCTCCTGATAGCGAGTATATAATTTTGGGAGATTTTAACAGCGAATATAATGAGTGCGAAAATCTTTTGCCAAAATATAACGATACAAATGGAACTTGCGGGATTGATACTATTTTGCATACATACAGCAACGGCAGGCTTATAAGGTTAAGAGATAAGAAAATAGGCGGTTTTCATTTATATAATTTGTGGAGCCAATTGCCGGCTCATAGACGCTGGAGCCACGATTATCACGGTAAAAAAGGTGCGATTGATTCTATTATTATTCCGCCTGCATTAATAGATAATAAAGGCTGGTTTTATGAAAAAGGGAGTTTTGGGGTTTTTAAAAAGAGTTATCTGTTTTTAAGAAACAAAAAAGGTTTCTTAAACAGATGGGAGTATAAAAATTTTAAACATACCGGCAGAGGGTATTCCGACCACTTGCCTATATATGCAGTTTTTGCAAATTCTAAAAAGAAAGAGTTGAAACACGAAACCCTTTTAGATAAATTCTGGAAGCTTTTTTTACCTTCAAAAAAAGAGAATAAAAAAAGTGCAGAGTTGAAAGTAATGACAGTTAATGAATTAGCAAATATAAATTATTTGAAAAACCCTGTAATCTTAAAAGATGCCTGTGTTGTATATAAAAGAGGCGATTTTGGCGTAGTAAAATCTTTTGCTAATTCAAAGTCTATAACGCTTTATAAGAGTGCAGGCGGTTTGAAAGAGGGTAAATGCTATGATTTTAAAGTTTATAAAAAGAAAAAATATTACAAAATAGATGAAATTACGGATTTGGATATTATAAAAGAAAAAAAGGGTATAAATGTTGAAAAGTTTATACCTAAATTCAGCGGAGCCCTTATGCAAAAAGATAAGAGTAATTTGGGCGAAATGGTTAAAAATATAAAAGGTATTTACAGAAACGGTTACATAACTGTTGATAATAGCAGCTATAAGCTTTACTTAAAACAGAAAAAAAGAGGACTTTTAAAAAAAGAGAGCTATTTATACATAAAAAAAGCTCAAATAGGGTATTATAAGGGCGAAAAAGAGTTGGTTGTCCACTCTTTAGAAGATATTAGCAAGGAAAACTAATGGAGTATTTTAATTGGATTTTAGCATTTCATGTAATGAGTTTTGTAAGCTGGATGGCAATGCTGTTTTATCAGCCAAGACTATATGTTTACCATAGCGAAAATGCCGATAACAAGGGTTTTGTTGAAGTAGTTGAAATTCAAGAGTATAAATTGATAAAATATATCGGCACACCCGCAATGTGGGCTACAATTTTAAGCGGGCTGACAATGATATATTTAAAATACGGCACTGCGATTCCAACTTGGCTGATTGCAAAATTAATTTTAGCAGCATTTTTAATTGCCTACCATTTTTCGCTAGAAGTGCACAGAAAAAAATTAAAAGAAAACCCGCACTATAAACCGGGAAAATTTTACCGCTTTTATAATGAAGTGCCTACTTTGATTATGATAGGAATTGTAATTTTTGTTGTTATTAAGCCTTGGCAGTGAGAGTTGAGGTTTGAGGATTTAGGATTTAGGATGAAGATTGATATGCAGTCATTCTGAGCGCAGCGAAGAATCTATTTTAGTGCAGTTTTATCTAGATTCTTCGCTACGCTCAGAGTGACAAAGAGGCTAATTTTTCTTTTGTCCCATAGTCTCAGCTTTAGGATGCATATTTAGAATTATGGCAAATAAAGAAAGTTGTTTTTGTTTATATCTATGCAACTGTGCCGCACAATCTAAAGCTACTTGCACTCCTTAGGCACTTTAATCCAAAAGGTTAAATTTAATCTTTTGTGGAGAGTATGTTTTATATTATGATACTCAAATATTCTTACTGTTTTTAAGTAACTGTCTAAAAATTTGTCATCTTTAAACCATGTGTATTCAAATTCATATTTGCCTTTTAAAATATGCGGTAAATCGGCTCTGTAATACCGTCCCGGCTCTAAAGTTATAGGTTTAAATTTATCTTTAGTAATATCTTTTTTATACGGATTGGAGTAATTTTTAATCTTTAAAGAGCAAATAGTTGAAGGATTTTTAGCATACAGGGCGATTGTAACTTCTGTTTTTTTGCCGATATTTAATCCGCCGATTTTGTTTGCAGCCATAATTACAGGCAAATTCCAATCTGTCTGGGCAACAGCAAAAATAGATAGTATGGAAAATATAATTACTTTTTTAATGACATATCCTTTCTTTTTTTTAATTTTAACATATAAACCGATAGAAATCAAATTTTTTTTGATATAATCATAGTTATGGGGTTTGCAAAATATGAATTGATTGATAAAAATGATACTTCTTATCTTAAATGTTATGGCATTTGGCGCGTTGGCACAATAGATAAAATAGAAAAGAAATTGCTCAAATTAAAAAACAGCAAAAATTTAACAATTGATGCAAAAGATATAAAAGATTTAGACAGCAGCGGTGCTTTGCTTCTTTTTTTGCTTCAAAAAAACGTGCAGGATAGGGGCAAAAAAGCTGAAATTATTAATTTAAGCCCAAAGCATAAGCGTCTTTTAGAAATAGTAAAGAATAATTTTATTCAAAACGGCAAAGATTTTAAAACTAAAAGAAGTTTTTTAGAAGCTGTTGGCAAGAGTGTGATTGATGTAATTAATTATTTAATAGATTTTGTAGGATTTATCGGCGAGCTTTTTGTATATACATTAAGTATGTTTAAAAATCCTAAAAACTTTAGGTTTAAAGAGACGGTTTATTTTATTCAAAGTGCAGGTATAAGCGCGCTGCCTATAATTGGAATGACCTCTTTTTTAGTCGGGGTCGTAATAGCTTATCAAACTATTGTGCAGCTTAATAAGTTTGGAGCGGATATTTTTGTTGTTGATGCAAGCGCAATATCTATAACAAGGGAATTGGGTCCTATGATTACCGCTATTGTTGTAGCAGGAAGAAGCGCATCTTCTTTTACAGCAGAAATCGGGGCTATGAAGCTTACCGAAGAGATTGATGCAATGAAAACGATGGGATTTATGCCTTTTTTCTTTTTGGTAATTCCCAGAGTGACGGCTTTAATAATATCTTTGCCGATTTTGATATTTTTTTCGGATATGGTAGGGATTTTTGGTTCTATGGTTGCAACAAGAGCGCAAATTGGGCTCTCTTTTGAAATTTTTATAAACAGGCTTTATGAGGTTTTGGCGCTTAAACATTATATAATAGGCATTGCAAAAGGTCCTTTTTTTGCTATAATAATAGCATTAATCGGTGTTTTTCACGGATTGAGAGTCAGCCAGGACACTGAAAGTATTGGCAAAGAGACTACACAAAGTGTGGTAAATGCAATATTTTTTGTTATAGTTTGCGATGCTTTGTTTTCGATTATTTTTACGGAACTTGGAATATGAAAAGTGTAGTTAAGGTAGAAAATTTAGTTACAAAATTTGGTTCTAAAGTTATTCATAATGGGGTTAATTTAGAAATAGAAAGAGGTGAAATTTATGCGATTTTAGGGGAGAGCGGAGCCGGTAAATCGGTGCTGCTTAAAGAGATTATTATGCTTTTAAAGCCTGCAAGCGGAGATATTTATATTTTTGGGAAAAATATTAAGAATTTGACTGCAAAAGATGAGCAAAGAATAAAAAAAGAGTGGGGCGTTTTGTTTCAGTTTGGGGCTCTTTTTACCTCTTTGAGTATTGCAAACAATATTGCTTTTTTATTGAAAGAATATACTAAGCTTTCAAAAAAAATGATAGATTACATAATTGATGAAAAGCTTGAAATGGTGGGATTGGATGCTAGTGTAAAATATCTTTATCCGCATGAATTAAGCGGCGGGATGATAAAGCGAGCAGCACTTGCTAGAACATTGGCGCTTGACCCTAAGCTGCTGTTTTTAGATGAACCAACAAGCGGTTTGGATCCTGTGGGTGCGCGGGGATTTGATGAATTAATTTCAAATCTTCGTGATATTTTAGATTTAACAATTGTTATGATTACGCATGATTTGGATACAATACATAACATTGTAGATGAAATGTCTATTTTGGCAGATAAAAAGGTTGTTGCCAGCGGAACATTGGATGAGATTTTAAAATCCAACCATCCTTTTGTGCAAAAATTCTTTAAAAATGAGTATGTAAATACAAGGTTAAGAAATGTATGAAAAGATAAATTATAAACTTGTTGGTTTATTTGTTTTGCTATTTAGTGCAGCAGCAGTCTATTTTGCATTTTGGCTATCTAAAAGCGGGGTTAATAAAAAGAATTATAATTTTTATATTGTTTATTTTACCGAATCTGTTGATGGCTTAAATAAAGATTCTGCAGTTAAACTTAATGGGGTAAATATAGGAAGGGTAGAGAAAATTTCTGTTGATATAAAAGATATTAAACGGGTTAGGGCGGATATTGCTATATTAAAAAATATAAAAATAACAGACAGTATGTATGCCACCTTACAAAGCCAAGGTTTAACGGGACTTAGGTATATAAATATATTAACAGCCGGCAATGAAGGAAAAATAATTAAACCAAACACTGAGAACTCTATAATCAAAACAAAAATATCGCTTTTGTCTTCTTTGTCTCAAACTGCTCCAAAAACGCTAGACAAACTTTTAGAATTTAGCCAGAAATTAGATATTTTGTTAAGTAAAAAGAACGTAGAGAATTTTTCTAAAATTTTAGAAAACGGGGCAAAAGTTACTAAAAAAGCGGCAGATTTAGAAGATAAATTAAGTGTTATTTTGGGCAAAGGCAATCAGATAAACAGTTTATTAGGTAGTTTTAAAGATTTAAACAGCACGATATATGAATATAAAATATTAGCTAAAAATTCAAATTTGACAGTAAAAATTATTAATAAAAAATTACCGGCTTTAATTAATAATATAAATAGAGCAGCAATTAGCATTAAAAAGGTTTCTTCTGTTGTAAATAAAACCATTAAAAGAGGCGATTATAATTTAAAAAGAATTTTAAGCCCTGCTTTGAGCGATTTAAAAGAGTTATCTGTAAAATATGAAGAGTTAGGAGATGAGCTTAAAGCATTGGCTCAAAATCCTGGCGGAAGACTTTTAAACGGTAAAATGCCGCCGAAAGGACCGGGAGAATGAAAAGATTGACAATTATATTAACACTATTACTAGGAGGCTGTTCTGTCCATAATATAAATAGTTATGATTTGGGCACAAGCAGCATTGTTACGGCACCTAGCAGGTATGAATATAAAGTTTTAAAAGTGGAGTTTCCTTCAGCATTAGATGCTTTAGGCAGCAGCAGGATTTATTATAAACGAGACGGTATAACAAGTTATTATTTATACAGTTCTTGGGAGCAGTCGCTTAATAGATTGATTTATTCTAAATTAATAAAATCTTTAGAGTCTTCGGGGAGTTTTAAAAGCGTAGTAGGGTATAGCAGTTATGCAAAAGCTGATTTGGTGTTGGAAACTCAGATTTTAGATTTTTATCATATAGTTAAAGGCGATGAATCTTATGCTGATATAAAATTTTCTGTTAAATTGATAGATGAAAGCAGCGGAAAAATTCTTAAAGATAAAATTTACAGCTATAATATCAAGGTAAAAGAGTTAAATGCAAAAGGTTTTATTATCGCAGCTCAAAAAGCGGTAAATATGTTTTTAGAAGATTTGTCTAGCAGTCTGTTTTAAAAGTTTTAGTAATTATAAAGCTAAAAGCCAGGTATCCCGTAATTCCTGCGAAAGCAAGAATTAACGGTTTAAGAGACCACCGCACAATAGTAAGCCCAAATTACGGCACTATAAAATATCATAAATCAAAAAAATTCCTCTGGGCTTAGCTTTGGTTAGGCTTTCGAGTAATTTTGTTTAATTTCTGATACTTTCTAGCACCATACTTTTGAACTAACTATTGTGCAGTGGTCTCTTTAAGATGTTGAGCCCAAAAAGTATTAACCGCTTAAAAAATTAAGGTAATATAGAAGATATTCTTCTTAAAATTCTTCTGGAAATTCTGTTTTTGCCTTGATGTCTTTTTGCATAAATTTTCCAACCTCTGCTATTTTGTGTTAAATAATAAGTATTCTTAGAGTAAATACGTGTGCCGTTTCTCAATGTATAAACCACATCTGCAACAACTTTATCGGTTCTTACAAGTCTTATTCTCTTAATAGAAATATATCTTAAATTACTGCTTATCCAGCTTTGATATCCGCTATCGTTAAATGCCGTTTCGTTATCAAATATAATTCCTTTATTTGCTCTTATTATTTTGTTCATTTTACTTATATAATTTGTAACATAATCTGTTTGTGTAAAATGGTAAACATTATTGTTATAATTTGTTCTGTTTGCATATCTTTTAACTCCAAAATTAACCTGAGGAAGACCTCTTATAACTCCAATTAAGCGTCTTTCACTGCCTCTGATCCAGTGCATATTTGTGAATTTTGTGTCAAACATTTTTGCTAAAAGCGAGGTTGGAGCATTGACATAATTTGCATAATCTAAAACGCTGGCAAAATCCCTTCCCATTGAAGCGGCAGAAACATATTCTCTATTTCTGTAATAAAATCTATGATAGCCTAATTTAGAACCGTATGGTAATATTAACAGTTTTCTGCCGTATAAATCCCTGCCGCCCAAAAAAGCAAGCGCACAGCTGCTGGCGCACATACCATTTTTAATTACTGCACTTCCTATGCGATTGTCTTTTAAAAATCTGCCTATTCTTAACCCTTCTTGCAATTCACCGCCGCCACTGTTAAAAACAACAATAGTTTGTTTGCCATTAGCAATTCTATTGTATGTTTTTCTAAGGTTATATAAATCTCCATGACGAATTTTACCAGATGCATAAATTAAATTATAATTGTAATAATTTTTACTCACGGCAAAACTTAAAGCATTTAATGTTATAGAACTAAATGCTGTTAAGATAAAAGCTGATATAATATTTATTTTATTTTTCATGGCGAATCTTTCAAGTGTGATATTGCTGTTTACTAATAAATATAAGTAAACAATAGAATTATACCATATTTTGGATTTAATTAGCTTAATGAAACATAAAAATAACATAAAATATTATTGGAAAAAATTCATACTAAAAAATATTTTTTTCAAATATATTGATTTTATGGAATATTTTTATGTTAAATAAAAATTATGCTAAAATACTAAAAATATAAATAAAATTAAATGAAATGGATGCTAAATGGAAGAAAAAAGTTTAGATTTCTTAAATAATATTTCTTTAGGTCAAATGGGTGCAGGATTTCTGCTTGGGCTTTCGGTGGGATTTTTCTTTAAGAAAAGTTTTAAAATAATGCTGTTTTTTTTAGGATTAGGAGTTGTTGTTCTGTTTTTATTAGATTCTAACAATATTGTAACAGTAAATAGTGATACAATTTTAGGAACTTTTGATAAAATAGCTCTTATGCTTAAGCATTTTGCCACTTTTTTGCAACATAAACTTTCAAATTTAGAGTTAGAAGGCGGAGCCGGAGCAATTGCCGGTTTTTTAGTTGGAATTAAAGCGGGATAAAGGAGAATTAAAATGTTTCAAAAATACGCACCGTTAATAATATTGGCACTTTTTGTAATAGGCACATACTTTATGATTCAAGGTATGGAACATGCAACGGCACTTGGGCATCCTGGGAAATGATTGTATTTGCAGGGGTTGCCCTTCAATGCCAATTAGGTTAAAAGTAAAACTATCCATTTATTGGCACAAAGCCTAAAGCTGTTATTTTAAAGAAGAGAGATTAGAAATTAGAGATTACAAAAATTTGTTTTTGTAATCACTATTCCGTGATTCGGATGTCAAGATGCTTTTCTCTGTCGGCTTTAAGCTTTATGTATTTTATGGATATAAAATCCTTATACGATGGAATTGATGGGCAGCCACAAGGGTTGCCCCTCAATTCCATTAAGTTAAGCATAAAAGTTTCCATTTTTTGGCATAAAGCTTAAAGCAGAAAGCAGAAAGCAAATGGTCATCTGCCTTCTGTCATTCCCAACTTGATTAGGAATCCACGGTTTTTAAAATGCTTAAAAGTTAAAATAGGACTTTTGTAGCAGTTCAAACTGTGGATTCCCTCTTGAGAGTGCGCAAAAAGTTTATAAAATTTGCCTTAATCGTCATTCTGAGCGAAGTGAAGAATCTCGATAGAACGGTAGTAAAGAGATTCTTCGCTGCGCTCAGGATGACAGAAACGGCAAAATTTTCAAAAATTTTAACTTTTGCCAAGTCTCGCTTTCGCGGGAATGTCGAGGTGGTTGGCTTTTGGCTTTGAGCTTTAAGCTTTATGCATTTTATGGACATAAAATCCTTAACTTAATGGCAATGGGGTTGTCCCTACATAAATTACAACTTTTCTAAAATTTGCTTGACTTTAGCCGAGGGGTTATCGCTTTTATAAATAGGGCGGCCTACTACTATGTAATCTACTAAATTATCTTTTGCTATATCTATCGTTGCAACTCTTTGCTGGTCGTTTGCATCTTCGCCGAAAGGTCTTATACCCGGAGTAAGCGTTAAAAAATCTTTGCTTGTGCTGTTTTTTATATCCAAACTTTCAAATGCGCTGCATACAACGCCGTCTAAGCCGCTATTGTATGCATCTTTTGCAAATTGTGTTGCGGTATCGGCTAAATCTTTATTATAAACCTCTTTAAACCCTTCGCTGCTAAAAGAGGTTAGGGCGGTTACTGCCAATACTAATGGGCGTTTTGGCAGTTTGGCAAGGCGCCCCATAACTGTTTGCATTGCGACTTTGCCGCTGCTTGCGTGAATATTAAACATATCTACGCCCAAATTTGCAATTTCTTCGGCGGCATCTGCCATAGTATTTGGAATATCGTAAAGTTTTAAATCTAAAAAAATCTTAAAATCGGGGTTTATCTCTTTAATCTGGCGCAAAAACTTTTTGCCGTCTCTTATGTAAGTTCTAAATCCCACTTTAATCCACAAGCCGTTATGCTCTTTAATAGAGTTTAAAAGTTGTAAATTTTGCTCACTGCTTGGCAAATCTAATGCAATACAAAGCTTCATAGTGTGTAACTCCAATTTTTTTTGGTATAATCATATCTAAAATTTAGTTAGGAGCAATTATGTTTGGCAGAAAAAAGTTAAAAGAGTATAACTTAAGCGAAGAGGAGTTAAATAAACTGCAATATGCAGTTATAGATACCAACAAAGGCAAAATAATAGTAAAACTTTATCCAAAAGATGCCCCAAATACCGTAGCAAACTTTGCGCATTTGGCAAACAGCGGTTTTTACGACGGATTAAAATTTCACAGAGTGATTCCCGGCTTTATGGCGCAAGGAGGATGCCCTTACTCTAAAAGCAACCCTTCGCTTGCAGGAACCGGCGGACCCGATTGGGCAATTGCCTGCGAAACCGATAACGGCATAAGACATAAAAGAGGAGCTCTTTCTATGGCGCACGCAGGCAAAGATACAGGCGGCAGCCAGTTTTTTATAACATTTGTAGATACGCCGCATTTAGACGGTGTGCATACCGTATTTGGCGGGATTGACGAAGACGACATAGAAAGCTTTAAAAATTTAGACAGCATAACTCAAAATGACGATATAAATTCTATAAGAGTAGTAGAAAAACTGGATTAATACAAGTGAAAAATTTAGAGATAGAAAGAAGATACCTCTTTGATGCTTACGGCATTTACGATTTATTAAAAGAAAACGGTATCTCTTTTATTATCTCTGATTTAGAACAGTTTTATTTAAAAGCAACCCCTAGCGAAACACTTCGTTACCGCAAAGAAGACAACAGTTACATAAAAAATATTAAAAAAGGCGGCGGCTTAGCAAGAGAAGAGTTTGAGCAGAAAGTTAGCAAAAAAGAGTATAAGCAGGCAAAAAAGCAAAACAGCGGCGGGATTATAAAGAAAAAACGCTTTAAATTTAGAATAGACGGATATAAATTTGAGCTCGATATTTTCAAAGGCAAGCTTAAAGGGCTTTCTATTTTAGAAATAGAATTTGACTCTTTAAAAGAAGCCCATAAATTCAAAATGCCAAAACTCTTAAGCCCTTTTGTTATTAAAGAGGTTACAAACGAAGCCATTTATACTAACGGCGCACTTTCGCGCTCTATGCGCATTCCTTTGCGGGATGATTCTTATATCTCTTTAAAAGAGATTATCTCTTCGCAAAAAGTTAAAAAACCCAAATTTGACCTTTATATTTCGGCAACCGAAGATACAAGTTATGTTTTTCATAACTATCTGCACAGATTTTTTGTAACTTTCAAACTAAATTTAAAAGAGTTTGCTAAAAATAAAGAGATAAAACCGCTAAAACGGGCTTTAAAAGCCGCCCTTATTTTAAAAAAGCTTCTGCTTGGATTTAGAAAGTATTTAAAAGATAAAAATACAATCGAAGCCCTCTTTAATTTAAACAGTTTTCTTTTAGAAGTGCAAAGAATTGCTGATTTAGAGCAGAGCTTTAAACTTTTGCTTGAGAAAAAACAAAATTACCCAATGCATCTTCAGCCGAAAGTCTTGCGTATTTTAATAAAACTGGCACAAAAATTAAAACACAAAAAAGATAACCTCTTAGAGTGCTACCCGCTAAAAGAGCTTGAGGGTCTGGAAAAACACTTAGGAAATATAGAAAACAAAAAAAGCTTAAAAGTGCCATACTATTACGCTAAGCATAAAATTTTGGAAAAAAGAGCCAAAAAACTGAAAAAAGAGATAAATCAAATAAGAATCACCAAAACCATTGCCAAATTTTTTAATGTAAAAGTCAAGGTTAAAGGTTACAAAAAACTAAAACAGCGCAAAAAAATGGAAAAATTAATTGAAAACATAAAAAAACTGGATTTTGACAAAAAGGATAAAAAAGAAATTTTGAGAGGATTGAGGGGTGAGGTTTGAGGTTTTAGAATAGAGGGAATGTTTTTTAAATTTTACTTCTTAATCCTCAAACCTCAATCCTCAACCCTGACTACCCCAATCTTCCTTTAAACTCTTCATACCCAAACTCTCTTACAATATCAACAGTGCTGTTTTCTCTTAATATTGCGATGCTTGGCAGATTTATTCCGTTAAAAGTCGTAGCTTTTACCATTGTATAGTGCATCTGGTCTTCAAAAATAATTTTATCGCCTATTTTTAGCGGTTTTTCAAAACTGTAATCGCCCATTATATCGCCTGCTAGGCAAGTGTTTCCTCCTAAGCGGTAAGTGTAAGGCAAAATATTTGGCTTTTTTGCGCCGCGGACATCGGCGCGATAAGGCATTATTATTGTATCGGGCATATGGGCTTCGGCAGAAGTATCCAGTATGGCAATATCCATTTTATTATGCACAATATCTAAAACAGTTGCAACCAGCACCCCTGTTTGCCAGCCGACCGCTTCGCCGGGTTCTAAATAGATTTGCAAATGAGGATATTTGGTGCTGAAACTGTTTAATAATTTGATTAAATGCTCTGTGTTGTAATTTTCTCTTGTAATATGGTGTCCGCCGCCAAAATTAACCCATTTTAATTTTGGCAAATATTTGCCAAATTTCTCTTCAAATGCTTTTAAAACTGTCTCAAGCGCTGTTGAGTCTTCTTCGCAAAGGGCGTGAAAATGCAACCCTTCGATTTGTTCTAAAAACTCTTCTTTAAAATCTTCTGCTTTAATGCCAAGCCTTGAATACACTCCGCAAGGGTTGTAAATCTCTTTTGGAGCTAATGAGACTTCGGGATTAACGCGCACACCGAGCGAAATCTTGGGGTTTATCTCTTTTGCTTTTTTTGCAAATTTTTCTAACTGATTTTCTGAATTAAATATCAAATGGTTAGATATTTTTGCAATCTGCTCTATCTCTTCATCTTTAAAAGCCGGGGAGTAGGTGTGCACCTCTTTTTTAAACTCCTCTTTTGCTAAAAGCGCCTCATTAAGCCCGCTAGCACAGCAGCCGTCTAAATATTTAGATACAGTATCAAAAGAGTGCCAAAGGGCATAGCCCTTCAGCGCCAAAAGAATTTTTACCCCCGTTTTTTCTTTTATATTTTTTAATATCTCTAAATTTTTAATCAACAATTTCTCTTCCAAAACCCAACAAGGGGAGGGCAGGGAATTTAGGATTTTGTTATTCAATTTACTTTGCATTCAACACTCCATACTTCAAACTTTCAACTTCAAACTCAATCTCCAACCATCTTTACCCGCGCTAAAAACCCAGGCTTGGTTAAGTAGCCGCTGTCTTTAACAACCTTTTTGCTGCTGCTGCTTATAAAAACCGTAGTAGGGTAGGTTGTAATTTTAAACCTGTTTGCTAAGGCGCCGTTTTTGTCATTTACTACGCTAAAATCTATACCCTTTTCTTGCATATATTTTTTTATCTCTTCATCGCTTCCGCTATTTACCGCTATGGTTATTAGGGTAAAGTCTTTGCTTTTTGAAAGAGATGAAATGTTATAAACTTCACGGGCGCAGACAGGGCACCATGTTCCCCAAAAGTTTATTACAAGCGGCTTGTCGGGTTTAATTAAAGAGCCAACTTTTTGTCCGCTAATTGTTAAAGCACTTTTGAGAGCTTCTAAATTGCCATCAACCTGCACGCTAGAGCTTCTAAAATAGCCGATAACATTAGAAGCCAAAAATACAACAAGCGCAATTGTTATAAACTCTTTAAAATATTTCTTCATTCTTCGCCCTTCAACCTTCATCCTTATTCAAAAATATACTAAAATAATACTGTAAGAAAATAAACTTTTATCACTACTTTAATGCAATTTTAGTAAAATAAGGCAAATTTTTCTCTAAAGGTATCTGATGTCAAAGCAGTTAGAAAATATTGATGAGGTTTTATCTTCGCACAAACTCTCTTATGCAGATTACGAGCATATCAAGCAAATTCTTGGGCGCGAGCCAAATTTTGTAGAAATAGGCATTTTTAGTGCTATGTGGAGCGAGCACTGCTCTTATAAATCTTCTAAAAAGTATCTTAACGGCTTCCCTACAAAAGCGCCGTGGGTTATTCAGGGTCCGGGCGAAAATGCAGGTGTAATCGATATTGGTGATGGAATGGCGGCGGTATTTAAAATGGAGAGCCACAATCATCCAAGCTATATAGAGCCGTTTCAGGGAGCAGCTACGGGAGTTGGCGGAATTTTAAGAGATATTTTTACAATGGGTGCAAGACCTGTTGCGAATTTAAATTCTCTTCGCTTTGGCGATGTTGACGGCAAAGGCGATACAGAGCGCTATCAGCGCCATTTGGTTCGCGGAGTTGTTGATGGTATCGGAAGTTACGGCAACTGTATGGGGGTTCCGACAATCGGCGGAGAGATGACTTTTGAGAGCTGTTACAACGGTAATATTTTGGTAAATGCATTCTCTTTAGGACTTGCAAAAGCGGATGAAATTTTCTACGGAAAAGCAGAGGGTGTGGGTAATCCTGTAATTTATGTCGGCTCCAAAACAGGACGCGACGGGCTTGGCGGCGCGGTAATGAGCAGCGACAGCTTTACCGAAGAGAGCAAAAAACTGCGCCCAACAGTGCAAGTTGGCGACCCGTTTACCGAAAAACTGCTCTTGGAGGCGTGTTTAGAATTGTTTAAAACCGACTACGTTATTGGTATTCAAGATATGGGCGCAGCGGGGCTTACAAGTTCTAGCTTCGAGATGGCAGGGCGCAGCGGCAGCGGTATGGTAATGCATTTAGACAGAGTGCCTGCGCGCGAAGAGGGTATGACACCTTATGACTTTATGCTGAGCGAATCGCAAGAGAGAATGTTAATTTGCGCCAAAAAAGGAACCGAAGATAAAATTATCGAAATCTTCCAAAAATGGGATTTAGATGCAGAAGTAATAGGTGAAGTTACAGACAGCGGAAATATCGAACTGTTCTGGCACGGCGAAAAAGTTGCCGAAATTCCTGTCGATCCTGTAAGCGAAGAGGCGCCAATTCTTGATAGACCTACCAAAAGACCTGAGTATTTAGATAAAATAAAAGATGCAAATATTGCTGCATTAAAAGAAAAAAGCAATCAAGAAATTTTTGATAAAATTATCCGCTCTTTAGAGGTTGTAGATAAAGCGTGGGTTTACAATCAATACGATTCTACCGTGCAGACAAATACCGAAAAACATCCGGGCAGCCTGGATGCAAGCGTTATCCGCGTAAAAGAAAACGGCAAAGCTTTGGCAATGAGTAGCGACTGCAATACAAGACAGTGCTACATAGACCCGTTTAAAGGGGCTGCTATGGCTGTAATGGAGAGCGGCAGAAATGTTGCAATGAGCGGCGCAAGACCGCTTGCAATTACCGACTGCTTGAATTTTGGAAACCCCGAAAATCCCGAAGTTATGTGGCAATTTGCACAATGTTGTGAAGGAATCAAAGAGGCGTGCAAAGAGCTTAGCACCCCTGTAGTAAGCGGAAATGTGTCGCTTTATAACGAAACAAACGGTGTAAGCATTTTCCCAACCCCTGCAATTGCTATGGTGGGTGTTAATGATAATGCCGAAAATGTTTTAAGAAGCGAATTTAAATATGAGGGCGATATTATCGTGCTTCTTGGCAAAACAAAAGGGGAATTTGGCGCATCTTTGGCACTAAAAGAGGTGGTTGGCGAAATTAAAGGCGAACTTGGCGAAATAAGTTACGAAGATGAATTGAAACTTTGGGATATTGTAATTCAAGCAAATGATCAAAGGTTGCTAAAAAGCGCAAAAGATGTAAACTTAGGCGGTATGGCAATAGCAGTTGCTAAAAGTTGCGCAATTTCTAACATAGGCGCTAAAGTAAACAGCGGATTAGGATTAAACATCTTCGACGAAAGCCCAAGCAGAGCAATCGTAACAGTTGCCAAAGAGAATTTAGACGCTTTAATGAATTTAGCAAAAGAGATAGGCATAGAAGCCAAAGAAATCGGAGTTGTCGGCGGAAACGAAGTAAAAATAGACGATGTTGAAATTTCGCTTGATAAATTGAAGGATATTTATTTTAATACATTTAAAGAGGTTATAGAGCAAGATTTGTAGAAATTTTTAGATGGAATCTAAAAATTTTGCTGAAAGTGAAAAGCTTAAAGCACAAAGCCAATGGTGTGGCTTTTACTACTTTAAAAGCTTTTAGCTTTCAGCTTTATGCTTATAGCTTTTAATTGGGAGTATATATGAAAAAACTAGCACTAATTACACTTGCAACCGTTGCTTTGTTTTCAAAAAGTGTTACTGCAACTAAAGCTTGCGAAGCTTATAACGATTTAAAGCACAATAAAAATTATGGACATATAGTTTTAGAGCCAAACAGCAGTTACCAAATTTTGCGCGAGCAAAAGAGCAACTATTTAATTAAAATTCCAAATGCCAACCCTAAAACAAGATGGGTGAGCATTGGCTGTTTTAATCAAAACGGGCAAAACCAAAAACCAAGCACTGGTTCTAAAATAAAAGCTTTTTTAGGTAAGGTTTTCTCTAAAAAAGAGCCAAAGCAAAGCGCAGACGGCGGAAGTTTAGACTCTGTTTTGGTATTAAACTGGCACAACACATTTTGCGAAACACACGGCAATAGAAAAGAGTGCAAAAGAGATGGCGGAGAATATAAAAACCATTTGGTTTTGCACGGACTATGGCCTCAGCCAAGAAACAACCTCTATTGCGGTATCGACTCTAAAATAAAATATTTAGACAAATCAAAACGCTGGAATGCTCTGCCAAGCCTTAACTTAAACAGCCAGGTTTCAAATCTGCTAAACCAATATATGCCAGGCTCAAAAAGCAACCTTCAGCGTCACGAATACTACAAACACGGCACCTGCTACGACAGCGACGCAAACAGATACTTTTTAGACGCCCTGACAATGGTAAAAGAAGCCGACCAAAGCATAGGCGATTTCCTGCGCCAAAATGTAGGCAAAAAAATAAAACTCATAAACCTAAAAAGAGCAGCAGTCAAAGCATTTGGCGATGATATAAAATATAAAATTGCAATAAAATGCAAAGGCAGAGTATTAAACGAAATCTGGATATCCCTAAAAGGCAAAGGCAACAGCATAAAACCCCTACTAAAAGGTGCCAAACCAATCCACTCTACCTGCCAAGAAGCAATAGTAGATGCGCCGGGGAAGTTTAGAAGATTTTAATAAATTATGTTATAATACTAAAAAAGTGCCAAAATGGCACATAAAGGTGCGGCTATGAATACAGCAAGAATAACAGCAAGAGTAGATACCGAAACTCAAAAATTGTTAGAAAAAGCAAGCGCTATAATGGGGGTTTCCAGTATTAACTCTTTTATTGTCAGCGCGGCAGTAGAGAAAGCAAAAAGTATAATAAGCAAAGAAACCAGCTTAAAATTATCAAAGCAAGACACTATGCTTTTTATAGAAGCATTAGAAAATCCGGTATTTAATGAAAAATTAGCAGTAGCTGCAAAAAATTACGAAAGCAAAAAAGAGCAGTGAAAATTGTTTTATTAGATAGCGCAAAACATGACAGAAAAAGATTTGATTGCGGTATAAAACCTTTAAACAATTATCTTCGTTTAACGGCAAATCAGCAGTCAAAACGGGATAATGCAAGAACCTTTGTATTAGAAGACAAAAATAATCCAAACTATATTATCGGCTATTATACCTTGACTATAATATCTTTAGACTTTGCTGCTTTGCCTGATAAGCTGCAAAAAAAGCATTACAATTTTAATACCGCAGCACTAATTGCCAGACTGGCAGTAGATAAGCGGTATCAAAACAGCGGCTTTGGAGAGTGGCTTTTAGTTGATGCGCTTAAAAAATTGCTAAACGCTAATAAAACCGTCCCTTTTCCAATAATTGTTGTAGATGCCAAAGATGGAGCCGAAAAATTTTACAAAAAGTATGGTTTTACCCCTTTTTTAGATACAAAAAATCGTCTGTTTATAACTATAGATACAGTAAGAAAAAGCTTTGGCAATCTGTAAATTCCAAAAAATTACCAAGCATAATTCCAAATTTTAACCATATAAATTCCAAAATCTCACCAATGCTATTTAACAATCACCAAATTTTGATGTATAATATAATCATTAATTTTTTATATAATTTTATAAGGAATGAAATTATGACCAATTCCCAAAATAGCAGAATAACAATTACTCTTCCTAAATATATTAACGATGAATTGGATTCTTCTAAAAAGGAGCTAGGCTACTCAAAAAATGAAATAATTAAAATGGCAATAGAAAATTTTTTAGAAGAGAGCAAAAAAGCCAAGTTGCAAAATACTGTTGATATAATGCAAAATGAGTATAAAAGCAATAAGGAGCTTACCGCATTTACCACTCTTGACGGGGAAGATTTTATATGAAGCAAAAAGAGATTTGGCTTATAAATCTAGACCCAACAATTGGTGGAGAAATTAAAAAACAAGACTCTGCGTAATTTTAAACAGCAACCTTATTGGCAGACTCCCTCTTAAAATAATCGCTCCTGTTACAGATTTTAAACCGCAATATGAAGCAGTTCCCTGGAAGGTAAAGCTGACACCAAACAGCAGAAATAATTTAACCAAAATATCAGCCATAGACCTCTTTCAAGTCCGTTCAGTTTCAGAAATAAGACTTGTTAAAAAAATTGGAATAATAGATGATAAAGAGTTCAAAAAATGCAAAGAAGCTTTGAGTTTGGTTTTTGAGTAAGTGTAAATTTAGTTATTCTAAACTCTCTAAAAAATCTTTTTCTAATTTAAAGCTCAAACGATAGCCAACTCTTTTAAAATCATCCAAAATAAACAGCAACTCTTTATACGAAATTAAATTCAATCGAAAATTAGCCTCCAAAATGCCGAGCAATCCAATAATTTTAACTCCTTTATCTTTAGCTATTTTTCGTCCCCTTTTTTCATCTATCAGTAGTCTCAAGTTTAATTCTAAAGCTAAAGCGATAGCTTCTGTTTCACCCAAATCAAGATTTGTGTTTTTGATGTCATCTAATATCTTTTGATTTGTTACCTTTTTTATTTCAATAAAATCGGAGTTCTCTATTAGCACTTTTACAATATCATTTTTATATCTAATCTCTTCTAATACAGCTTCTGGAATATAAATTTTATCTACTAAATTGGTTAAGAGATTTAAATAGTTGGTTTTTGCTAAAATAATTAAAGCGGTTGTGTCGCTAACTATTATTTTCATATTCTATTTTTTTAAATCTGACAAAAAAGCATCCACATTTTTTTTCTCTTCCGTTAAATTGTAATCTACAAAATCGATATTATTTTGAGCTAGAAGAGAAAGAACCTCTTCTTTTTCAATATTAAGGTTTTCTGCAATTTTACCTATGGATATTTTAGAATCTTTATATTGCTTTAACAATGAGATTGCTTTTTTTTCTTTTTTATGTTTTTCTGCCAAAAGAGTTTTTATAGTTTCTATAAATTTTGCCGGATTTGCTCCAAACTCTTTGTGATATAAATTTTCAAGCCAAGGGTCATCTATTTTTATGGTTGTCATAACCGCTCCTCGTTTATATTTCAACAAGTCTATTGTTTACAATTATATCATAGTTTTTAAGAAATGTCTCTTTGTTAAGATTATAAAAACATCCTGTCAAATAACTGCTATGGGGTTATATGGTGGTATTGCTCATTATAAAATGAGCGGTTCCTTTTTGCAAAAAGTGTAAATTCAACGCAACCTTTTTGGTTGACATTTAACACTAAATCAGTTTTAATGTTTTTATTTTCAAATCAAGTTGTTTAAAATCACTGACATTATTTGTTACAATATCAAATCCATAAACTAAAGCAGTTGCAGCAATTATAGCATCGGGTGTTTTGATTTTATATTTTTGTCTTATATTTATTGTTTCATTGGCAACAGCTTCATCTAACTCATAAACAGTAGCATGCGATATAAAGTCAAAAGCTTTTTGTTTTAAAGAATCATCATTTAATAATTTGTTCCAGCTTAAAAATTCAATTTTTGTAATAATTGATATATTAAAACTCTCTTTTAAAATTTCATGAATTGCACTGTCTATAATTAAACCATTAAAGTAATATATAATTATATTTGTATCTATTAAAAAATTATTTTTCACTGCTTTTATCCCATTCATCTTTTGAAGATTGCAGATAGCTGTCAATTTCATCTTTTGATATATTAGCTGCCCCAAAAAAATCTTTTGGATTAAAAGAATCTTTTTTATCCTTTTTTATTGGCATTATAAATACTCTAACTTTTCGATTTTCATATAAATTTCGATAATCTTTAGGTATATGTACCACCCCATCTTTTACCGGAGCTTCAAATTCTACTGCATACATTTAATTTCCTTTATTCGCAAGGTTGGTTAAATAATTATACCATAAAATAAAAATTTATAAAAATTATCCCTTATTAAAAATCAATTATCAATTTTTTATTATCTAATTTCAATTGTTCTATTTATCACTTAAACCACAATAGATGATACTAAATAAGTAAGAAGTAAAGCCCGGCTCTTCTATTTTAAAAAAGTTTTTATAGTTTCTATAAATTTTGCCGGATTTGCTCCAAACTCTTTGTGATATAAATTTTCAATCCAAGGGTCATTTATTTTTATGGTTGTCATAACCGCTCCATCTGTTATACTGTTTACATTTATATCATAGTTTTTAAGAAATATCTCTTCGTTAAGATTGTAAAAACATCCTGTCAAATAACTGCTATGGGGATATATGGTGGTATTACTCATTATAAAAATTGCGGTTTCTTTTTGCAAACAGTGTAAATTCAACGCCTGACCCTTTTGGAAAGGCTTGTTAAAAAATTGGAACAATAGATGATAAAGAGTTCAAAAAATGTAAAGAAGCTTTGGGATTGGTTTTTGAGTAAGATAAAATGTTATTTCAAGCATTTTATTTTACCAGATTTATATGATTCTCCGGCACAATTAATGCAAATTATTGTAAAATTATTTTATGAATAAAAAAGCAATTTATCTTCCAACAAACCAGAATACAGTAATATTAAATGAATTTGAAGGGTATTATGATATTTTTCTTGATGGAGAATACAAAACTGTTCCCAAAAATGATGTTCAATTGCTACATTCTAAAATAAAGACATCAACATTAACAGAATTAAAACATAATATTTTTCTTCATTGCATAAAAAAGCCTTTAACTGATATTCTTTATTCATTCAATACAAATAGATTAATCCCTGAAGCACATCAATATAAACCCCTGTTTAAATTCTTAAAATCTGATAACAACAGAATACTTATAGCAGATGAAGTTGGGCTTGGTAAAACTATAGAAGCCGGAATGATATATAAAGAGATTGATAAAAGAGAAGATTTAAAAATTTCATTAATTGTTGTTCCTTCGTCATTAACTTTAAAATGGAGAGAAGAGTTAAAAATAAGATTTAATGAAAATTTTGAGATATACAAAACAAATCAATTTTTATCTTTTATAGATGATGTGGAAAATTTTGGAGATTCAAAGCTAATAAATGAAAAAATTATCATTTCTTATCATACATTAAGAGATGATAAAGTGATGCAAAAATTGGCAAATAGTTTTTTTGAAGTAGATTTTTTAATAATGGACGAAGCCCACACAATGCGAAATGCTGACACTTCTACATTCAAAAGTTCAGAATTAATTACTTCGCTGTCTAAACATATAATTTTTTTAACTGCTACACCTATTCAAAATTATCTGCAAGATCTTTTTAACATTTTATATCTTTTAGATAATGACTATTTTAGAGATTTTGATTATTTTAAAAAAATGTTAAAACCTAACCCTTTAATTCATAAATTAATTTCTCTAATCAGGAATAATTACAATTTAGATACAATTAAGCAAATCATTTTAGAAAATAAAAACAGCAGCTATCCAAATATCTTACAAAATTTATTAAATCAGCTTTTGCAAGAAGAAAAACTAGAACCAATAAAAAAATATATTATATTAACGAACTTACCAAATCTGACCATTTAAGTTTTATAATAAATAGAACAAAGAAAAAAGATGTAGGTTTAGTAACTCCAAGAAATGCAGTCTCTAAAGTAGTAAATATTACTAAATTTGAGAAAGAGTATTATCAAGCTGTAATAGAGTTTATTGTTTTTCTTTATCCGCATGTTCCGCAAGGGTTTATTACGATAATGCCTGAAAGAATAGCAAGTTCTTCAATGATCGCTTCGCTTGAAACTTTTAAAAATATGCGTAAAAACAAAAAGCTTTTGCTTAATGATATTGATGATGGCAAAGAGACTCAAGAAAATATAGAGATAAATAAAGAAGCAATAAAATATCTTAATAAAATCATAGAAAAAGGGGATAGAATTGGTGAATCTGATTCTAAATTTATAGAGTTTGAAAAAATTTTAAAAGACATTAAATCGCAAAATATTAAGCAGTTAATAGTTTTTTCATCTTTCAAAAAAACACTAGATTATTTAGAAAAGAAACTGCAAAATATGAATTACAAAATCGGCAAAATTCATGGAGATTTTAGCACAGAAGAGAGATTTGCAAAAATTAAAGCATTCAAAAATGGCGAATTTGATATTTTACTCTCTTCAGAAGTAGGAAGCGAAGGTTTAGATATGCAATTTTGCAATGTAATTATTAATTACGATTTACCTTGGAATCCTATGCGGGTAGAACAAAGAATAGGGAGAATAGACCGTATAGGGCAGAAATTTGAAAAATTGCATATTTTTAATTTGTGTATAGAAGGCTCAATCGAAGATAAAATTTACAATAAACTCTATAGCAAACTTAATATTTTTGAAAATTCAATTGGTGAATTGGAACCGATTTTAGGCGATTTAGAGAAAAAGTTAGATATACCAAACCTTATAAAATTATCAAAAGAAGAGATTGAACAAAAGATAAAAATAGAAGAGTTGGCAATAGAGAGAAAGCGGTTAGAAATTCAAGAAAATTTGCAAGAGTTTGATAAAATGCTCAATGACGATTTGGCTTTGCAAGATAATAAAAAAGAGTTTTTAAATAATAAAAAAATTGATATACTGCAAAATGAGAGCAAAAAGATTTTTATCGATTTTCTACAAAACAATAAAATAAGTTATACAGAACTAAAAGACGGCACTATAAAATTATCTTTGGAAAATACTAAAAAGATTTTTAATCTTTTAAAAGCCAATATGAGCGATAAACGCAAAGAACCATTAAGATACCAAGAAGAAAAAGATGTTTTAATAAAAATAAAAAAGAGTAAAGATTTAAAAATAAGTTTTTCTACAGAGCCACTTGCAAATTCAAACACTAAAAAGTAACCAACAGCTATTTCCCTAGTTAAAAAAAGATTAAAATCTTCAATTTTT
>JALWKP010000168.1 GCA_027081355.1 Campylobacteraceae bacterium
CCCTATGAACATCTGTTCAGACACCGCTTGGTAGCTGCTATTATCAAAATTTTGGTAGAAGATTTTATGGATAATTCAAGAGAATTTGTCAATAAAAACCAAAGCAAAACACCGCTTATAAACCGCTTTAAAGCCGAAGAAAAACTGCAAATAGGGCACTCTAAAACTATTGCAAAAGAGTTAAAAAGTTTAAAATCCCTGCTTTTTAAAAAACTCTACCGCCACCAGTTTATCGTTAAAAAAATGTTTGCTGGCAAAGAGTGCATAAATAAACTTTATAGCGCTTTTAACAAAGAGCCAAACCTTTTGCCAAAACGCCAGCTTGATTTAATGCAAAAAAGACCAAAACACCGAGTAATTGCTGATTACATAGCCTCAATGACCGACCGTTTCGCAATGAAATGCTACCATGAAATTTACGGGTTTAAGGTTTGAGGACTACAGGGCGACACACAGGTTGCCCCTGCATTTGGAAAGCAGAGAAAAAAAATTATAAATCCTGTATCCTCAACCCTCATCCCTAAAACCTCAACCCTAATTTAAGCATTTTTTTTGTAAAATCGATTATAAACTTTAGGGCACCTCCATTGCCATTAAGTTAAGGTTTTATATACCCATTAATTGGCACAAAGCTTAAAGCCAAAAGCGGAAAACAGTTTAGAGAAGAGAGATTAGAAATTAGAGATTAGAATATTTGTAATCCGCATTTCGTATTCCGAATGGATGACTGGAGGCAAACAACTTTTTTGCTTTTAGCTTTTAGCTTTAAGCTTTTTGCCAAAAAATGGATATTTTACTCTTAACTTAATGGCAATGTAGGGCACCTCTAACTTAGGATTTTGATATGAATATAATTGTAATCTCCCGCTCCGCTGTTGTTAAAGAACTTTTAAAATTAACTCTCAATAAAGAAAACTTAAGCACCCAATACACAGACAGTTCCAAAAATATCGGCAACAGCAGTTACGATTTTATCTTTTTAGATGATTCTGTAATAAATTTAGATATGGAATTGGAATATATAAATAGCAATTTATCAAAAGGTAAATTAATTTTTATAGGAAATAATAAACAGATTTTATCCAAAGTTGATAAAGCGGTAAAAAAACCGTTTTTGCCAAGAGATATAGAAAGCATAATAAAAGAGGCTCCAAAAAAGAAAGAGATTAAAACCAACATATTAGACCCTCAGGAGATTGCAAAAATAAAAGAGTTGATGGAGTGTGATATATCCGATAGTATGGAATTAAATTATATAGACCTTTTAGAAGACAGGCAAGACTTAAATTTAAAGAAAAAAGATGCAAAAGAGTTGCTTTACGATTTAAGCACTTTAAGCAAAAAAGAGATTAAAAAGCTGCTAAAAGGGGCGAAGGTTTCTATTAAAATCAACTTTAAAAGAAAAGATAATGAGTAACGGCGCAATTTTGGTGCTCGCAGGTCCCAGCGGCGCTGGCAAAAGCACGATTATAAACGAAGCATCAAGCGAAATCGGCGAATTTTACTTTTCGGTTTCTACAACCACAAGAGCGCCCAGAGAGGGCGAAATAGACGGGGTGCATTACAATTTCGTAAGCAAAGAAGAGTTCGAGCAGGATATTAAAGAAGGAAACTTTTTAGAATACGCTACGGTTCACGGCAATTACTACGGAACATCGCTAAAACCTGTAATAAAAGCGCTAAACGAGGGTAAATTGGTAATTTTCGATATAGATGTGCAAGGTCACCGCTTGGTTCGCGATGCAATGGGCGATGTGGTAGTAAGCGCATTTATCACCCCGCCTACGCTTAAAGAGCTCGAAACCCGCTTAAAAAACCGATGCAGCGACAGCCCCGAAGTCATAAAACAGCGCCTTAAAAATGCAAAGGAAGAGATTCAGGCAATTAGCGAATTTGATTTCGTAATAATAAACGACGATGTCCAAAAAGCAACGGCAGAATTCATCTCCATAGCCAAAGCCGCCCGAAACAAAATAGGATTGCAAAAACGCAAAGAGTTAATTAGAAAATGGCTTGAAGAGTGAAAATTGGTTGATAGTAGATAGTTTATAGTTGATGGTTTGTGCTTGATGGCTGTTTCTCTCATTCCTCATTAATAAATACCAAACAAAAAAACTTCCAACTTCCAACTCAATGCCAATGAATTAAACTTCTTAAAGGTGCAGTGAGGGCACTGCACCCTACGATTAAAAACCAATTTATGTAGGGTGTGGTACCCTTACCACACCTAAAATTTCTTAATTCATTGGCATTGACTTCCAACTTACACAAATAATACTGCTTTAACATTATTTTAATCGTTTTTAGATTATAATATTTTAAAAACGATTAAAGAGTTCAAATGTTTATAAACAGAGAAGAGAGATTAAAGCTTTTAAATAGCGAGTATAGTGAAAACGGATTTAAATTTACCATAGTTTACGGCAGACGCCGTATTGGTAAAACTGCATTGATTAAAGAGTATATCAAAGATAAAAACGGCATATATTTTTTAATTACTTTAGAATCTCTGCCTATCCTAATAAAAAGATTTAAAACCATAATTGCAGAGTATTTTAAAGATGACTTTTTAAATAATATTGAAATTACCGATATAAAAGATTTATTTATTTATCTGGCAAAACAGAAATTGAACAAAAAACTTATAATTGTAATAGATGAGTTTCAATATTTAAGCAAGCTAGACAATTCTATCCCTTCGCAATTTCAATATATTGTAGATGAAATATTGCAAGATAGCAATATTCATTTAATTTTATGCGGTTCTATTATTTCAATGATGTATTCTCAAACACTCTCTTACACATCCCCGCTTTACGGCAGAAGAACCAGTGTAATTAAATTAGAAGCATTAAAACCTATTTATTTAAAAGAGTTTTTTCCCGACAAAGACGAAAATGAGTTAATAGAGCTTTACTCCGTGCTAGGAGGTGTGCCAAAATATTTGCAGATATTTAAAAACTTCAATAATATTTTTGAAGCAATTAAAAAAAATATTCTAACCCCCTCTTCTTTTTTATATGATGAGCCTAAATTTTTACTGCAAAATGAAATTAATGAACCTGTAACATATTTTGCTATTTTGGAAGCAATAGCGGCAGGTGAGCATAAACTTGGCAATATAGCCTCAAGAATTGGCAAAAATGTTCAAAATATTACATCTTTTATCAACAAACTTATTGAGCTTGATTTAATTTACAAAGAGGTTCCGATAACCCAAAAAAATCCGCACAAAAGCAAAAAGGGATTATATTTTATAAAAGATAACTTCTTTAAATTCTGGTTTAATTTTGTGCTTGAAAATAAAAGTTATTTAGAGCTTGAAAATTATGAGTATGTTTTAAAGAAAATAGAGAAAAATTTCAACGGTTTTGTAGCAAAAACTTACGAAGATTTAGCAATTGCATTTACTTTAAAAAAATATAACTTACTTAAATGCGGCAGATGGTGGGATAAAAACAGCGAAATTGATGTTGTGGGAGTAGGAGAAAATTTTTTAATTGTCGGCGAGTGTAAATATTCTAACAAAAAAGTAGGAGTCGATATTTTAGAAAAGTTAAAAAATAAATCTGCAAATATAGACAGCACTTTGCCTGTTAAAAAATATTTGTTATTTTCAAAAAGCGGCTTTACCGATGATTTAACAAAAATAGCTGAAAAAAGCGATGAAATAGAGTTAATAGATTCGGTTTTAGTGTAAAAAATTCTGCTTAAAACTTTTAACTTAAAACTAAATTTTCTTATTTAAGCCAATCAAACTTAAAAAAAGTGTATAATCTTAAAAATATTTTCTAAAAAAGGATTAAATATGGGTATGCCAGGCGGATGGGAACTGTTTGCTATTATTTTGGTTATTGTGCTTCTGTTTGGAGGTAAAAAAATTCCTGAGCTTGCAAAAGGTTTAGGCAAAGGTATTAAGGATTTCAAAAAAGCGGTTAATGAAGATGACGAACCTGCAGCAGAGGTAAAAAAAGCAGAACCTAAAGAGATTGAAGCAAAAGCCGAAGAAGCGGCACCTCAAGCGACACAAACTAAACAACAAGCGTAACACTTCGCCCTTTTGGGCACAAATCTACATTAGAGGCGTTTTTAAATGCAAATTAAACCAAAACTTAATAATATTATACAAGAAGCTTTTAAAGCGATTAACATTACACCAAAAACCACTCAAGTAAGCGATGCTACAAAGCCTGAATTTGGCGATTATCAATACAACGGCGCTATGGCTTTGGCAAAAGAGTTAAAAACAAACCCGCGCGAAATTGCATCTAAATTGGCAGAGCAGCTGCAAAAAAACAGTATTTTCCAAAAAGTCGAAGTGGCGGGTCCGGGTTTTATAAATTTAACTTTAAGCAATGAGTTTTTGGCTAAAAATTTGCCAAATACCCTGAATGAAAGAGCGGGGGTTCAAGAGAAAGAAAACCCTATAAGAGTCGTAGTCGATTACTCCAGCCCCAATATGGCTAAACAGATGCATGTAGGGCATTTGCGCTCTACAATTATAGGCGACACTTTGGCAAATTTATTTGAATTTTTAGGCGACGAAGTTATCCGCCAAAACCATATAGGCGACTGGGGAACGCAGTTTGGAATGCTGATTGCCTATTTTGAAGAGAATCAAAAAGATATAGATGCCAAACTAAGCGACCTTGAGGAGTTTTACAAAGCGGCAAAAAAACGCTTTGACGAGAGCGAAGAGTTTGCAGACAAAAGCCGCGAATATGTGGTTAAATTGCAAAGCGGCGATGAGGGATGTCTGAAACTTTGGAGCGCCTTTATAGAAAAATCGCTCGAGCACTGCCAGGAAGTTTACGATAAACTGGGTGTAAAATTAGATAACAGCTGTGTAAAAAGCGAAAGCAGTTATAATGACGATTTGGCAAATATCATTGCAGATTTCGAAGCAAAGGGTATTGCAAAAGAGAGCCAAGGGGCAAAATGCATATTTTTTGAAAATTCAAAAAACCCTTTAATTATCCAAAAAGCTGACGGCGGATTTCTTTATGCCACAACCGATTTAGCAGCAATTAAATACCGCGTTAAAGAGCTTGGGGCAAAAAGGGTCTGTTATGTGGTAGATGCCAGACAGAGCGAACACTTCCGCCAAGTTTTCGAAGCTGCAAGAAAAGCCGGATACGCCGATGAAAGCATCCTCTTAGAGCATATCGCATTTGGTATGATGCTTGATATTAGCGGGCGCCCGTTTAAAACAAGAGACGGCGGAACAGTTAAGCTTATCGATTTAATCGACGAAGCGGTAAAAAGAGCAAAAGAGGTAATAAGCAGAGCAAACGATTACAGCGGCGAGGAGCTTGAAAAAATCGCAAAAGCCGTAGGTATCGGTTCGCTAAAATATGCCGATTTAAGCATTAACAGAACCTCCGATTACATTTTCGACTGGAATAAAATGCTAAGCTTAGAGGGCAACACAGCGCTTTATATGCAGTATGCGTATGCAAGAATAAACTCTATCTTAAAAAAAGCCGGCGGTTTTGAAGAGAGCGAGCCGATTTTAAGCGACGAGCTGGAGCACCGCTTAGCGCTTAAAATTTTAAGTCTGGATGATACTTTGCAAAAAGCTTCCAAAGAGGCTATGCCGCATTACATAACAAGCTATTTATACGAATTGGCAACACTGTTTATGCGCTTTTACGAAAACAACCCGATTTTAAAAGAGGGCGTGCCCAAAAACATTAAAACCAGCCGCTTAAACTTGGCAAAAGCAACAGCAAATGCGATAAAAACAGGCTTAGGAATTTTAGGCATTGAGGTTTTGGATAGGATTTAGTTTTTTTAATTTTCATCCCCTTTAACCTTCACCCTAACAAAAAAGGAAAATTATGGCGGGAAAAATTACTCTTTTTGTTTTACTGACAATTGGAATTATAGCTTTTGACTGGTTTCGTAAAAGAGACACCAAGAAAAGTGCTATTGCTGCTGCTATTTTTATCTACATAATAGCCGTCGGTTACAGCGGTGCAATCTTAACCCGCCCGATTGTTCCTCTGTTTATAATTCACCTCATAACTTTAATTGTTGCTTATGCCGGTTTAATGATTTACATTTTCAAAAAAAGCTTCAAATGGTATCTTTTCGTCGCCCCAATTTTAACTTTCGCCTTGGCATTTGGCTTAAACTTTTTCGACGGCTCGAGATACGAGAGTTAGGAATGGGGGGGGTGAGGTTTAGGATGTAGGATTTTGAATATATATCTTTAACATCAAGCTGCTTGAGGAGATGGCTACCAATCGCCTGTTTCACAAGTTGTTTTTTTAAGCTTTCCCTTTTTTTTAAACAAACAGTAACAATCTATTACACCTTTATCATTAAAAAATATTTTTTTATTATTTGTATATTTAATTATAGTAATATTTTTTTCTATACTATTAATTTCTTTTACAGGTCTTTCTTTTCTATCTAAATAAATAATATACGAAGGAAACAAATAACCATTATAAATTTCTATTTTATATTTAACCTTATTTTTATAAAACACTTTATATATTTGAGGAAAAACCAATTTAGGTTTATTCCTGTTTTTTATTAATTCCTTTATCTTTTCTTCCGCTTTTTGAAAACTTAATTTATTCATAAATCTATATTTAAAATTATAACTGGAACACACATCATCACTTCGCATTACATTATAAAATTCTGCTTTTTCCAATCCTGCACTGGCAATAAGTTTAAATGAGAGCAGTATAATTATTAAATATTTCATTACCATTCCTATCGACCTATTGATTTATAAAAATCTGCTTCCTTTCTTTATTTTCCTGCTTTTGGAAACTTATATTTCCATTACTGTTATACATTTTATATTTCTGTAATTTTATACTTTTATTATTATCCATATTATAAACTAAAACTTCTATCATAATATTTTTTGCTCCTAGTTTTGTATTTACAAATATACTCTCGCCCATATTTGAAAAAAAATAATTATTTTTTTTATCTATTTTTATTGGCTCTAGTATATACATTATGCCCTCATCGCCGACAAAAGTTTTTTTATTAAAAAAATATACCACTCCGTTATGAGCACCTGCAAATGCGTGTATTATTAAAAATTTGCCGCCTATTTCCCTTATTCCGGTGACAATACCGATTATCTTAATAGGTTTGCTGTTCTTCTTTTTATTATATTTATTATAAATATAGGTATCTATACCCAATTCACATTCCGCCTCTTTTGTTTTTGGATTAAAAGCATATGCAGATTTAAATCCTTTACGAACAAAAGACAAAGATTTATATTTAATATACTCTTTATCCGGACATACTTTAGAATAAATCATTTGACTAAATAGAATTAATAACACAAAAATATTAATATGCATCGACATAAGTTTTCCAATCAGGTAATAGGGGTGATAACAATAACATCTTTATACCTCTTTATTATACCATAAACCGCAAGTTGTGAAATATTTAGCACCTTTGCTATTTAATATTGAGAGTATCCATCGAACTCAGCTTATTGGCTCGTTTCTCTTTTTATAGATTCTGATCTGCTAGCGGGTGGGCTTTTAGGTAGTTTTTTAATTTTGTGCTGCTGTTTAATTTTGTATAAATTTGGGTTGTTGCCATAGAACTGTGTCCTAAGAGTTCGCTTACATCTGCTATTCTCGCACCTTCGCTTAACAAATCGGTTGCAAATGCGTGGCGGAGCTGGTGAGGGGTGGCTTTTATTCCTTTTTTTGCAAATGCTCTGTTTATTTTGTATCTTATTTGCGAATCTTTAAGCGCTTTTCCCTTTTTCTCAAACAGATAAACTTTATTTCTGTTTTTTTGTATATGTTCTTGTATATCTTTGCTTAAAGCGCTTACAATTGGAATTTCTCTAATTTTATTTCCTTTTCCTGCAACCCGAACCCAGTTTTGAGATATATTTTCTAATTTCAAGTTGCTAAGTTCGCTAATTCTAAGCCCCAAACCATAAAGAATTTTTATTAAAAGCGCAGTTTCTAAATCGCAACTGTTTAAAACCTCTAAAATATTTTCGGATTTTATAGGTTTAGGCAGGGTTTTAGGCACTTTTACACTCTGGTCTCCTTTTAATTTTATTTCGATATTGTGGAAGTTCTTGATATATTTTACAAATGAACGGATAGCGCTTAATTTGGTGGATATAGAACGCTTAGAGTGCTCTTTTAATTTAATTCTTAAAGATGTAATATTTAAAATATACCCCTCTTCCTCTTTAATAATTTCGCAATTATCTTTTAGCATCTGCAAAGAAATAGTATAAGTTTTAACAGTTTGAGGAGAATATTTTCTTATATCTTTCAAGTAATTCAAAAAGGGGTCATAATATTTTGTTATATCCATTTATATGCTCCTTAATCTCTTGGACACTCCCGCTAAACTCAATATTAAGCTGAGATTTATTAAAAGTTACCTGCCGTTTTGCTAATCTTGCGGTATGGACAGCTATTTTTTCTTCTAATTCCTGCTTGCTGTAAATTCCGTCGAAATAGTCTAAAACCTCTTTTATTCCGATTGCACCCATAGATTGAGGAGTTCTGCCGTATTTTTGTTCTAAATAGGCAACTTCGTCTATTAAGCCGCTTTGCAGCATTTTAGCCGTGCGTAATTTTATGCGTTCTCTTAAAAGTTCTCTTTCTATTTTAATCTCGTAAATCGGCAGATTGGGTTCGATTGCTTTTGGCGGGTTCTCTTTGAAGTATTGGCTAGGCGGGGTGTTTGTTGCATAATAAATGCTTAGCGCTTTTTCTATTCTGTATCTGTCGTTAGAGGCGATATTTTTGGCATATTGTGAATCTATTTTTTGCAAAGTTTTGTAAGCTAGGTCTAAATTTAAAAGCAGGCTGTCAACTTTTTCTTTAACACTTTTGCTGATTTTTGGCAAATCGCTGATTCCTTGGGTTAAAACTTTAAGATAAAAGCTTGTTCCGCCTACAATTATTAAACTTTTGCCGTGCTCTTTTGCCCAATTTTTTGCCTCTTTAAACTGCTTTATAAACTCTATTGCGCTAAATTTTTCATCTGGATAAAGCTCGTCTATGCCAAAATGCCTAACAAGCGAGAGTTCTTCTTTGCTCGGTTTTGCCGAGGCTATATCTATCTCTTTATAAACTGCTAGCGAATCGACCGATAGTATAACGCCGTTATTTTTTTGAGCAAGCTCCAAAGCCAAATCGCTTTTGCCCGAAGCCGTAGGACCTGTAATTGCAAATATATTCATTTTATGCCTTGCTTAGCAAATCCATTTTGC
>JALWKP010000169.1 GCA_027081355.1 Campylobacteraceae bacterium
AAAGGAATTACGCTTAATGTAATTAACGAAAGAGTTAAAGAGTTAAACATTAAAACTAGCGAGATGAATATTAAAAATATTGCAATAACTCCGGCTTCGCTCATTTCGCGTATTACTTTAGAATTTTCTTTAGCTTCTCCTTTGATATTAATTTTGTATCCTTGTTTTCTTAAATTTTCAATAGTCGGTTTTAACTGTTTCATAACTTTAGAAGCTACCGATTTGCCTTTAATTGTTTGAGCCGTTACACTCCAGATTCTTTCACCGTTTTCTTTGTATAAAGTTAAAGGGCTTTTTATTCTTTTAAAAGTTACAATATCTTTGAGTGCTACGGTTTTAGTGCCATCAGGCGTAGATATTAAAAGATTTTTAATATCAAAATCGTTATCTTTTTTTATATCTTTTAGGGTTACTCTAATTATTCCTTCGTTATTTAGCATTTTACTGTATTCTGCATCTAAAAAGAGTCCGCGAATAGCGCTAATAAGGTAATTTTCGCTAAATCCAAGCTTTTGTCCGTATTTGTTTATTGCAAGTTTTAACTCTTTTGGACCAAACTTTTTATTTGTGACAATTCCTGTTAAATTAGGGATTGAATAAAGCTTTTTTAAGAGTCTGTTTATTGCAAAATTGCTGTCTTTTTTGCCGTCATCAACAATATCAAGCTGTATAGAATTTTTTACAATCCCTGCTTGCGGAACATAAATTGTTAAATCTTTAAAAACTGGATTGCCTTTGCTGTTTTTTAAATGTTTATATTTTTGTATAATTTTTTTTGCATCTTCTAAAACTTCAAAAGCACTTTTATCACGTTTCATATTGCTGTTGTCATACTCTAAAGAGAATAGCGGATTTATATATTTATCAAAAAAGTTTTGTGGTTTTCTTTCATTTAAATTTATAAAAATATGAAAGAGATGCTCTCCGCTTTCAAAAGTGTTATCGGGGTTAAATTTAATACCTACAATTGAAGTTACTGACGATACATTTTTTTTATCCATATTTTTTAAAAGAGCATTTTCAAGAGGCAAAATATCTTTTTTTGTATCTTTTAAATTGTTATTTATATCGGTTTTTCCGCTTAAATATATTTGCTCAGCATCAAATTTCGGCATCAGTTCAAATGTGCTGTGTTTAATTAAAAAATAGCTTGCAGCAAGTATTGAAATTGTCATAAAAATTGTTGTGATTTTTTTTATTTTTAAAAGAGAAATTAAAAAATTTTGATATTTTGTTTTGAGATTTTGCCAAAAGCGGCTCTCTTCTTTTTGAAAGTTTGTATTTGATTTTATAGCAAAAAGCTCTTTTGCGTGGAGAGGTAAAAAATAAAATGCTTCAAAAAGAGAGCTTAGCAGCAAAATAGAAATCATAACGGGCAGAACTTTAATAAAAACACCCATTTTGCCGCTCATAATAAGCAGAGGCAAAAAGGCGAATATTGTAGTAGATGTGGCGGTTACAACTGCCGGAAACATTTCTGTAGTGCCGTCAATTGCTGCTTGTTTTGGGTTTTTTCCCATCTCTATATGTCTAAAAATATTTTCTGCAACTACAATTGCTTCATCAACCAGCATTCCTAAAGCCAAAAGTGCGCCAAGCATTGTCAGCATATTCATGCTGTAACCAAGATATTTTGCTGCAATAAGCCCGATAAAAAAGCTTGTAGGAATCCCCATTGCAACAACTAAAGATATTTGCCAGTTTACGCTTAAAAAAATTGCTAAAAAGACTAAAATTAAGCCAAAAAATATGTTTGAAGTTACAAGATTTATTCTGTTTCTAATCCAAATAGATGTATCTGTGTAAATTGTAAACTTGATATCTTTATACTTTTTTTGGAATTTTTTCAAGATTTGTTTTATTTTTTTACTTAAAGCTATGGCATTTCCGCTTTTTTGTTTAGTTACGTTTAAAGATATATTCTCTTTGCCGTTAAAATCAGATATTTCCCTTGGGGTGCTTAAGCCGTATTTAACATCGGCAATATCTTTTAAACGGATAACTTTACCACTGATATGAAGCAGTGTATTTGCAAGCTTTTTGGTATCTTTTTGACCATTTATTGAAGATATATAAAATTTTCCGCCTTTAGCTTTAAATGTTCCTGCCGGAAAAATAGAGCTTATATTTGAGACAGCTTGATAAATTGAAGATTTATTTAAATTAAGGGCATCTATTTTTGCACTGTTTAACTCTATTTGGATTTGATATTTAGAGTCTCCTCTAATAGAGATAGTGCCTAAATCTTTAATTTGGGAAAGTCTGCTTTTTAGAGTTTTTGCTGCTTTTAATAATTTTTCTTTGCTTACATTGCCAGAAACTGCAATAAGCAGCAGCGGAAATTGATGCACCAAAACTTTAGCTACCGGTTCATCCATATCTGCCGGCAAATCTTTGCGATGGTTAGATATCGCATCTTTTATATCATTTAAAATATCTTGAGCATTTGAGCCCTCTTTTAACTCTAAAGTTATCAAAAAAGAGCCGTTTTTTATTATGCTGTCTATTCTGTTTATGCCGGCAATGTTTTTAATATCGTCTTCTAAAGGCTCTACTGCCATTTTATCAAGCACATCCCCGCTTGTTCCCGGGTATCCGCCTTTTATTGTAATAATGTCAAGCTGAGCAGGCGGAAAAAGCTCTTTTGGTATGCTTTTGTATGCAAAAACGGCAAGTATTAACATAAGTAAAAATAATATATGGTTAAGCGCTGCTTTTTCTACTGCAAATGTTACAAACCGTTTAATCAAAACAGCCCCTCTTTATTTATTCTTTTAAATAAATCTTTTGTGCTTTTAGTTCTGTTTTTTTGCTTCTTTTTTGTCTTTTCTGTTTGTGCAGAAGCTGTCTGTTGAGTATCTTGGTCTTCTTTTTCCGTATCTTGACTGGGTTGTTCGTTTTCTATTGTGTTGTTACTTTCAAAATATGTCGATAGAGGGTCTGCAATAGTGTTTTTATATTTAAGTTTTTCAATTTTAAGTTTTAAAATATTGCGCTCTTCTTTTAGAGCGTTTATTTTCATAGAAAGCTTTTGTATATCGCGGCTTGTGTAGTAAATTTCATTTGCTATGTATATTTTTAGCATTAAAAGAATAGTAATTATACTAAAAACTATAAAATATTTTGAGTTATACTCTTTTTTTTTGCTCATTGCTAACCTTTAAATTTAAAAACCCTTAACTTGGCGCTTCGGCTTCGTGGGTTTATTTTTAACTCTTCGTTTGTTGCGGTAATTGGTTTTTTATTTAATTCTACGCCTAAATTATTGTTGTTTCCGCAAATACATCGCATTATTCCGTTTGGACAGGTGCACTTTTTTGCCCACTTTTTAAAGCGCTGCTTTACAAGCCTGTCTTCTAAAGAGTGGAATGTAATAAGCGCTATTATACCGTTTTTGGGCTTTTTTTCTTCTAGTGTATCAAGCAGGGATACAATTTCATTCAACTCTTTGTTTACTTCTATTCTGATTGCTTGAAAAAGCAGTGTTGCGGGGTGGGTTTTGCCTTTTTTCTTTATGATTTGCGCTGCAATTTGTGCCAATTTTGCACTGCTTGTTATTTTCTCTTTTTCTCTTGCTTTACAAATTGCATTTGCAACTTTTTTTGCTTCTTTGATTTCGCCAAACTCTTTAAAAATTTTTTCTAACTGTTGCGCGCTATAACTGTTTACTACATCAATTGCGCTAAAAGGGTTTCTTTGGTCCATTCGCATATCTAAAGTTTTGCTTTCAAAGCTAAAACCTCTCTCTTTATTATCCAATTGCAAAGAAGAGACTCCAAAATCTGCCAGAACTGCTGTAATATTATTAAAGTCTATCTCTTTGATTTTTTGAGAAAAACTTCCCTTTAACAAAGTAACTCTCTCCTTAAAAGGTGCAAGTTTCTTTTTGCTAAAATTTAAAGCTTCGTCATCCCTGTCTATTCCTATTAATTCTAAATCGGGGTATTTTTTTAAAATTTCAAACGAGTGCCCTGCAAAACCTAGCGTGCAATCTATAAACGTTCCGTTTTGTGCATTTTTAAAGGCATTTAAAACTTCATTTAAAAGCACTGGTATATGTGGCGAATTGTCCATTTTTAACGCTTTAATCTTTTTTAATGATATAATATCGTAATTAGATTTAAATATATTTGAGTATTTATATAGGGCACCTAAAGTTTACAAATTGACAAAAATTGTAAATTTAATTGACAATTAATAATATTGTAAGAGATAAAACGTTTTATTTATGGTATTATAATAAAACTGTAACTATTTTGCTAAAAGGTATTGTTATGCAAAAAGAAGAGACACAAATTAGGTTGGAAATTATAAAATTAGCAATAGGCATAAGGGATGATGATACAATAATTTTGCAAACTACCCATTTAAAGTCATTAAATAATAATAACATTGATGAAATTATTTTAATGTTATCTAAAAAAAATTATAAACAGGCTCTTTATTTAATTAAAAACTATTTGGCAGATAATGCTTTTGAAGAGATGATAACTCCAGATATTAATGATAATGGAGAAAAGGTATTGGGCATAGAAGATATGTTGAGGATGAGTCCTTTGGCAAAAGAGACAATTAAAGATTATAAAGCTCATGCATATACACAGGATGACTTAGAAGCATTTGCAAAAAATATAGAAATGCCTGTTACAAAAAGTTATGAAAAAACTCCTAAAATAGATGATTATGTAAAAACATTTAATAAAATTCAAGAAGAAGCTCCAGAAGTTGCTCCAGAAATTAAAGAAGAACCTTTAGAAAATCCTACAGAATTAGATACTGCAGTTCAAAATGCAGATAAGGATACACCTTTAGATGAAATTAGTGCAGAAGTTTTGGGTAAAAAGAATAAAAAAGAAAAAACAAAAAGAGTTGTTTCAAAATATAAAACTTTAAAATCAAAATTTGCAAAAAAAGATAAGAATACTAAAAATGAGGAAAAAGAAAAGAAAAAATCTTCTGTTGCTAAAACTATGTTAAATAAGGCAAAAGGGTTTGGTGACAAGTTAAGCGTTAATGGAATTAAAAAGACTTCAAGTAGTAATGAAGAAAAAACTTCTAATATTAAAAGAGAGAATATATCCTCTAATGAAAAAGTAGAGAAAAACAGTGCAGTATCTGAGAAAAATGAAATATATTCTCCTATTCCAAATATTGAGCAGAAATTCAGACAGTCTTTTGTCATTTTTCCTCCTATAAAACAGAGTGATATATGGGTAAAAGAGGTTGTTGATTTTTTAAAAAAAGCAGCATATGAAAGTTATTCAGATTATGATGTTCAAAAACTTTTAGATGAATACAGTTTTTATTTAGAAAAAAATGATATTTCAAAAGCAGCGCAAGTATTGCTTTTGGCAGCTTCTACCGATTCTAAATTTGCACAATTTCTTTTGGCAAGAGAGTTATTTAGCGGTAAGGTATTAAAGAGAGATTTGACTAAATCTTTTAAATTAATGAAAAGTTTGGCAAATAAATTTTATCCCGATGCAGTTTGCGATTTAGCTCAATTTTATGAATATGGAATTACTGTTCCTAAAAATAAAAAGATTGCTTTAAGGTTATACGAAAAAGCATTTGAATTGGGTGTTGATAGGGCAACTAAGCATATTAACAGAATAAAGGAATCTAAAGGAATATTCTCTTCTATTCTTAATAAACTTTGACATTAATAGATGAGGATAGAGGTTTTAGGTTTTTCGATTTGTTTTTAGCTTGTGATGGGATGGAATAAAGTATATAAAATTGCCATTACTGTCATTATGTTTCCTATTCTAAAACCTCAATCCTAAAACCTCAATCCTAAACCCTCAATCCTTAATCCTCAAAACTGCCTCGTAAGCAACGCTAAACATTTTATCCATCTCTTTTTCTGTAATAATATAAGGGGGCATAAAATAAATTGTGTTTCCCAGCGGGCGAAGCAAAACTCCGTGTTGTAAACCGTAAGTGTAAACTTGTAAACCTATTCTCTGTTTGGGTGAATAACCTTTAATATCAAAGGCGGCTACCATTCCTGTTTGTCTGATATTTTCTATATTATCAAGTTTTTTAAATTTTTCAAGCCATTTTCTCATATATAAAGATTTTTCTCTGTTTTTTTCTATAATATTACTTTTTTTAAAAATATCTAAAGCAGCAAGTGCTGCTGTGCAGGCAATTGGATTGCCGGTGTAACTGTGAGAGTGCAGAAAAGCTTTATGTTCATTGTAATCGCAGTAAAACGCACTGTAAATTTCATCTGTTGTTAAAACAGCAGAAAGAGGCAGATAGCCGCCGGTTAATCCTTTTGACAGCGCCATAAAATCAGGAGTTACACTTGCTTGTTCGCAAGCGAACATTGTTCCGGTTCTGCCAAAGCCTGTCATAATTTCATCGGCAATTAAATGAATATTATATTTTTTAGTTAAATCTTTTGCCTTTTCTATATATATAGGGTGATACATATGCATATTTCCTGCCCCTTGAATTAAAGGTTCTATTATAAAGGCACAGATTTCAGAAGCTTTTTCTTTTAAGATTTTTTCTAACTCTTCTATTGCAATTAATGCCGATTGTTTCGTGCTGTCTTTGGGGACTGGGGTTTGGATATTATCTATAAGCAGAGGTTTGTAAGTTTTTTTATATAACTCCACGTCGCCTACGCTTAATGCCCCGATTGTTTCGCCGTGGTAACTGTTGCTTAATGATAAAAAGCTGTTTCTGTTTTCTCCTCTGTTTTTAAAATAGTGGTAACTCATTTTCAGTGCAACTTCAATAGCGCTAGAACCATTATCGGCATAAAAAACTTTTGTTAAACCTCTTGGTGTTATTTCTACTAAGGATTTGGCTAAATCGATTGCAGGTTTATGGGTAAAACCGGCAAGCAATACATGTTCTAATTTATCTAACTGTTCCTTTATTTTTTTATTGATATACTCGTTGCTGTGCCCAAAAATATTTACCCACCAACTGCTTATTGCATCAATGTAACTGTTTCCTTCAAAGTCGTATAAATAAACTCCTTTACCGTGACTAATTGGAATTATTGGTAAAAATTCATGGTCTTTCATTTGCGTGCAGGGGTGCCAAATGTATTTTAAATCTAACTCTTCAAACTCTTTATTTTTCAAAATTTATTCCTTTTTTGTTTATATTAACAAAAATTATATAAGAAAAGTTTTATAAAAATTTAAGAAAAGTGTGTAGAAAGTAAACTTTATTAAAAAAAAATAAAAAAATTTTTAAAATTGTCAACTTTGTGTCAAATAATTTAATGAAAAAAATGTATGATAACAAACTCCCATTTTATCTGATTAAATTTGTAAATATAAGAGCTTTTTTTAGTAAAATATTAAATAATATGCCATAAAAACTGTAAAATTGTTAAGCTTAGAGTTTACAGTTAAAAGAGTATTTAATATTTTTTAAGTTAAACTTGTAAAAGCAGTTTACAATATTTAATATTAAGGCAGTAATACAATGATTTCTTGGATGCAAAAAAATAATAAATATTTAGTAATAACTATATGGATTGCAACTATTGCATTTATTGGCGCAGGTTTTGTTGGCTGGGGGAGTGTTAAATTTGGAACAGGTTCCAGTTCGGTTGCAAAAGTTGGAGATATTTCTATTTCTAAAATTAAATTTGGATTTGAATATAATAATTTATATGCTCAATATGCTAAAAAATTTGGAAATAAATTTGATAAAAAATTAGCAGAGAAATTAGGTTTGCAAAAACAAGTGTTTAATAACTTGGTTCAAGAGGCTCTTCTTCTGAATATGGCTAAAGAGTATGGAATTGTAGTTACAGATGAAGAGATAGGAGAAAAAATTGTATCTTATCCATTGTTTCAAAATAAAAACGGCAAATTTGAAAAAAGCATTTATGAAAGCTTTTTAAAATCAAGAGGTTTGCGAGCTAAGGATTTTGAATCTATTTTAAAAGATGAAATAGCAGTTAGAAAATTATCAAAATTAATTTTTATTAAACCTTTGAAATTTGAGAAAGAGGTTTTGGCTTCATCTTTTAACATTGCAGATAAAATTAAATACACTGTTTTAAAATTGAGTGATGTGAATGTAACAGTTAATGAAAATGAAGTAAAAAAATACTGGGAAAAAAACAAATTAAATTATTTAACGGATAAGAAATATGATTTAGAACTGCTTTGGACAGATTCTAAAGATGTTAATGTCACTCAATCTGAAATAGAAAAATATTATAAAGAGAACAGCTTTAACTATCTGAATGATAAAGGAGAGGTAAAGGCGTTAAAAAATGTTAAAGACAGAGTTGTTAAAGATTTAAAATTGTCAAAAATTAAAAAATTGGCAGCTATTGCAAGAAGCAGATTTAAAAAAGGTAAAATTGCAGCTTCAGAAAATGTTGTTTTAAAAGAAAATGACAGCAAGTTTAATTCTAAAATTTGGCAGGCAATAAAAGAAGCAAAGACAGGTGAGTATTTGAAGCCAAAAATTGTAGGCAATAAATATGTTACAATTCATTTAAAAGCTATTGAAGAACCGAAAGAAATGAGTTTTGAGCAAGCAAAAGATATGGCTGTTAAAGATTATAAAATAGAAAAAGCAAAAGAAGAATTATATAAATTAGCTGAAAATAAAATGAAAAACAGTGCGAGTTTTAATTTGGAATCTAAAGGGTATATTACTCCTTCTAAATTTAAAGTATTGCCTTCTTTAACTCCTCAAGAGAGTATGAAGGTGATAAAAGGAGTTTTTGGCAGTAACAAAAAAATTGATAAGGTTGATATTGGCAATGGAGTAGTGGTTTATAAAATTCAAGAACAGAAAATATTAGACAACAATACATCAAATGAAATTTTAAATAAAGAAATCACTGCAATTAAAGAGAATGAATTATATTCAAATTTAATAAACAAACTTTCTAAAAAGTATAAATTAGTCAGCTATGTAAAGGATCTTAAGTGAGCAAAATATTTTTAGCCGTTGATATTGGTTCTATTGTAGTAAAAGCAGTTATCGCAGAAATTGATGAATCCCAGGAAGTTAAAGTTTTGGGGCACGGTTTTGCAAAATCTCATGGCGTCAAAAAGGGGATTATTACAAATATAGATTTGGCATCTAAATCTATAAGAAAAG
>JALWKP010000170.1 GCA_027081355.1 Campylobacteraceae bacterium
CTTCATAAATAAATACCGTATGCTCAAATCCGTTGCTTTTGCCATCTTGAGTAGTTATTAAATTTAAATAAATTTTAAATTCATTATCACCGATTTGCTCTAGCGATATTTTAGAATCTTTTTTAACTAAAATAGTGCTGTTGTCGCTTTCGTTTTTTATTTCAAAGCTGCTCTTATAGGTAATGTCTAATTTATTGCCGTAGCGGTGTTTATTTACTGTTCCGTCATATCTAAAGCCGTTTCTTGAGCAATTTTGATACTCAAAATCTATCGAACCGTCACTTAACTCATCTCTATACAGTCTGCCGCTCTCGCAGTAATCGCTTTGGTCAATAACTTTATTGCTTTTTTTCAAACTGCTGCTTTTTCTAAATTCTTTTAACTCTGAAATTGCAAGTTTTAATACTGACATTTTAGCGCTTTTGCCGGTAATTTTGTTTCTTGGAACAATATCGTTTGTATTATATCCGATAATTAAGTTTGTAACTTCTTGGGCATTTTTGTCATTTGCGTAAGCCAAACGGCTGTCTCTTGGAAAAAAAGTTTCTGCTCTAGCAGAAGAAGAATTATTTCCAGCAGAACCATTACCTGCTCCGCCGCCGCATCCGGCAATTATAAAACTAAACAATAATACCGTAAAACCTTTGATTACTGTTTTCATAACGTTCTCCTTTATTGGTTTATACCGTATTGTAAAATTTAAATGTGTAGAAATTGCAATATAATTGTGCAATAATTGTAAAATCGTAGTATAATACAGAATGACAAACAAAGAAATAGCCGATATATTTAAAGAACTTGCAAATTTGTTAGAGATAAAGGGCGAGAACCCTTTTAAAGTGCGCGCTTACAAAAATGCTGCAAGGGTAATAGAATCTTTGCCTAAAAACCTCGAAGAAATGGTTTTAAACGGCGAAGATTTAACAAAAATCCCAACTATTGGCGAACAGATAGCCGCAAAAATAAAAGAGATTGTCCAAACGGGAAAACTGCAAAAACTAGAAAAATTAAAAAAGCAGTTTCCACCCGCGCTGCTTGACTTTTTATCAATCGAAGGGCTTGGCGCTTCCAGGGTAAAAACCCTTTATGAAAAACTGCATATAAATACAATAAAACAGCTGCAAGAAATGGCAAAAGAGCATAAAATCCGAAAGTTAAAAGGGTTTGGTCCCAAGCTCGAAGAGAAAATTGCCAAAGGATTAAAGTTTTTAAAACAAGAAGGCATACGCTTTTTATATGCCGAAGCAGAACCTTTTGCAAACGAACTATATCACTATTTAAAAAAAGCGCCGGGTATAATTAAAGTAGAAATTGCGGGCAGTTTTAGGCGGCGAAAAGAGACAGTGGGCGATTTAGATATTGCAGCAAGCGCAAAAGAACCCGAGCTTGTAATAGACTATTTTACGAAATTTTCAAAAGTTGCAGAAGTAATAAGCGCAGGCGACACCCGCTCTACCGTGGTTTTGCAAAACTCTTTGCAGGTGGATTTAAGGGTAGTAAAAAATGAGCATTTCGCAACTGTGCTGCACTATTTTACAGGCTCAAAAGCGCATGTTATAGCCCTTAGAAAACGGGCGGCAGAAATGGGCTTAAAAGTAAACGAATATGGTATCTATAAAGGAGTGAAAAAGTTAGCATTAGAAGATGAAAAAGAGTTTTATAAGGCATTTAATTTAGATTATATAGAGCCTGAACTTCGCGAAAACAGAGGCGAACTAAAAGCCGCAGCCGAGCATAGACTGCCTGATTTAATTGCCATAGACGATATTAAAGGCGATTTGCATATGCACACCGGTTTTAGCGACGGTGTTGATACTATAGAAGCAATGGCAGAGAGTGCCAAAGAGCTTGGCTACGAATATATAGCAATAACTGACCACTGCAATAATTTAAGTATTATCAGAGGTTTAAGCAGAGACAAAATAATAAAATATTTTGAAAAAATCGATAGATTAAATGAAAAGTATGAAAATTTCAAAATTTTAAAAGGGATAGAAGCAGATATTTTAGAAGACGGCTCGCTCTCTTACGAAGATGAAGTTTTAA
>JALWKP010000171.1 GCA_027081355.1 Campylobacteraceae bacterium
CTTTTAATACAAGGATATTTAATGGCGGCTAGTTTGTTGAAGGTTGATGTAAATTCAGTGGAGGTGCCTGTTGTTTTTGTTAAAGACAGCAGGCTGCCTTTGACGAGTGTGGAGTTTATTTTTAAAAACAGCGGGGCGCTGGCAAGCAGCAAAGCTGGGCTTGCGACACTTAGTGCAGATTTACTGAATGAAGGAACGGCAAAAGATGGTGCTATAAAATTTGCAAATGATTTAGAGAGCAAAGCTATTGAAGTGAGTGCAAATGCGGGCAACGAGACTTTTGTATTTAGTATCGACACAATAAAAGAGCAGTTTGATTTTGGATTGAATAAGCTTATTTCATTAATAAAAGACCCAAATTACACCGAAGAGACTTTTAAGAAAATCCAGGCAAAAAGGCTCGCGGTTTTAACCAGAAAAGATGACGATTACGACTATATTGCAAACAACGGTTTAAAATCGCTGCTTTTTAGCGGCACTCCACTGGCAAATCCGCGCCTTGGGACTAAAGAATCAATTTCGGTGCTTAAATTAAACGATATAAAAGAGTTTTTGCAAAAGCATCTGCTTTTAGAGAATTTAATTGTGGTTATAGGCGGCGATTTTAGCGAAGATGAGGCAAAAGAGGTTGCTAAAAAGTTTGCAAGCGCCCTAAAAAGCGGCAAGAGCGAAGAGCTTAAAAAGATAGTTGCCAGCGACAAAGAGCAGGTAAAAGAGGTAAGCAAAGAGACAAAACAGGCTTATATTTACTTTGGCGCGCCATACAGTGTAGATATTTCGCAAAAAAAAGAGCGTGTTATCGGCAAAGTTGCATCTTTTATTTTAGGCAGCAGCGGTTTTGGCAGCCGCCTGATGGAAGAGATTAGAGTAAAAAGAGGGCTTGCATACTCTGCATACAGCCGTTTTGTCGTAAATAAAACCAACTCTTATTTTATGGGGTATTTGCAAACTAAACTCGAATCTCAAAAAGAGGCGCAAAAGATTGTAAAAGAGGTGGTAGAGAACTTTGTTAAAAACGGCGCAACAAAAGAGGAGCTAGAGGGCGCTAAAAAGTTTTATCTGGGCAGCGAGCCTTTAAGAGTAGAAACCTTAAACCAGAGAGTCAGCCGCGCATTTAACGAATATTACAGCGGCGTGGGGCTTGGCTTTAGCAAAGAGGAGCTTAAAATCATTGAAAACCTGACGCTTGATGAGTTAAACAGCTTTATTAAAAAGCATAATGAAATAGGGAAAATGAGCTTTTTCATTGTTACTAAAAAGCACTAAAAATGTTTGAGCCGCACGATATAAAGCTTTTAAAAAAGTTAAAAAAACGCACCCTTTTGGATTTGGCGCTGATTGCCCCGACAAGTTACGAAGATACAACTTTAAGCAGCCAGATAGAAGAGGGCAAAACTCTTACTGCCAGAGCGGTGGTAAAGGGGTCGCGCATCTTTAACGGCAGGCTTTATGTCGAGCTTTTTTTAAGCGATTTTAACCGCACGGCAACTGCAATTTTCTTTAAAACCACACCTTATCATAAACAGCTTTTTAGTATTGGCAGCGAACATGTTATAAGCGGAAGAGCCGGATATTTCAGGGGCTCATTGCAAATTTCGCAGCCAAAATCGCTAAAGAGTTACGGCGAAATTACACCAAAATATAAAACCGTTTTAAAACAGAGTGAAATAAGGGCTTTAATTGCAAAATATGTAACTAAAGAGAATTTAATAAAAGCGGCGCTAAAGCCAAACGAGATAGAAGCGGTTTTAAAACTGCACTTTCCAAAATCAATTAGCGAAGTTAAGCAAGATGGCGAATTTAAAGAAGAGATTATTCAAGCCTTAAAATCGGCAGAAGCGTTTAACCACCTTTACAAAATGCGCAAAAAACGCACATTTACCCCTGCAATAAAACCGTTAAACGGCAGTATAGAGCCGTTTTTAAAAGATTTGCCCTTTACTCTTACACAAGACCAGCTAAATGCAATAGAGGATATTAAAAAAGATTTATCAAGCACAAAAAAGGCGGCAAAGCGTATAATCATAGGCGATGTAGGCAGCGGAAAAACAATGGTTATTTTGGCTGCTGCAATGATTGCCGGCAAAGATAAATCGGTATTAATGGCACCTACCTCCCTGCTTGCAAACCAGCTTTTTGAAGAGGCGCAAAAGTTTGTTAGCAAACATTTAAAACTGGCGCTTGTTACGCAAAAAAACTCTCAAGGCGATTATAAAGAAGCCGATTTTATCATAGGAACCCACGCGCTTCTTTATAAAGACGATTTACCAAAAGCAGCGCTTATAATGATAGACGAACAGCACCGCTTTGGCGCAAATCAGCGTGCAATGCTTGATGCAATGCTAAAGCAAGAGGGCAGGGGGGCGCACTTTTTGCAATTTTCAGCAACCCCGATACCAAGAACCCAAGCGATGATAGAGAGCGAACTTATAGATATTAGCACAATAAAAATGCTGCCATTTAAAAAGCAAATAACTACCGCAATTATTGGCAGAAGCGAGTTTAATAAACTGCTAGAACACATAAAAGCCGAAATTGCCCAAAACCGCCAAGTGCTGATCGTTTACCCGCTGGTAGAACCCAGCAGCGAAGTGCCTTATATGTCGCTTTTGGAAGCAAAAAAGTATTGGCAAAAAAACTTTAAAAATGTTTATGTCACCCACGGCAAAGATGATGAAAAAGACAGCGTGCTTTTGGAATTTAGAGACAAAGGCGACATTTTGCTAGCTACAACCGTTATAGAGGTTGGAATTTCTCTTCCGCGCCTGACCACTATCGTAATTGTAGGTGCCGAGCGCTTCGGTCTTGCAACCTTGCACCAGCTGCGCGGCAGAGTAGGGCGCCAGGGGTTAGAGAGCTTTTGCTACCTCTACACCAACGCCAAAACCCCGCCCAAACGCTTGCAGGAATTTTCCAACACGCTAGACGGCTTTAAAATAGCCATGCTAGACTTAAAATACCGCAACAGCGGCGACCTGCTAGACGGAACCATCCAAAGCGGCAAAGCCTTTAAATGGCTCGATTTAAGCGAAGACGAAGAGATAATAAAAGAAGCCAAAGAGAGAATTAAAAAATTTACATTTGCCGCCGTATAAAACAACTGAATTTTCACTCAAATTACGAATTAAATTAAATATGATTGCATTTTATTAAACTATAGATAAAAATTGCAAGATAATTTTGATAATGTGAAATAATAAAACATTTATATAATAATTTGTCAATTTTATAAAAAAACTTTCATTATAAGTTATTTTTTTAGGTATAATATTATCGCAACAAGTCTAATTATAGAGGATTTAATATGAGGGTTATCGTAATTATGCTATCTTTTTTAGCTTTTTCTTTTTTAAACGCAGGGACAGTTTTTAAATTATATAAATTTAAGTCTGGTATGATTAGCTATGATGTCAAAACGCAAAGTTTTGATAATAATTTAAATTCAGAAGTTCAAGGTGTTGCCAGATTGGTATTTGACAATTGGGGAGCAAAGGAATTAAAAGAAGAGGATGTAAGCGAAGTTCAGTCTGGTGATTTTAATGATACCAGAAGCCGTCATACTCTTGTTTTTAGCAATAACGGGACTGTTTATACTGTTGATTATGACGATAAAAAAATTTATAAAACCAGAGACAGGGATTTAGATTTGGCTATTGCTCAAAAACTTGATTTATCGGATGAAAGCGTTAAATCTTTAATTAAGCTGGGTGCAAAGAAAACTGGAACTGAAAAAATTGCCGGTTTAGAGTGTGATGTTTGGGAATATAATGACCAACAAGTCTGTTTATATAAAGGTATTCCTTTAAAAATAGTTATTAAAAATGCAGGTTTTTACAGTGAAAAAAAAGCTGTTCAGGTAGTGCTTAATAAAGAAATTCCGGAAAAAGAGTTTAAATTGCCTGATTTTCATATAATAGAAGATGGTGATTACAGTAACGACAGAGCTTCTTTAGTTAGAACTGATGATTATATAAACTCTATAATGGATTTAAAAGCTGAAATGAAGAAAAAAGGTATTAACTTAGAAGATAAAAATCTAACTGTGACTCCTGATTTAGAAAAAGACATTATTAATACTTTAGGAAAAAGATATTTAGCTAAACAGAAAAAGTATCTAAAGCCTCTTATAGCAGAAATGAAAAAAGCTAAAGAGTGTATTGCAAAAGCTTCAAATAAAGAAGAGGCAGAAAAATGTATTGTTCCAATAAGAGAAATCAATGATAAATTAGGTGACAGAACACAAGATTATGATTTTGATAATTTAAATGAAGCCAAAAAGAAAAAAGCAATTGAGTCTTTAGATAAAGAGATAAAAGATACGGAAGTTACAGCAAATTGTGTAAGTAAATATAATAAGACAACAGATGTGATTATTTGCACAGAAGGCAGATTGAATCCTGATGAAACTTCTACTCCTGCGCAGCCTGCGAAACCAACACAATCTGGTTCCCAGTCTGTGCAAAGCAAATAGAATTATTTATAAATATAATGGTGCAAAGTTAAGCACCATTATTATATTTAGCAATTAAATTTAAACCTCAAGGAAATATTTGCAAAAATCTGCTGAGCTCTCAGACAAGAGTGTAAATCTTCCAAAATTTCTATTTCTTATTTCTTGCTTCCTAATCCTCATACCTCATTCCTAACCTAAAATATAGCAAAAAAAAGCTATACTATTTCTAATAAAACTATCAACCATAAATTATAAACCATCAACCAATTTACGGAGATTTAATGAGCAAAAAGGTATTTTTTAAAACATTTGGATGCAGAACTAATCAATTCGATACACAAATAATGATAAGCAAATTAAAAGATTACAAGCTTGCCGCGAGCGAAGAAGAGGCGGATTTTGTGGTGGTAAATTCTTGCACGGTTACAAACGGGGCGGACAGTTCGGTTCGCGGTTATATAAACAGAGTAGAGAGAAAAAACAGCGGCGCTAAAGTGCTAATTGCCGGCTGCGGGGCGCACAGCAAGGGTAAAGAACTTTTAGATAAGGGCAAAGTATTTGGCGTTTTTGGGCATTCGGAAAAAGAGAAAATAAATACCATTTTAAAGCAAGAGAGACCGTTTTATCAAATCGGCGATTTAAACCATATCGACAGCACGGTAGTAAGCGAATTTGTAGGCAAGAGCAGGGCGTTTATAAAGGTGCAGGAGGGGTGCGATTTTAGGTGCAGTTACTGTATTATCCCCTATGTGCGCGGAAATGCCAGAAGCCTGCCGATAAACCAGGTTTTGGAGCAGATTAAAAAGCTGGCTGCCAACGGTTTTGGCGAATTTATTTTGACCGGCACAAATGTGGGCAGTTACGGCAAAGATATGGGCTTAAGCATTGCAAAACTTATTAAAGAGATTTCTAAAATCAGAGGCGTTCGCCGCATTAGAATAGGAAGCCTGGAGCCCATACAGATAGATGATGAGTTTTTAGAGCTTTTAAACGAGCCTTTTATGGCAAAACATTTGCATATTGCGCTTCAGCACACAAGCGATAAAATGCTTATGTATATGAACCGCCGCAACAGTTACAAAAGCGATTTGGCGCTTTTTGAAAAAATTGCAGGCTTTGGCTATGCGCTTGGAACCGACTTTATCGTGGGGCATCCCGGCGAAAGCGAAGAGATTTGGCAAGAAGCAATAAGCCGGGTTAAAGAGCTGCCGCTTACACACATTCACGCCTTTACCTATTCGCCGCGTGACAATACCCCGTCTGCAAAGCAAAAAGTGCTGATTAACGGTAAAATTTCAAAAGCAAGACACCGGGAACTTACAGCATTGATAAAAGAGAAAAATTACCAATTCAGGCTGAAAAATTCTAACAATTTAACTGTGTTAATAGAAAGCAAAAAAGATGGAATTTTCAGAGGATATGACCAGTTTTATAATCAAATTACGGTAAAATCCAATAAAGATATTGAACACTCTTGGATTTTAATCGACAAAGCTGAAGCAAAAGCGGAAGGAAATTATGCAGTTTATTAAAAATAAAAAAGCAAAGCCTATAATTATTGTTGCGTTTCTAATGCTGCTTGCAATTTTTATTACCGTGCTGGTAAAAAGCTCTAACAGCAAACTTGTAAGTGCGGGCGAATTTAATAAAATATTGCAAAACAGCAAGGTAGAATCGATATATATTAAAGACAAATACATATTTTTAGAAAGCGACAAAGGAGATTATAAAAGCGCAATAAGCGGCATAAACAGAGATAAGATTTTTTCAAAATACCCAGTAAAGGTTTACGGCAAAAGCAGCAACTATTTAATTTATGTTGCGGTTTTGCTGCTGCTTTTAATTCTTGCCTCTTTAATGCTGATACTCAAAAGATACAGCGCAAAAGACGGGCAAAGCGTATTTGAAAGCATAAAAGAGAGCGGTGTAAATATTGCACAGAGCGAAATTGCCCCTCAATACAACAGCGAAATAAGCTTTAAAAATGTAGCAGGAATCAGCGAAGTAAAAGAGGATTTAGAAGAGATTATAAGCTTTTTAAAAAGTCCGCTAAAGTTTAAAAAGCTGGGCATTAGAATGCCAAAAGGGGTTTTGCTCGTAGGGCCTCCGGGGGTTGGCAAAACCCTGATTGCAAAAGCGATTTCTGCCGAAGCAAATGTGCCGTTTTTTTACCACAGCGGGGCAAACTTTGTGCATATTTACGCAGGAATGGGCGCAAAGCGCGTAAAAGAGCTTTTTAACAAAGCAAAAGAGATGGCGCCGAGCATTATTTTTATTGACGAAATAGACTCGGTGGGCAAAGCGCGCGGAAATTTAGGAAGCGAAGAGCGCGAAGCTACGCTAAACCAGCTTCTTGTAGAGATGGACGGTTTCGACAGTGCAAGCGGAGTGATAGTAATAGGCGCAACAAACAGGCTTGATGTGCTAGATAATGCGCTTTTAAGACCGGGGCGCTTCGATAGGCGCATATTTATAGATTTACCGAATTTAAATGAGCGCGAGCAGGTTTTAAATTTGTATTTAAAAGACAAAAAGCATAAGCTAGATACCTTTTATATCGCAAAATTAACAGCAGGCTTCAGCCCTGCAGAACTGGAAACTTTGGTAAACGAAGCGGCGCTAAATGCCTTAAAAGACGGGCGCGAAACAGTAGAATTAAAAGATATAGACAGCGTAAAAGAGCGCGTAATTTACGGCAAAAAGCGCGTGCCTATTTTAACGGATAAAGAGAGAGAAATACAGAGCTATTATCAGGCAAGCAAAGCCGCAGTTGCCTCTTGGCTAGGCTTTAAAGTAGATAGAGCAGGGCTTTTAATATCAATAAATATCAACAAAGAAGCATCCATTTACTCTAAGCAAACGGTGCTAAACGAAGCAAAGGTTTTGCTAGCCGGAAGCATTTACTTAAAACAGAAATTCGAAGATTACTACAATATTGGCGCCCAAGACAGAGCCAAAGCAAAAAGCTTAATAAAAGAGGCAAACGAAAAATTTTCCATAATGCAAGAAGAGAGCAACGGCAGTTTGCTGCAAGATTTAATTTTAGATTTAGAATCTACGCTAAACAGCCTGCAAAGCGCAATAGATGCAATTGCAAAAAAACTTTATGAGCAAGAAAACTTAAGTTACGACGAAATCAAAAAGGAGCTAGATGCGCTATTTTAGCGGATTTTGCCTGCAAAACGAAAGCGCACTTTTTAATTTTTGGCTTGAGCGCACCGATTTTACCGTAGCAGGCTTTAGCTACGGTGCAATTAAAGCCGTAGAATCAATTTTAGAGCAAAAGGGCAGGGCAGACAGGCTTATTTTGCTCTCTCCTGCGTTTTTTAACGACAAAGACGAAAAATTCAAGCGGATGCAATTGCTCTATTTTAAAAAAGAGAAACAAGCATACATAAACAACTTTATAAACAACACCCGCGCAGATTCTAGCTTGGATTTAACACCGTATTTAAAAGAGGGAAGCGAAGCGGAATTGAAAGAGCTGCTTTTTTACAATTGGCAAAAAGAAAAATTGCAAAAAATAGCAGAGCAAGGCACCATAATAGAGGTAATTTTAGGCGGAAAAGATAAAATTATAAACCCAAACGCCGCAAAAGAGTTTTTTCAAGATTTTGCAACCGTTTATTGGGTTAAAGAGGGAAACCATTTTTTAATTGATAATTGAGAATTGATAATGGATAATTGGGGTTTTGTAATCAGTAATCTGTATTCCGAATGTAGGGGGCGACCTATGTGTCGCCCCGTTAAACGCCATATATACCTATTACGGAAATCATAACCGACGGGTCAACACACAGGTTGACCCCTACATATTGACAATGTAGGGTGCGTTGCCTCAACGCACCGAAAATTAAATAACACAACAAACTAGCCTCTAGCCGCTAGAAAACCAGAACACTAGAAAGAGAGGAATTGTGCATGACAAACATAGTAATAACAGGGTGCAGCACGGGTATCGGGCTGGAGACTGCGCTTTATTTAAAAGAGAGAATGATAAAAGTTTACCCGACAGCAAGAAAAGAAGAAGATGTGCAAAAGTTAAAAGAGCTAGGCTTCAAAAACGCTATGTATCTTGATGTAACCAATTACGAATCTATCGCAAATGTTATAGAAAAAGTTTTAGAGTTAGAGGGCAAAATTGATGTGTGGTTTAATAATGCAGGTTATGGTCAGATGGGCGCGGTAGAAGATGTCCCGACCGAGTTTTTAAAAGAGCAGTTCGAGACAAATGTTTTTGGTCTGCACGAAGCAACCCGTCAAGTGCTAAAAGTTATGCGCAAACAAGGATACGGCAAAATTATTCAGCACAGCTCTGTTTTAGGAATAGTAGCCCTGCCTTTTCGCGGAATTTACAACTCTAGCAAATACGCAATAGAGGGTCTAACCGATACCCTAAGACTAGAACTGCAAAATACCGAAATTTACCCCGTATTGCTAAACACCGGTCCCATAGAGAGCGATTTTAGGAAAAATGCAATTAAAACGCTTGATAAACTGGATTTAGAAAACGTTTACCACAAACAAAAATACCTAGACGCCAAAGCCGGCAAAAGCAAAAAAGTCCCATTCTCCCTGCCCGCCAGCGCCGTAGCCTCAAAAGTGCACCAAATTATCCTAACCCCAAAACCTCAGCCTAGATACTACATAACCAAAGCCACCTACCTTTTAGGCTACGCCAAAAGAGTGCTAAGCACCTCGCTTTTAGATAAGCTTTTGTTAAAAATTTAAATATAAGCATATTTGTTTACATAAATAAAATCTAATACTTTAAAAATATGCGCTATAATCACAAAGAAATAAAAGCTTTAAGCTTATAGCTTTTGGCTTTACTCTTCAAATCAAAGGGAGATAAACAAGTGAAAGCATTAAAAATTATGGCTTTTTTATTTATAACAGCAGGAGAGTTAATGGCAAGTTCATTACCAAAACATTATATTAAAATTTTAGATAACAATTTAACGGTTTGTGCAATTCCGCTGCATAACAATACAGGTGTGGTCACTACAGACATATATTATAAAGTCGGCAGCGGTGATGAAATGATGGGCAAAAGCGGCATTGCGCATATGCTTGAGCATATGAATTTTAAATCAACAAAGCATCTTAAAGCCGGTGATTTTGACAAAATCGTAAAAGAACATGGCGGGGTGAACAATGCATCTACCGGATTTGATTATACGCACTATTTTATAAAAAGCTCAAGCAAATATATGGGTGTTTCAATGAAGCTTTTTGCCGAATTGATGGAAAATTTAAGTCTTAAAGACAGCGAATTTCAAAAAGAGCGCCAGGTTGTTGCCGAAGAGCGCAGATGGAGAACAGACAATAATCCTATCGGCTATCTGTATTTTAGGCTTTTTAACGAGCATTTTGTATCACACAGCTACCACTGGACACCGATTGGCTTTATGAAAGATATTCAAAGCTGGAATATAAACGATTTAAAAGAGTTTCATCAAAAGTTTTATAAGCCAAGCAACGCTATTTTGGTTGTCAGCGGCGATATTGACAAAGATGAAGTTTTCAAAGAGGCTCAAAAATATTTTGGACATATTAAAAACAAAAAAAGTGATTTTAACAGCTCTATATTTGCAACATTCAAGCCACATTTGGCACCAAGAAACGGAAGCAAAAGAGTTATTGAGCATAAAAAAGGAAACAGCGTAGAAACTTTGGCGATTGCTTACTCTATTCCTAAATTTGACGATAAAGACCAATTGGCATTAAGTGTTTTAAGCGATATTTTAAGCAATGGCAAAAGCAGCCGCCTTTATAAAGATATGGTAGAGCAAAAGCAGATGGCAACTACGGTTTACGGCTATAATATGGATTTAAAAGATGCAGGTGTGTTTATATTTTTGGCAATGGCAACACCAAAATATAAAGCCGAAGATTTGGAAAAAGAGATACTTAAGCAGATTCAAGATGTTAAAGATGGCAAAATTACCCAGGCGGAGCTTGACAAAGTTAAACTCAATACAAAAGTGGGATTTTTAAAAGAGCTGGACAGTTCAAGTTCTATTGCTTCGCTTTTTGGAAGCTATTTAGCCAAAGGAAATTTAAAACCTTTACTTAACTATGAAGAAAATTTAGATAAAATTACGCTAAAAGATATTCAAGAGGTTGCAAAAAAATATTTTGACAACACCAAATCTACCACTATAATTCTTAGGAGAGACAAATGAGTTCTTTAATAATGGGCGCCACTACCGCCATAATCACGCCGATTAAAAACGGCAAAATAGATGAAGCAACTTATGCAAAATTGATTAAAAGACAGATAGACAACGGAATAGATGCGGTTTGTCCTGTGGGCACAACCGGAGAGAGTGCAACTTTAAGCCACGATGAGCATAAAAGATGTATCGAAATTGCGGTAGAGGTTTGCAAAGGAACCAATACAAAAGTTTTAGCGGGCGCCGGAAGCAATGCAACGCATGAAGCTATTGATATTGCAAAACACGCCCAAGAATACGGAGTAGATGCCCTATTTTCCGTAAGCCCTTACTACAATAAACCAAGCCAAGAGGGACTTTACCAGCACTATAAAGCGATTGCAAGCTCGGTAGAAGTGCCGTTTATGCTTTATAATGTGCCCGGCAGAACAGGGGTTGATATTAAGCCGGAAACCGTTAAAAGACTCTTTAACGATGTTCCAAACATTTTTGGCATAAAAGAGGCTACAGGTTCGATTGAGCGCACTGTTGAACTGCTTGCAAAAGTGCCCGAACTTTATGTTTTTAGCGGCGATGATGCGATAGATTTTCCTATTTTAGCCAGCGGTGGAAAAGGGATTACCTCTGTTACTGCAAATTTGCTGCCTGATTTAAAATCTAAACTTGTGCATGCAGCGCTTGAGGGGGATTTTAAAACATCTAAAGCCATTAACGACGATCTTTTTGAAGTAAATAAAGTGCTCTTTTGCGAAAGCAACCCAATACCTATAAAAGCGGCAATGTATATTGCGGGGCTAATAGATACGCTTGAATACAGACTCCCGCTTGTGCCGCCTAGTAAAGAGAATATGAAACGCATAGAAGAGACAATAAAAAAATACAAAATTGTAGGAGCATAAATGAGCGATATGAAGGGAAAAACTTTAGTAATTACAGGCGCAACAAAAGGAATTGGCAAAGCAACAGCTTATAAATTTGCTCAAAACGGCGTAAATGTGGCGTTTACTTACAACTCTAACAAAGAAGCTGCCAAAGAGATTGCAAAAGATTTAGAAAGTAAATACGGCATTAAAGCAAGGGCTTACAAGCTTGATATTTTAGATACCGACCAGTTTAAGCCGCTATTTGAAGAGATAGACAAAGATTTCGACAGAGTTGACTTTTTTGTCAGCAATGCAATGATTTACGGGCGCCCGGTTGTCGGTGGTTACGGCAAATTTATGAAACTTCGCCCCAAAAAAGGTTTGGCTAATATTTATACTGCAACAGTGGGCGCATTTGTTGCGGGTTCTCAAGAGGCGGCTAAAAGAATGCAAAAAGTCGGCGGCGGAAGCATTGTTACAATAAGCTCCACAGGAAACCGCATCTATATAGAAAATTACGCGGGGCACGGAACAAACAAAGCTGCAGTAGAAGCGATGATGAGATACGCTGCAACAGAGCTTGGAGAGATGGGGATCCGCGTAAATGCCGTAAGCGGCGGACCGATTGAGACAGACGCCTTAAGAGCATTTACAAATTACGAAGAGGTAAAAGCCGAAACCATAAAACGCTCTGCACTAAACAGAATGGGGACTCCTGAAGATTTAGCAGGCGCCGTTTATTTCCTGTGCACCGACGATGCAAGCTGGATAACAGGTCATACGCTTATTGTTGACGGCGGAACAACTTTTAGATAGCAGGCAGTTATGGGCAAAGATGCGCTTAATATTCCAAACATTTTAGCATTTATCAGGCTGCTTTTAGCTCCATTAATGTTTGTGCTTCTCGTAAATAGAGATTTGCCCATATTTGAAGGAATTCACTACAGCTGGCTCGATTTTTTTGCCGGCTTTATTTTTGTGCTGGCAAGCGCAACAGATTTTTTTGACGGCTACATTGCAAGAGAATTTAACCAAATCACGACCCTTGGCGCTATTTTAGACCCTTTGGCGGATAAAATGCTAACCCTTGCAGCATTTTTAGGCTTAATGATGCTCCACCGCGCCAATCCGTGGGCGATATATCTTATTTTAACAAGAGAGCTTTTTATTACGGGGCTTAGAGTTAGCGCAATTAGCAGAGGTATGGATATAAGCGCTAGCTGGATGGGCAAAGTTAAAACTGTAGCTCAAATGTTTGCAATTGGATTCCTGCTGATGAACTGGGAATATGGAGCTGCGTTGCTTTGGATTTCAGTATTTTTGACTCTCTATTCAGGAGGTGAATATATAAAAGAGTTTTTAAAAACATATTAAGCAGCCCTTCCTTTCCTCATATTTAAAAATATTAAAAATAAAAATCTGCTTTGTTACTAAAAAACAGTATAATTAACTACTAGAATTTCAGAGGAGAATGAATGAGGAATATTTTTTTTATATTATTACTCTGTTTTATTATTCCAAATTTTAATTTATTTGCCAAAAGAAAAGAAATAAGAATTTCTATGGTAATAAGCGGCGGAGTTAGTTTAGGTGCATATGAAGCTGGTTACAATTGGGCTATGATAAAACTTTTACGCAAACTTAAAGATAAAAATAAAGATGTTAATCCCAAACTTATCTCTTTAGCAGGAGCATCGGCAGGCTCTATAAATGCTTTGCTCAGCGGAGTATATTGGTGTCAAAAAGATGATTATAAAAATAGTGTAAACGATAATCTTTTCTATGACACATGGACAGGTATTGATATTAATGATTTAATTATCAAAGGAAAAAATTCCAGTAATAAAAGTTCGCTTTTTTCAAGAGCTATTTTAAATAAAAAAGCTCAAAATATTATTAACTATATGCAAAAACCTATTTTTAGAAAAGGGTGTAAAATTCCTTTGGGGATTACAGTTACAAAAGTCCATCCGATAATAGAAGATTTTCAAGGTATAGAAATAAAAATTCAAAGTTTTGCTATCCCTATGACACTCTATGAAAAAGACAAAACCTTACATATTAAAAATCGTTTTTTAAATAATAAAAATTTAAAAGTTATGGATATATTAAAAATACCAAGTTTAGATAATAATATTGCAGAAATTAAAGATATTCTATTTGCATCTTCTGCTTTTCCAGGAGCATTTACTCAGGTAAAACTGAACTATATTTATCAAGGTAAGAAAGGAAGCGATTATTTTTTAGATGGCGGTTTATATAACAATATTCCTCTTGATTTAGCACTTGCTTTAGCTCCTAAAGCCGACAATTTTTTATTTATTGACCCAGACAGTATGAGAAGATTCAATCCTAAAGAGTGTTTAAAAGCAAAAAATTATTTAAATTGTAACTGTAATTGCAAAAGTCCTAGATTTAAAAGAATTTCAAATAAACCAAATAGAGAAATTAACATAGGATTATTAAGCACAAATTTGCTTCCTCTGTTTAAATCCACTCAAATTTTCCGCTCAATGAAATTATATGAAACTATAAATAATTATTTTCGTTATAATCCAAACAGGCATCTTATACTTTCATCTCGATACCATCCAATTACCGGCAATTTTATGTGGGCATTTGGAGCTTTTTTAGATAAAAATTTTAGAGAATATGATTATTATGTCGGGGTTTATGATGCTATTTACCGTTTTGCACAAGAAGCGCAGAAAAGAGGTTTTGCCACTTATTCTAGCTTGGTAAAACAAATGGAATATTATAAAAATATATTAAATCTTAATAAAAGCAAAGATGCAATTACAGTATATAATATGCTTTTAAAAGCAGAATTTTGCAATAAATTGCCAAATGCAAAAGCTAATAGATTTGCAGCTATTTACAAAGCTTTTGATTTAAATTTAGCAGATTCTTATCGTTATTCTCCTAAAGAATTCTCAATTTTTTTATCTAAACTTGATACTTCCAATATACCTTTAAAAAAAGATACTTTTTTATCTTATGCAAAAGAAAATCCAAATAGGTGGTATAGACAAATTGCACAAAGTATTGTCAGTAGGATTGTGACACTAGAGAATTTAAGAGCCAATAAAGATTCAGATTACGCACCTTTTGCAAAAGCTGTAGGATTTTCTGCATGGCTTAGTATGAGTAAATTAACATCTAAAAGAGGATTAGAAATACAGCCTCTTTTTATACCTAAAACCAATGATTCAATATCTAATATTGGATATAAAATATTTCCACATGAAATTGCAATAGATAACATAAACGGAGGTGTGTCTTTAGGATACAGTATATATTGGTATAGAAAATGGCTATTATTTGATGGAATTGAAGGCAAATTAAGCTTAAATATTGGTAAACATATTGATAATCATTTAAGATTAGATATAGACCCTTTTGTAAATTATAAAAAAAATTTTACTATAGGTGCCGGAGTCAGCCTTTTTGGAAATTTACAAAACAGACCGTTTTGGGAAAAAGATAGCGCATATGGTTTGAACACTTATATTGATTATAACGATATTTTCCGTTTTACTTATGTTAGAAGATTTCATAATAAAAATAAAAATTATTTCTATTTTGGTATTAAAAATTTATCTTCTTTGGTTTATTGGTTGAATAGGTGATTTTGATTTTATGGGCAATAAGGGTTGATTTGTGTATTAGTTTATAAATCAATTTATTTGTAATTTTGAGCGAAGAGAAGAATCTCTTTACTGCCGCATTATCGAGATTCTTCGCTTCGCTCAGAATGACTGCGGTGGGAGATTTTACTAAAGTTTGAGTTTATTTTATTGCATAATTCTATTATGTAATGTGTGTAAAATTAACGATACTCATCTAAATCCGCTTTCAATAGCTTGGCAAATTCCTCGAAATTTGGCAGGTTTAATTTGTATTCTCTTGGCGGTTCTTCCCATGTTGTTTTGGGAAACCAGGGGTCGTTTTGGAAACGGGCTATTATGTGCCAGTGGATTCTTGGGAGCATATTTCCAAAAGAAGCTAGATTGATTTTGTCGGGATTGTAGTAGTTTATCAGTGCTGTTTCGATAACTTCTAAAAGTTCATACATTTCTGATTTTATATCTTTTGGAATATCGGTTAATTCTTTATATTCTGTTTTTGTAAATAATTTCAGCCAAGGCAGTTTGCTTTCGTGCTTTACTATATAAAAATTTTTATTTTCCCAAACAGTCATTTACCTTATCCTTTTTACTTTTCTTTTGCCTAATTTATAAATTTTAGAAGCTCTGTTTTGCTCTTTTAGCGGATAGATGACTATATCTGCCTTAGAATATGCAAAATTGTAACTGTATGGTTTATTGCTTACATTAGCAGAAGTGGTGTATGCCCAGTCTAGACGGTTTATAAGTAGGCTGTGGCGGCAGTTTTTGATTACTCTGAATGAGTAGTCGCTACTGATTATAAAAGTGGTTTTCGCAGCTCTTCTAACTGCTTTTCTAAACTTTTTATGAACCCTTTTTTCTATACTTTTGCAGTTGGGCAGGGCTTTTATATATTTTTTACCGGATTGGCGCTTTTTTGCTCTATCTAGCGCCTTTTTATTTTTAGAAACAAAGCCGATTGCTGTATCTGTATTTGTTAAAAATATTTTATCCATCGGTTAAATAGTCTTGCAAAGCAGCAGGTTCTATGCCGTTTGTGCATTTTTTAAGCGATTCTATCGCTTTTGCTGCCGCTTTTGCTGCTGCAATTGTTGTAAAATATGCAACCGAATTTGCCAAAACGCTTTGACGGATTTTTTTAGCATCTGTTTTGCTTGCAGTATTGTCGCTTGTATTTATCGCAATTGCAATTTCGCCGTTTTTGATTTTATCGTCAATATTTGGGCGTCCTTCGCTGAGTTTTAGCACATGCTCACTATCTATTCCAGCATTTTGCAAGGCGTCATGCGTTCCTTTGGTTGCTACAATTTTGAAGCCCAAGTCGATAAACAGTTTGCCAATTTCTCCTGCATAAGGTTTATCGGCAGAGGTAAGCGAAATAAATACGGTTCCATCTAGCGGAATATTGTTTTTAGAGGCAAACTGGCTTTTGGCAAAGCTTAAACCGAAATCTTTGCTTATTCCCATAACTTCGCCTGTTGATTTCATTTCTGGTCCCAAAATCAAGTCTGAACCGGGCAGTTTATTAAATGGGAATACTGCCTCTTTTACCGCCACATGACCTTTTTGTTTTGGTTTCATCGGCACAGAGTTGTAATCTACCACATCAAAAGTATCGTAAAATTTAAGCGCTTCTCTTAAGTTGCCCTCTACCATAACCCTGGTTGCAACTTTTGCAAGCGGTAGACCTGTTGCCTTAGAAACAAACGGCACAGTTCTTGAAGCTCTAGGGTTTACTTCGATTAAATAAACTTCGTTTTCAAAAATTGCATACTGCACATTCATAAGACCTACAACGCCAAGCCCAAGAGCAATATCGGCAGTCTGTTTTTCTATTTTTGCTATCAATTCATCGCTGATTGAAAGGGTTGGCAAAATACACGCACTGTCACCGGAGTGTATTCCTGCCTCTTCGATATGCTGCATTAAAGAGCCTATATAAACCTCTTTACCGTCGCTGATTGCATCAATGTCCAGCTCAATTGCGTTATTTAGGAATTTATCGATTAAAACCGGCGATTCGTTAGAAACTTCTACCGCTTCATCCATATACTCTTTTAATTCACTGTCACTGTAAACTGTTCTCATTGCGCGTCCGCCAAGCACGAAACTCGGGCGCACTAAAACAGGGTAGCCAATTCTATTAGCAATTATAAGCGCTTCTTCTTTTGTAAATGCAGTGCCGTTATCGGGCTGTTTTAAGCCCAATTTCTTAATAAAGTTAGAGAATTTCTCTCTATCTTCGGCTTCATCGATTACTTTTGCGCTTGTTCCGATAATTTTAGCCCCTATTTGCGTAAGATTTTTTGCCAATTTTAAAGGTGTTTGCCCGCCAAAATGCACAATTACGCCGTCTGGCTGCTCTGTTTCTATAACATTTCGCACATGCTCAAAATCTATCGGCTCAAAATATAAAATATCGCTGGTGTCGTAATCGGTTGATACGGTTTCGGGGTTGCAGTTATACATAATAGACTTTATGCCCATATCGTTAAGTGCAAAAGCTGCATGAACACAGCAGTAATCAAACTCAATCCCTTGCCCGATTCTGTTAGGACCGCCGCCGATAACCAGCACTTTTTTGTCATTAGATTTGCTTGGATTGCTTTGCTGCAGCTCTTTAGAAATGCTTGTGCTCGAATATAAATAAGGTGTTAGGGCTTTAAATTCTGCCGCACAGGTATCTACTTCGTTAAAATGCTGAACAATTCCAAGTTTTACCCTTGCATTATAAATATCATTTTCGGTTAAATTTGTGCCGTCTTCTTTGTTGATAAGCTGCGCTATCATTGCATCGCTAAAGCCCTCGGCTTTAACTTTTCTAAATAGCGGCTCGTTATTTAAAAGCTCCAGATTTATCTCTTTTTCGCGTTTTGTTATCTCTTCAAATTGATACAAAAACCAAGGGTCAATTTTAGATAATTCAAAAACCTCTTCTACACTCATACCTCTTCTGAAAGCTTCAACTATATATAAAAATCTGTCGCTGTTTGGACGGCGGATTTCTCTTTTTAAAGTTTCATCATCACAATTTTTGCCGTTAAATCCAATAAGCCCGGTCTCAAGTGAAACAAGCGCTTTTTGGAATGACTCTTTAAAAGTTCTGCCAATACTCATAACTTCGCCTACAGATTTCATAGCGGTTGTAAGCGTAGAATCGGCTTGTGCAAATTTTTCAAAAGTAAAGCGCGGAATTTTTGTGACTATATAGTCAATTACAGGCTCAAACGAAGCAGGGGTGCCGGTAATGTCGTTTGTAATTTCATCCAGCGTATAACCCACAGCTAAAAGCGTTGCAACTTTTGCAATAGGGTATCCAGTAGCTTTTGAAGCAAGCGCCGAAGAGCGGCTGACACGCGGGTTCATCTCAATTACAATCATTCTGCCCGTTTTTGGGTTTACAGAAAACTGCACATTGCTTCCGCCCGTATCTACACCGATTTCGCGCAAGATTTTAAAACTAGCATCACGCATTCGCTGATACTCTTTATCTGTAAGTGTAAGAGCCGGCGCAACAGTAACAGAGTCGCCTGTATGCACACCCATCGGATCGACATTTTCAATAGAGCAGACAATAATACAGTTATCGGCACTGTCGCGAATAACTTCCATTTCGTATTCTTTCCAGCCAAGAAGCGACTCTTCTATTAAAATTTCGTTTATAGGGCTGGCTTCTAAACCGCTTTTTGCAATCTCTTTAAACTCATCTATATTATACGCAACGCCGCTTCCGCCGCCTGCTAGCGTGTAAGAAGCCCTAATAATCAGCGGAAAACCAATCTCTTTAGCTGCTTGAACGGCTTCGTCTAAATTGTAAGCATATTTTGAAATTGGCAAATCCATACCGATTTTAATCATCGCTTCTTTAAAGGCTTGTCTATCTTCGCCTTTTTTAATCGCTTCGGGGTTGGCGCCTAAAAACTCTACGCCTTCAAGCATACCTTTTTCATACATACTCATTGCAACATTAAGCGCAGTCTGTCCGCCCATTGTAGGCAAAATTGCATCTATATTCTCTTTTTCGATGATTTTTGCAACAGTCTCTTCGTTAATCGGCTCTATGTAAGTCCTGTCGGCAAATTCCGGGTCTGTCATAATTGTTGCGGGGTTTGAATTGATAAGCACAACCCTGTAACCCAGCTCTTTAAGTGTTTTTGCCGCTTGTGTTCCTGAGTAGTCAAATTCGCAAGCTTGCCCGATAATTATCGGACCGGAGCCTATAAGTAAAATCGTTTTAATATCTGTGCGTTTTGGCATAAATATAGACCTTTTTTTAGTTTGATATTATACTAAAATCTTATTAGTTAGGGGTTAAGTTAAACTTTTTAAAAGTTTGATTATTCTCATTACTTGTATTTTTATCTTCGTTTTGTTCAAATTGCAATTGATTTTGCCAAATAATTCTAGAATCTAATAGTTTTAAATAATCTTGTTCATCAATAGACTGAGGCTCAATTACATTTTCTTTGGTTTGGCTTGCACTGTTTATATTATTTTGCTTATCTGTTGGCACAAATGGATAAACTCTGTTAGGAAAAGAAGTTTCAGGTGTATAATCCGTTGTCAAATATGGTCTTGGATCTGAAATTAAGAAAAATATAGACGGTTTATTAATATTTGCAAAAATTTTTATTTTAACCTCTTGATATCTGTCTAATACTTTTATATCTGTAACTTTGCCAACAGGTATATCCGGATAAAAAATATTATCTAAACCGCTTGTTCTTACAATATCTCCAATTTCAATTTTAGACCATCTAGGAATAAATTTTATTATCATTCCTTCGCTGCCATCCCCCTGAGCAACACCGTTTATTCTATCTTTACCTATAACTACACTAAATGTGCACTTTGGGTATGAAAGCAGGTAGCCGTATAATTTACCGTCTTTATATCTTGCAACCCCTGAAGCAACATCATTCTGCATAAGTCCATAAGGATGGTTTTCTTCTAAAGAAAGATTTTTAGGTGTTGTAAGCATTATTTCATTCAATCTGTTTAATTTTACATAAGAAATAGCATTAACCATATAAATACTTTTATACGGCTTCTTTACTAAAGAGGGCAATACTCTATATATTTTTGAAAGTTCTTGAATGTAATTAGACTGCTCAATAAGAACAATATTTAATTTACTATTTATTTTTTCCAATTCTCTAATTTTTTCTTTTTGGCTCAAATAACTGCTGCTTAAATCAGTTAAATTTAAATAAGCTGATTTTATAGGATTTATAAAATTAAAAAAGAAACTTTTTGCCGCCCCGTTGTATTTGGTCAAAATAACAAATAAAATAACCAAAATCAAAAAAACTATAAAGTTTCTTTTTCTCATATAATTTTAATCTTCGTAAGATGTTTGCTGCAATAAATCCAATCTGCTTAAAGCAGAACCGGTTCCTTTTGCAACTGCCAACAACGGCTCTTCAGCAATAAAAACAGGAAGTTTTACTATATCGGAAAGATATTTATCCAAACCTCTAATCAAAGAGCCTCCTCCTGTTAAAACAATTCCATTTTCAACAATATCGCCCGCAAGTTCTGGCGGAGTCTGCTCAAGAACAGTTTTTAAAGCTTCTGCAATTTGGTGCAGCGGGTCGGAAATTGCTTCTCTGATGTGCTCGCTGGTAATTTCTACTGAAGCCAAAATACCTTCAATTTGGTCACGCCCTTTTACTATAGTTTTTAAATCTTCATCTAATTTTACAGCTGTTCCAATTTCTATTTTTAAGTTTTCTGCTACCCTGTCACCAATTAAAAGATTAAAATTCTTTTTAATATAATCCATAATGGCAGCATCTAATTTATCGCCTGCAACTCTAATAGATTTACTTATAACAAGCCCTCCAAGAGATGTAACACCTATTTCAGTTGTTCCCCCTCCAATATCTACAACCAAATTTCCATTTGGTTCGGTTACTGGCAAACCGGCACCAATTGCTGCAGCCATAGGCTCTTCTATTAAGTAAACGCTTCTGGCACCGGCATTAAGTGCTGATTCTCTAACTGCTTTTCTCTCTACCTGCGTTAAACCGTAAGGAACGCAAATAACAATCCTAGGAGAAGCAAACATTTTTGAACCGTTAACTTTTTTAATAAAATGCTCTATCATCATTTCGGTTGTATTAAAGTCGGCAATTACACCATCACGCATTGGGCGTATTGCTTTAATAGAACCTGGGGTTTTACCTACCATATCTTTAGCTTCTTGACCGACTGCCAAAATTTCATCTTGACCCAATTTGTTTTTCTTTATAGCTACAACAGATGGCTCATTAATTACTATACCTTTCCCTTTAACCAATACAATAGTATTGGCAGTTCCTAAATCTATCGCCATATCCTGCGATAAAAAACCAAATACATTTTTAAAAAATCCCATTTTTTTCCTTTTATGCGCTTATTTTATTTTTTAATAGAAGAGGCTCTTCTTGCTTCTGAACTACAGCTTCTGTAATTATAACTTCATATCCCGAAAGTTCAGGCAATTGATACATTATATCAAGCAATATATCTTCTAATATACTTCTTAAACCTCTTGCTCCGGTTTTTCTTTTTAATGCTTTTTTTGCAATTGCTTCTAATGCTTTTTCTTCAAACGTAAGTTTAACATTATCTAAATCAAATAAAGCTTGATACTGTTTAATTAATGAATTTTTTGGTTCAACTAATATGCGAACCATATCTTCAATGCTTATTTTTTTAAGAGTTGTAATTATATGCAGTCTTCCAATTAACTCAGGAATCAAACCAAAACTTACTAAATCATCGGATTCAACTAATGATAAAATATTTTCATTATCCTCTTTGGTTCTTTTTTGATGCCCAAATCCCAGAGTATTGCCGCCGATTCTTCTTTGAATTATTTCTTCTATTCCGTCAAATGCGCCGCCGCAAATAAACAGAATATTAGAAGTATCTATTTGTATAAAATCCTGATTTGGATGCTTTCTGCCGCCTTTTGGAGGAATATTTACAATAGAGCCTTCTATAATTTTTAAAAGCGCCTGCTGCACCCCTTCGCCGGAAACATCACGCGTAATCGAGCGGTTTTCGCCAGCTCTTGCGATTTTATCTATTTCATCAATAAATACGATACCTCTTTCTGCTTTTTCTATATCTCCATCAGCTGCTTGCAAAAGTTTAGTTAAAATATTCTCTACATCTTCACCGACATAACCGGCTTCTGTTAAATTAGTAGCGTCAGCTATTGCAATAGGAACATCCAAAAATCTGGCAATAGTCTGCGCCAATAGAGTTTTTCCGCTGCCTGTCGGTCCTATTAATAAAATATTGGATTTTGCAATTTCCGTATCGCTGTCGTTTTTAGCTTTTTTGATAATTCTTTTATAATGGTTGTAAACCGCTACGGATAAGGTTTTTTTAGCGTCTTCTTGTCCAATCACATACTTATCTAAAAAGTTTTTTAATTCACTTGGGGTTAAATCTCTTAACTCTTGCTCTATCTCTTCGCTGGTAGCATTGTCTTCGCCAAAAAGTATCTTATAGGCAGAAACTACACAATTACTGCAAATATATGCATTTTGCCCCGCTACTAACGGTAAATCTTCTTTTTCGCTTAAGCCGCAAAAACTGCAATGTTTTATCAACTTTTACTCCTTTTATATGCAATACCTCTAGTGGAGTTTAAAACAAAATCGGCAATATTTACCACATAACCGTTACTGCTGTTTTTCAACTCTAAAGCTGCATCTCTTAGCGGTCTTTTTCCGCTAAAAAGCTCCCGGTATGCACTTTTTAAACTATTTATATCATCTTTATTTATATGTCTTCTTAAACCTGTTAAATTCAAACCTCTCAAATACGCTCTGTTGCCTTCTGCCAAACAGTATGGCGGCACATCTTGGCTAAGCGCGCTTGCACCTGCTATCATAGCTAAATCTCCAATTTTAACAAATTGATGAACAGGAGTCAGCCCGCCTATAACCACGCCGTCGCCAAGTTCCACATGCCCTGCAAGCGTAGCAGCATTTGCCAAAATACAGCGGTTGCCTATAATTACATCGTGCGCAATATGCACATAACCCATTAAAAGGTTTTGATTCCCTATTCTTGTAACACCGCCGCCGCCTTCGGTTCCTGGATTTATAAGGGTAAATTCTCTAATTTTATTATCATCCCCGATAACTAGCTCAACTCTTTCCCCATGATACTTTAAATCCTGAGGAATAGAACCGATAACCGCGTGGGAAAATATCTCATTCCCCTTTCCGATTGTGGTTATACCCTCTATTAAAGTGTGCGTTCCTATTGTGGTATTGTCGCCTATTTTAACATCTTTACCAATAAAAGAGTAAGCGCCAATTGTTACATTTTCACCAATTTGCGCGCCTTCTTCTATAATAGCTGTTGGGTGAATAGCGCTCATTATTTATCCACAATCATAGCTTTAAGTTCAGCTTCTGCTACAAGCTTTTCATTAACATACGCTTTTGCATCCAAATGCCAAACCGCACCTCTGTTTTTAATTACATTTAATCTGTAAACCAATTGGTCGCCCGGAACTACGGGGTGTCTAAATTTTGCTTTATCGATGCTCATAAAGTAAACAACTTTATTCTGCGCAGCATCCTGCTCTTCTTTGCTTGCACTCAAAAACGCCAAAACACCGCCCGCTTGAGCCATACCTTCTATTATCATAACACCCGGATAAATAGGATGCCCCGGAAAATGCCCTTGAAATACAGGCTCCGAAATAGATACGTTTTTATATCCTTCAATAAATTTACTAGGTTCCAAACTATTAATTCTATCAACTAAAAGAAATGGGTATCTATGAGGAAGAATTTTTTGTATATCCATTACATTATAAAGCATTAATAACCTTTATACTAAAGTAGATACGATATATTATCTAAAGGTTGGTTAAAGTATGGTTATTTGCGGGGCTGGAGTGTTGTAATTAGTGATTAGTAATTAGTAATTAGTGATTAGTAATTAGTGATTAGTGAAGAGTGAAGAGTGAATAGTGATTGTGATAGTGGATAGTTTTGGAAACATTGCTTCGCAATGGTTTTGTTTGAAATTAAGAGCGGAATTTGTATGGGCAGACCTGTGTGTCTGCCCGTTAACTTTTCCCTCGTTCCAATCGTCCTGAGGCTGTGAAAAAACTTAGGATTTCTTGGAAGTGAGACTTTAGTCTCACTTGTGCTTTGCACTCTCTTTGAGAAAAATGTTACCAATAAATAGCAACAAAAGGATGAGGCTCTTGTGCTTGCACTCTCTGTGAGAAAGCCTCATTTCCGTTGTTTTCTAAGTTTTTTCACACTCTAAGGAGCTTTGGGACAAGAGAAAACAACAATCAAACATAAACCATCAACCATAAACTATCAACTATCAACAATCAACTTTTCCGCCACATCTTCATATATTCTGCTCTCCATTCTTATCTCTGCTTTTTTCGCGGGGATTTTGTCGGTTACAATTACACAGCTTAAATCAAACGGGCTGCTTAAAAGGATTTGGCGTAATTGCAACTCTTGTTCAAAAGAGGGCGGGCTGGTATATAGCTCTAAAACGCTTTTATAATCGGTTTTTTGCAAACTGTTATAAGTATCCAGCGATATAAATTTAATTTCATCCCTGCTAAAGTAGTGCAGTTTGCCGATTTGTTTTTCTATTTTGCCTCTGCTAAAACCTTTGCGGATTTGAGAGTAGGGGAGTATGTGCGAAGGAACCGTTTTTTTGCCGACTTTTACAATACCCCAAAGCAGGCGCCAGTTTAGGAAGCGGTGTTTTGCTATTTCGTAGGGTATCTTTTTTTCTTCTAACTCTATGCGTTTTTCGTAAAGTTTTATGCGCTCTTTTATGGAGCCTGGCAGTATCTGGCGGTTTAAGGGGCAGATAAGCTCATCTTTTAATCTGCTTTGCTCTTCTCTTTGCTGCGAAAGAGCATATAAGCAGCCGCAGTAGTTTTGGCGGTAAAGTTTGTCTTTTTTTGCTAAAATATTTTGCTCTTGAGTGCCGTTATTTTGCCTGTAATCCAGGGTTAAAAATCCCACGTCGAACTTCTCTCCAAGCGTTTCTCCGCTTTTTTTTAACTGCGAAATAGATTTTTTCGGCGAAGTTAAAAGCGTAGAGGTAAAGTGCGAACAGCCAAGCTCTTTTGCTTTTTGAGCGCTAACTTCAAAGCGTTTATCAAAACAGACAGAACACCTTGCCCCTTTTTCAGGCTCGTTTTCCAGCCCGCGCACTGCTTCTATCCACGAAAGGTAATCGTATTCACCCTCTATAAGTTTAATTCCCAGCATTTTACAGCTGCGCTTTACATCTAAAAGCCGCAGATAATATTCGCTGTATGGGTGAATATTTGGGTCGTAAAAAAAACCGATAAGCTCAGCTTCCGGAAAATCTTTTTGCATTTTTTGCAAAAAAAAGTGGCTATCGACCGAACAGCAAATGTGGACTAAAATTTTTTGCATAAATAACCTTGTGTATTAGTATATTGGTTATTGGTGTATTTGTTTATTGGAAAATTTATCTTTCTTTATATTAAGAATATCGTTATAAATAAAGGCAAAACCGCCTTGTTATCCAGTAACCAATATACAAATTAACTAATTAACTAATCTTTAAACAATCTCGAACCTATTCTAACCATATTCGAGCCGCACTCAATTGCCAGTTTAAAATCGCTGCTCATTCCCATAGAGCAAATTGTTGCACCGTCGTTTTTTAAAGAGTCAAAAATTTGATAAGTTGTTTCAAAACTCTTTTTTATCAACCCAGCATCATCAGTATGCGCGCCGATTGTCATAACCCCTTTTAACTCTATGTTTTTAAAGCGCTCTTGTATCTCTTGGTAAATATCTTTTGCTGCTTCGGGCTCAACGCCGCTTTTGGTCTCTTCGCCCGAGCTGTTTATCTGTAAAAGCGCGCTCATTTTTTTGCCTTTAACCTCCAAGCGTTTATTTAAAGCTTCAGCCAAATCCAAAGAGTCAAGCGATTGCAAAAGCACAGGGTTTGAATCTATAAGTTTATTTATTTTATTTTTTTGTAAAGTGCCTATCATATGCCATGCAATGGGCAAATCTTCCAGCGCTTTGTTTCTTGCTTCTAACTGCTGCACCTGGTTTTCACCGAAATTTCTCTGCCCGAGTTCATAAAGTGTTTTTATGTTTTCTATTTCCGTATATTTAGAAACCACACAAAGCTGCACAATTAAATGCTCGCTTCTTTTTAATCTTGCTTCTTCTATATCCCAAATAATTTTGTCTAAATTGCTTCTTAATTTTTCTTTGTCTAAAATCATTTTACTCCCCATATTCGATTTACGTCATTATACATTCCAAACAGCATAAGCGAAATTAAAAATACCCATCCTGCCATTGTCAAGGCTACTAAAACACGCTCACTCGGCGCTTTGCGGGTGATTAACTCATAAAGGTTAAACATAATATGCCCGCCATCAAGCGCAGGTATCGGCAGCAGGTTTAAAACCCCTAAATTTACCGAAATCAGCGCCATTAAAAAAAGCAGATATATAAACCCTTTTTGTGCGGATTTTATAAAAAAGTCAAAAATCGTAATCGCGCCGCTGATATTTTTAGAATCAACATCTCCGGTTGCCACTTTAGATACACCTTTGCTTATTAAAAAAGTTGCATTTTTAGTTTCGTTATATGCATATTTTACAGCAGCTAAAAAACCGAATTTAACAGTTGCTTTTTCATCAATTTTAGGGGCTATGCCTATTATTTTTCTTTTAACAATTTCGTTAAAAGGATTTTTGTAACTATCTTTTTTAGGTGTTAAAGATATTTTTAACTTTTTTCCGTCTCTTAAAACCGACACTAAAATAGGCTCTTTAGAACTTTGAATCAGCGGACCTACCTCTTTCCAGTATTTTACCGGTTTGCCGTTAATTGCTAAAATTTTATCATTCTCTTTCAGCCCTGCTTTTTGTGCAGGCGAATCTTTTAAAACTTTGCCGATAACAGCAGGCGCATAATCTATTGCACTGCTTTGAGGCACGCCATGCAGAGCAATTGCCAAGTAGATAAAAAAAGCCAAAAGAATATTTGCAAAAGGTCCTGCCAATAAAATTAAAATTCTCTGCCACGGCTTTTTGCTGTTGTAACTGTCGGGGTCGCTGCTTCTTGCTAAAGGGTTTGTATCATCCTGCCCTTTCATTTTAACATAACCGCCTAGCAAAATAGGAGCAAAAGCCCACTCTGTGCCCAGCCAATATTTTCTAAACAGCACTTTTCCAAAACCTATGCTAAAACGCTCAACTTTAACGCCAAAAAGTTTTGCAACTGTAAAATGCCCAAGTTCATGAAAGAAAACCAAAACACTCAGCGCTAGCAAAGCAATAAATACATAAAACACTAGTCCCAATTTATCGTTCCTTGTTAAAGTTTAAAAATTTTTTAGAATTATACCCTAAAAATTTTTTAATTTTTATGCTATTATATTGCAATAAGTTTATAGTAAGGATATAAAAATGGGTAACACAAAAAAAGAGACGACAGAAGAAAAAGAGTTGCAGCAGCAAGAGCCTTTGCAAGAAGAGACAAACAAAGAAAAAAATACTCCGGAAGCAAAGAGTGAAACAGAAAACAAAACAGTTGAAAAAGAGACTTTAGAATCCGAAACAGAAAATAGTGCCATCAAAGCAGAGGCTAAAGAGACTATCGAAACTTTTAAAGATTCCGCCAAAGAAAAGCCTAAATCTAAACATCAGGAGTTGTTAGAAAAAGTTGAAAAAAGCAAGAACAAAGCTAAAGAAATTTTTAATTCTTATGCTCAAATCGAAGAAAAACTTCAAGAAACTTCCAAAAATTTAGCCAAATTAGAAAATAAAATTCTAAACAGCACGGTTGCCGACTCTTTAAATATTATGAAAGAGCTGGGTGCAGACAACTTAGCCGATGAAAAAGCGGCCGTCAAAGAAATTGCTTTAGATAATAAAGAAGAGTTACTAAAAGTCAAAGATATTTCAAAAGGCAGATTTAAAGGTTTTATTGTGGGATTAATTGCAGCAGCGGCCACAGCAGCCGGAGCTTTGGGCGTTGGTGCAAAAATTGCCGATATTCCTTTAAATTTAAACTCTTTAATGCAAAAAGCAAACTGGGATGCCGTTGCTTCTAAATATGCCTCTTTTATCAGCCCTGCAAATGCCAATCCGTCAATAGGATACGCAGCCGTAGGCGTTGCTTCTTTGCTTGTCGGAGCTTTGGCTTATAAGCTTATAACCTGGCTGCAAGGAAGAAAAAATGAAAAATATATAAACAGTTTAGAAAACGACCTTGAAGGGTATCAAAAAAATATTGAAGAAAAAAACAGCAAACTAGAAAGTTTAATAGAGCATATCAATAATATTAAACTTGTAATGCAAAAATACGATATTATTTTACAAGAACAAAACGCAAAATTAAAAAGAATCAAATTTATCGAACAGGTTGAAACACCTGCAAACCTGCATAAAAACAGCCAGGCAGAATTGGAAAAAACAAATCTGATTTTAGATGAATTGCTAAAATTAATGAATACCAAAGCAAATAACGATGTTGAAATTAGAGAAAAAAGCTTAGAAAATTTAAAAAGCGCAAACGCATTGATTAATGAAGTTATTAAAAAGATTTATTCTTAAAAGCAGGGCTTGCCGTGCTTTTTTAGTGAATAGTGAATAGTGAAGAGTGAAGAGTGAATAGTTTAGGATTGCGTTACCTCCGTAACGCTTTTGTTTATATATTTTAAAGAAAATCATTGCGAAGCAATGTTTCCAAAACTTTTCACTTTTCACTATTCACTAAATCACATTGCGCTCTCTTTTAAATTTGACAACTGTTGCAAATAATCGGAAATTTGTATTAAACTAAATGTAACTAAAAATATAAAAAATCCCGGGAAAAAACTTACCCACCACGCTATTTCCATTACCGATTTTCCACTGCTTAAAATAGAACCCCAGCTCATATTTGGCGGAGTAATTCCAAGCCCCAAATAACTTAACCCGCTTTCTGCCAAAATAGCGCCGCTTACACCAAAAGAGAAACTAATAAAAAATATCGGTGCCAAAAGCGGCAAAAAGTATTTAAAAACAATTTTAAAATTAGACACTTTGGCAATTTTTAAAACTTTAATAAAGGGCTGGTTAGAAATTTGATACGCCTGAGCTCGAATAAGTCTTGCAGTTCCCATCCAGCCGGTAAATGCAATTACTATGATTAAAACAGCAGCCGAAGCGGGAATATAGCTAACCAAAGTTAAAAGCAAAAAGAATGTAGGAAATGTTAAAAACAAATCAACAACCAGAACAAAAGCTTTATCCCACCACCCCTTTAAATATCCTGCAAAAACGCCGTATATTAAACCTATAATGGAAGATATTAGCGCAGAGCCGACACCTATAATTATAGAAACCTGTCCGCCTTTTATTACTCTTGCAAGCAAATCGCGCCCGAGTCTGTCTGTGCCTAAAGGGTGGGCAAAAGATGGCGCTTGAAGAATTGCATCTTTGTTAAATTCGTAAGGCGAAACAGTATAAAAATAAGAGCCAAAAAACGAAAGCAGCACTATAAAAACAAGTATTGCAATAGAAATTTTGGGCGCTTTTACTTTCATTTTAATCCTCTAATATATAATAAGTAAGCGAACTTTTGCCAAACTTTTTATATTTTTTCTTTTTCAGCCTGCCAAGCTCTTGAGGCAAATCTATAGAAGTCATATGTTCTACAATTACCATTTTTACAAAATCGTCTTGAATTTTTGCAATTAAATCGAGCGATTTATTGTAAATATCCTCCATGCCCTCTCTTATGCTAAAAGGCGGGTCAAAGTAGAAAAACGCCGGCGTGTTTTCTGCCTTGAGTCTGGCATACAAAGAATCAAAGAGCCTAAAAGCATCGCCCATTATAGCTTCTGAATTTTGTGCATCGATATTGTCAATATTTTCTTGCAACAGTTTAAAAGCGGTAGGATTTTGCTCTAAGAAATAACTTTTTTTAGCCCCGCGGCTAAGCGCCTCTAAGCCCACAGAACCGCTTCCGGCAAACATTTCTACAAAGTTGCACTCTAGTATATCGTAAGCAATCGTATTAAAAAGCGACTCTCTAAGTATCGATTTAGAACTGCGCGTAGTATCGATTGCGGGAATTGCAATCTTTTTGCCCTTATATCTGCCTGCAATAATCGGTATTGTAAATATTTTTACTCTTTTACTCTTCGATGCCAAATTGACTCCATAAATGTTTTCTTTTATGGCACTTTCTAGGTGCATTTGCTGTTTGTTTTTTTGCCTTTGCCGGGTCTGCAATAGTTACGGTGCAAAGTTTCGGTTGCGGCTTACTGCCGGCGCATCCGCTAAAGCCGACTGCTAAAAGTATAGATAGCGCAATAACAGTTTTCATTATCTTACCTTTTTTGATGTGATTATACTATAATTTATTTTATTTTTCCCGACAAAATATCAGCAACTTTTTTTGCGCTTCCTTGTTTTAGATACTCTCTTAAATATTTTGAATTTTGCAAAAATCTGTTTTTGTCGTAATTTTTATACTCTTTATATAGATTTTTGGCAGTAACTTCATCTTGTATCAATTCAGGGTGAAACTGCTCTTTGTCTGCTTGCTCAAAAAATATATTGGCTAAACCGATGTAATTTAATTTTACAAGCTTAGAGCCTATAAAGTAATCGAGCGGCTTTGCTTTATATGCCAAAATAAACGGTGTGCCGGTAATTGCGGCTTCGAGCGTTGCGGTGCCGCTGCATATAAATGCAAAATCCGCCTCTTTTAGCGCTTTTTTAGAATCATAAACCGCTTTAAATTCGGAAATATCGCCGTATAATGTGCTGCCTTTTAAATGGGGCGGAACTGCCAAGGTTAGTGTTTTATCTTTGAAATTTTTAGCAAGCTCTTTAAATACCGGCATAAGTTTGCTAATTTCGCCTTTTCGGCTGCCAGGCATAAAAAGGATGGTTTTATCCTCTTTGGCAATAGAGTTTTTATATTCGGTTATCTGGTCTAAAAGCGGATGCCCAACATACTCTATATTTGCATAATTTGGGTAGTATTTCGATTCAAAAGGGATTATGCTTAAAAGCCTGTCTATATATTTTGCCAAAGGGTAAACCCTTTTTCGCTTCCACGCCCACGCTTGCGGTAAAATATAGTAAATAATCTCTCTGTTTGGGTATTT
>JALWKP010000172.1 GCA_027081355.1 Campylobacteraceae bacterium
GCAGTATAAAAAACCCCTTTAAAAGGAACATTTGAGCCTTTTTTTTCATCCATTAACGATTTTGGCAGTTTGCCATACTTTGCAATAATATAGCCAAGCCTTGCATTTCCATAAATAGTTGCATTAATTGCCGAAAAAGTCGATAAAAGAGCAGCGATGGAAACCAATACAAAACCGTTATGCCCCAATGAAGGTTCAGCTGCAATTGCCAAAGCATAATCTTTTGCTTTCATTAATTTTGCTTCACTTACAGAACCTACTGTAATGATAGATATTGCAACATATAAAACAATAACGATAATAACAGAAAGATAAAAAGCCCGCGGTAAATTTTTAAGCGGATTTTTAATGTCTTCGGCTGCATTTGCTATAAGTTCAAATCCTTCATATGCAACAAATATTATCATCCCGGCAGTTATAATAGAAAGAGATGTTCCCCATTTGTGCGGCGATAAACGGCTAGGTTCTACATAACTTGCCCCAGCCGCAATTACCAAGAGCAAAATAGCAACTTTTAATATGACAATAACAGTTTCGCTTTTACCTACAAACGAGGCGCTTATTAAGTTGATAATTGCAGGAATAATTATAGAAGCAGTAATTAATTCGTGATGCAATAGCGCACTTTTATGAGGAAAAAAATTTTCTCCATAATAAGCAAATGCGGTTGCATATAATGAAATTGTAACAAGATAACTAAGCCACAGCATTAAGTTTACACTTCCTGAAAGAATATTATCTCCAAATGCTTTATCTATAAAAGTTACAGTTCCTCCTTCGCTTTGATAAGCAACTGAAAGTTTAGCATAAGAGTATGCGGTTAAAAGAGCAACAATACCTGCAATTGCAAAAGCAACTGCTGTTGCGCCGTGAGCCAGTGACACAGCTTCGCCCAATACAGCAAAAATACCGCCGCCTACCATCCCCCCAATGCCAATGGAAACTGCTCCTATAAGTCCTATACTTCTCATATTGCTCCTGAAATTTTTAATTGCCAATTATATCTACTTTTTACTTTGACACTTTAAAGCTTCTGATTTAATAAAATGAAGTTTGTCCAAAAGATGTCCAAACTCTGCATCTTCTGCTTCAAATTTTTCTCTTAATTTTTTACGTTTTTCTTCAAGAGTTTGAATCTGATTTTCTATATCTTTAATATCAAGTTCACAGTTTTTTGCCAACTGCTCTTCTTTATCTAGCGCCCATTCTGTAATTTTTTCTATAAAACTCATTTTTGCTCCTTTAAATTATCTCTTCTACCTCTTTTGCAAGCTCGTCTGCTTTTGTTTTAGTTTTGCTTTTTGCGTGGATAACAGCTGAAATAAGAGCTGCAAAAAAACTGATTGCAAATACAGCCGATGCCGGTATTATATAATTTCCATAATAATCAATCATCGAAAATATTGCAATAAACAAAATAAAATATACTAAAAACAGTGCAATTTTGTGCTTAGTTTTCAAATTTCTCCTTTTAAGCAGCATAAATCGCTGCTTTTAAATGTTATTTTACCGCTTTTTTCTCTCCTTGTAAAGCCTCTTTTTGAAATTCTGATTTTTCTTTTACCGCTTTTTGATTCTCTTTTTGCTCAAATGTCTGAACTTTTTTTACAGCCTCTTGATGCTCTTTCATTTTTACTTTTGAGCCTCTTACTTTATTTATTAAAGAATCAAAGTCGCCTTTTAATTTATCATAAAGTTTTTTAACCTCATTTTTTCCTTTTATCTCTTTTTCGATTGCATTAATAGAGCTTGTTAAATTTGCATACTCTTTTGGGAAAAGTTTTGTATATCCTAAAAGTTCGGCTCTAACTAACGCATATTTTGCCGCTTCTAGCAGTTTTGTGGCTTCTTCTTTTTTCTTTTTATCAAGTTTAGAAGCGCTTAAAACAAAATCTTGTGCTACAAGAAGAGGAGTCGGGATAACAGTTTTTGTAATTACCATACTGTTCATTGCGCTTGCTAATAATTTGTAAGCTCCTGCTTTATCGCCTTTATTTAACGCATCTAAAGCTTTTTGAATAGTTGCCGGATAAATTTTCATAGGAATAGAGACAATATAGAGATCCAATTCGTCTTTTAACGGCGAAATTAAATCTATTGCCCTTTGGGTATCGTGTTCTTTTAAAAGTTTTTGCCCTAAATTCAGAGCCTTTTTAATATCATCAGGCGTGCCCAAAAATGCAAATGCTTGCATTCTTTCATCTACCGGAATAAAATCAAGTTTCGGATTGGCTTTTAAAGCCTTATTAAAATTATCCATTGCGGTTTTTAACTCTTTTTTTGCATCATCAACCTTATTTGCCTGCAGGCTCGCAATGGCTTTATAACTGTTTTGCAACCCCAAAATCACCTCTTTTGGCGCAACTTTATGCTGTTTTGCCTGATAAGCCATTTCATTTTTTACTAAATCTTTTCTGTCTGTATTGGCTTGCAAAGCACCGCTAAAAATCACTGCAACCGCTGCTGCTGATAAAAATAACTTTTTCATATTCGACTCCTTGAGTTAATTTTTTTTAGAATTATATAGTCTATTTGACTCAATATCTGTTAGCTAGGTAACATTAAATTGAATTTTATACCTGCTGTGTTAATAAAATGTTAATTTTGCTATAATTGCATTATGTATTACAAAAATTTATTAATCTTTACCGCCTCTTTAGCATTTCTTATCTCTGTTTCTTACGCAATTTATTATTTTTTTAAACAAAGAAAAATCCAAAAGCTTTTAAATAAGCCCTTTCCCAAAGAGTATGAAGAGATTTTAAAAAATATCCCCATTTACAATAAGTTAAAAAGCGCCGACAGAGAAAGAATTAAAAAGTCTATTTTGCTTTTTACAGAAACAAAAAAATTCCAAGGTGTCAAGCTGACTGTAAATAGCGAAATTAAAGTAACAATCGCATTTTATGCCTGTTTACTGCTTTTACGAATTGAAACCCGCAACTGCTATGACAACCTTTTGACAATAATAGTTTACCCGCACACGGTAATATTGCAGCAGGTAAAAAACAACGGCGGAATATACTCTAAAGAAGAGATGCTAATAGAAGGGCAATCGGCAAACGATACTCTGGTTGTTGCGTGGGACGATGCTAAAAAAGAGGTTTTTCATATCGGTAAAGATAATGTTTTAATTCACGAATTTGCCCACGAAATAGACTTTTTAGACGGCGAAATAGACGGCATTCCTCCGCTTCCAAAAGCTAAGTATCAAGAGTGGGCAAATGTGCTTTACAGCGATTTTGAAAAATTAAGAGAAAAAGCTTTGCAAAACCGCTATTGGGGCAAATATAAAATTTTAGGCAGCTATGCCGCAACAAACGAAGCAGAATTTTTCGCCGTAGCCACAGAGCGCTTTTTTGGCACGCCAAAAAGCCTTAAAAAACATTTTCCAAAACTCTATAACGAATTAAAAGAGTTCTACAAATTCGACCCGGCAAATGAATTATGAGACCGATGCGCAATAGTTAGTTCCAAAGTATGATACTTTCTAATACCTTATTTTGAGCTTGCAATTATGCAGCAGTCTATTGCATATGGGCAAATATGTAAAGTTTATAATGCATCCTTATATAAGTCTAATAACCTGAGTTTGATGGAATAATATATTCCGTTGAAACCAGGTTAATACATAACTTTGCTTCCGTATCTGAAAAACAGAATACTTATTACAAAAATTTCGTATTAATTTCTAAAATCTCTATTCTCACTGCTAAATTCAAAGCTTAACCAAAGTAGCGCCGCTGTTTCCTTTAACTCTTTCAAAGCTTTTGACTTTTGGGTGTTTTTTTAGCAAATCGCTTATAACTTTTATCAACACACCTGTTCCTGTGCCGTGGATTATTTCTACTTCGCTAAAGCCGTGCAAGAGGGCGTTTGAGATAAAGTCTTGAACCTCTTCTATTGCTTCGTCTGCTCTTTTGCCAAGCAGTTTTAGCACCATTTTGCCGCTGCTTGGTTTTTCTACTTTAACGCTTATGTTTGCGGGGCGTTTTTTGGGTTTAATATTTCCTGCAGGTTTTAGCTGTGATTTTGGAACCCTTAACTTAATTCCATTAAGCTCTATCATCGCTTCTTTTGCTTTTAAGCTTAAAATCGTTGCCAATTTTCCGCGGTATTTAACGCTGTCGCCCGCTTTTAAATTTTTAGGCGCTTCGGGCTCTTTTTGCTCTACTTTGCTTTTAGTTTTGTGCGCTTCGTTTAGCAGGCGTCTGGCATCGGGGTTTTCGGCTTTTTTAAGCGCCTCTTGCACCTTTTTCAGGGCGCTGGCGTAATTTTGCTCTAGTTCAAACAGTTTCTGTTTATGCTCGCTTTCTAATCTCTCTTTTAAATTTTGCAATTTGCGCTCTTTAATTTTTGCCTGTTCAAGCTCTTGCTCTGCCTCTTTGAGTTTTTGCTTCATCTGCATCTCTAGCTGGGTAGAGCGCTCTATAAGTTCGGAAATTTTCTCTTTATCTTCCCCCAAATAACGGCGCGCTTTTTCGACTAAGTTTTTATCGATTCCGTATCTAAAAGCGGTTTCAAATGCATAACTTTTGCCTATTGTTCCGCTTAAATAACTGTATGTCGGGCGGCGCTTCTCTTCGTCATAAAGCGCAGCAATCAGCTCTACATTTTCATTTGTCGCCATAAGCGAAGCAAGCCTTTTGTGGTGTGTTGTTACAACAAACTTTAAGCCTTTAGCGCTCAAATCTTCCAAAAGCACCCTAAACAGCGCTGCCGCTTCGTCTGCATCGGTTCCAAGCTCTATCTCATCAACCCCGACAATCGCATCTTTTAAAGAAAAAAGCTTTTTAAACTCTATCATTCTGCCGGCGAATGTAGAAATATCGTTTTTAACCGATTGCGGGTCATCTAAAATCGCTTCTATGCTTTCAAAGCTTCCAATCTCGCTTTTGTGGGGATTGCAAGCGTAAGGAATCAGATATTTGCTCATAAAAACTGCGCTTAGAATCGATTTTAAAAGCATCGTTTTACCGCCCGCGTTTACCCCGGTAATTAGCATAATATCTTTGCTAAAATCTATACTGACAGGCACAACATCTTTTATTGCGGGGTGTTTAAAATCTTTTAAAATAACCGCTTTGCTTTTTGTAGGAAGCATCAGGTTCAAATCGCCGCTTTTAAGCATTTTGGCACGCGCATTATAGTGGTCGATTCTGTCAAATTCTCTGTTTATATATTGCAAAAAGCGCCACCACTCATGTAAAATTGCCGAAAACTCTTTGGCATATTTTTGATAAATTTCTGCCTGTCTGTCAAGCAGTTTTGTGCGCTTTTCTTTTAGTTCCTCAAGCGAATTTGGCACAACATAAAAAAATCCTCCGCTGCTTCGCCCGATTACATTTGCTTTTAAAACCTTGCTGAATCCCCCGCGCACAAGCAGGCTCTCTTGCCCGTAATACAGATGTATTTGGCTGTCAACCAGATAATCTTTTAAATTGCTTGAACCCAAAACCCTTGCCAATTTATCTTTCTCTTCTTGCGAAATTCGCTTAAGAGCCGTTTCTATATCGTAAAGCTCCGGCACTTTGGCGCTGTCTAATTTGCCTTCATCTGTAAAGTAACCGGCAAGCTCTAAAATTTCATCCGGAATCTCAATACTGTTTGCCAACTCTCTCCAAATCGGGCTAAGCTCGCAAGCCTTAAGCCTGTTAAAAAAGTAAACCAGCTTAACAAAATCGTAAATCTGGCTAAGCTGCAATGTTGCACTTTTACTTAAGCGGTTTATTGAATCGTCAAGTTCAGGAAGCTCAGGGAGTTTTGGCAGTTCAATACTGTCTAAAGCATTAATAAACTTTGCATGCACCTTCGCATCACCAATTAAAACAATACCTTTCTCTCTGGCAAAAAGCGATGCTAAAGATTTTATATGGTTATTTAAATCTAACTTTTTACTCAATACAGATAAACGCTCACTTGGAAACAATTTACTCAACTCTACCCTGCCTCAATTTAATTTTGGTAAAATTATACCTAAATTTATATAGAATATCACCTTGCTCCATATCTCCTGATATAAAGCGTTACTGTTGATTGGCTTTGCGTTGTTTGGGGTTATGTGGTTGTTTGTGCCTTATGATGTTTGTGATGCATTGGTATGTATGCATTCCATATCGGGAGATGTGGAACGAAAGAATTACATTGACAGTTTAGCAAAAAAATTGCTATTTGTATTTTTTTATTTAATTACGCTACTATTTTGGTATGAAAAGATTAATAATACTCTTAAGCGCGCTTTATATACTTTCGGCGGTTTTGCTCTATTTTTTTCAAGAAAAGCTGATTTTTAAGAACTATTACGCCAAAGATTACACCCCGGCAATTGCCAAAACTATCTATTTTAAAACTAGCGGCGGCGTTAAATTAGAAGGCGGCTTTGTAAAAAACGGCGAAGGTTTGCCGCTTGTGCTCTATTTTGGCGGAAATGCTGAAAATGTTTTATACTTTTTAGACGATATTGCCCCAAAAATAAAAAGCTATAACTTTATTAGCTTTAACTACCCGGGTTACGGCGCCAGCGAGGGCAAACCTTCGCAAGAGGCTATATTTAAATACGCCTTGGAAATTGTAAAAAAATACAAACCGCAAAAGGTAATAGGCAGAAGCTTGGGAACTGCAGTTGCAAGTTATGTTGCAAGCAAAGAAGAGTTAAACCCAAAAATTGCATTAGCCGATACATCATCTGCATTAATCATTGGCAGCAGGGGCACTGAAGTAAAGCCTCGACGCACCCTCCGGGTGCGCCTGCGTTTTCCTCCAGCACCCCTGCTGCCAAGCACCAACACATCTGATGCACCTTCTAATGCAAAATTTGGGTTAGACACCCTGCTTTTAATAACCCCTTTTGACAGCATAGAAAATATTGCAAAAAGCAAATATCCAATATTCCCGATAAGCTTGCTTTTAAAATATAAATTTAAAGAGTTGCACTACTTAAAATCAATAAAAGCAGAGTGCGTAAATGCAATTTTTGCAAAATCCGATGAGGTTATTCCTAAAAGTTCGACTCAAAATCTTTTAAACAGTTTTAAATTCAATAAAACCGCATACATAAACAGCAGCCACAATTTTATTTACGCTTACGAGGGCATCTCAAACCTAATAGAGACTATGCTTTCCTGCAAAAAAGAGTAGAAACTTTAAAAGTGTAAAGCAACACTTGACACTTTATAATAATTATGCTATACTTCTCTTATCAAAACCAAAGGAGTCTTGTGTGGCTTTAAAGATGAAAGAGCTTACCGATTTGACAGGCGAGAGCAAATCAACCATTCTTTACTACCTAAAAGAGGGGCTTTTGCCGCAGCCGATTAAGCCAAAGCCTAATGTTGCGCTATATAGCGAATCTTGCGTAAACATTATTAAGTTTATTAAATATCTCCAAAGCCGTTTTGGGTATTCTATTTCGGAAATTAAGCATATATTTGCAAATAACCGTTTTAAATTCGATAACTCATTTGAGAATTTAATTAAATCTATAAATGCCCTGGCGCTGCACGGCAAAGAGAGTTACTCTAAAGAGCAGTTTTTGCAAAAAGCGCAAATTAGCCAAGAGCTTTTAGAAGAATTTGTTTCAAAAGGTTACATTGCCAAAAACAGTTTTAGCGATAAAGAGCTTGAAATTGCAGATATTTTAAAGCGCGCCAAAGAGATGGGGCTCGATTTTACCCTGATTGAGCGCTATGTTCAAAGCGCCAAAGAGCTTGCGGTTTTAGAAAATAATGCCGGCACAAAGCTTCTTGAAGATGACTCAAAAGAGCATAATGAACGCTACGAACTGCTTTTTGATATAATCTTAACATTAAAGCCTTACATCTTTAACACCCACACGGTAAAAGAGCACCAAAAAAGGATAAGCGATGAAAAATCTCTTTAAAATCCCGGGCTGGACGGTTTATGTTGTAATTGTTTTTTTAAATGCAATGACCGATTTGGGTCATAAAATCATTTTGCAAAATACGATTTTTAAAGCATTTAATGGCAGTGAATTGATAATTCTGACCGCCCTGGTAAATGCGCTTATCCTTTTGCCTTTTATTTTCCTCTTTTCGCCATCAGGCTACATTAGCGACAAATACTCCAAAACAAAGGTTATAAAAGTCGCAGCGCTTGCAGCAATAGGGATTACCGCGCTAATTACCTTAAGTTACTATTTGGGGCTGTTTTGGGCTGCATTTGCTTTAACTTTTGTTTTAGCAGCCCAGAGTGCAATATATTCACCTGCAAAATACGGGCTTATTAAAGAGATGCTTGGGGGTAAAAACATTGCTGCCGGAAACGGCGTTGTGCAAGCGGTTACTGTGGTTTCTATACTGCTTGGCGCTGTAATTTACTCTATATTTTTTGAAAGCCTGCTAAAAGGCGCGCCTAGCGGAACTCCGCAAGGGATTTTGCAACAAATCGCCCCTCTTGGCTTTTTGCTTGTAATTGCCAGCGCAATCGAATATATGCTGGCTGCAAAATTAGAAAAAATAGTTCCAAAAACCACGGTTAAAAAAGCGCCGTTTAAACCGAAACTCTACTTTAACTTTACATATCTAAAGAAAAACCTGCGCAATATCCACGAGAGCAGCATTGTTTGGGAATCGATTATCGGTTTAAGCATTCTTTGGGGAATTGCGCAAGTTGTCGTAGCGGTTTTTGGCGAATTTTTAAAAGAGAAACTTGGCATAACAAATACCGTAATTGCGCAAGGGCTGCTGACTTTAAGCGGGGTTGGGATGATTTTAGGTTCGCTATTTTCTGCGCGAATCAGTAAAAACTTTATAGAAATAGGCACCATACCGCTAGGCGCGCTTGGCATTGCATTTACCCTTTTTAGCATCCCCGCAACAAGCAATCTGTACCTGATGGGCGCGCTGATTTTGGCATTTGGATTTTTTGCCGGCATTATTATGGTTCCGCTAAATTCTTTAATTCAATTCTTTACACCGAATAAAGAGCTGGGAACCGTGCTGGCGGGTAATAACTTTATACAAAATATCTTTATGTTTGCATTTTTAATTCTGAC
>JALWKP010000173.1 GCA_027081355.1 Campylobacteraceae bacterium
GCGCTACCAAGCAGTTGCAGATAAACTTTGGGCTTTTTTGCAAAAAGTAAATGAAGACGGAGGCGTTGATAACTCTTCTATACAGCCTACTATATTTTAGAATCTATTTATCGGCTATTAACTTTTTATGGCCGGTAAACCGACCCTGTATTTAAAAACTCATACTATATTTATTATTAATCAAGTATCTTGACAAAAAAGATTTTTTAGACTATAATTATGCACATATGTTCACAAAAGGAAGCAGTTATGAAAGTTGCAATTGTTACAAATAACGGGAAAAGTGTTGCTAAGCATATAGCTTTGGCGAAAAAAATTGCTTTTTATGAATTACCAGAAGGCAAACTATTGGATATTATTGAAAATCCGATTGCTAAAAAGATAAAAGATGAGAATATTAAGTTAAACAAAGAAAGCGAAGGAAACAGACGCTTGGGAACCGGGCATATAATTCCTGAATTTTTAAAAAAGAATGGAGTTGATGTTTTTGTAACCCAAAGATTTGGCAAAGGGGTAAAGGATAATTTGCTGAATTTAGGTATTACACCGATAATTCCAAAAAGTCACACTATTGAAGAGATTATAGAGATGCTGAAAGAGAATTTAAAAAAAGGAGAAGAGTAAGTGCGCGGAAGAAGGCGTTTAAATAGAATAATAGAAGCCGACCACAGCAAAGTCTGTTTTAAACCTTGCGGTATTAGAAGAAAAAATTTAGAATCTGTCTTTTTGCGAACAGATGAAATGGAGGCGATTCGCTTAAGTGATTTTGAGGGGTTGTATCAGCAAGAGTGCGCAGATAAAATGGGAATATCCCGAACAACATTTTCGAGAATATTACAAAGCGCCCATAAAAAAATTGCAGATGCTCTTTTAAATGGCAAAACTATTGGGATTAGTATTGGCTGATATGTAATTTTAATAAAAGTATAAATTATTTTAAATATAATATCAGCTAATACTTTTAAAGGATAAATATGCATAAGATTGCAATTTTTGCGGTTATTTTTTTATTGACTGCTTGTAATACCGGCAGTGAGGATAAGAGTTATGAATCTTTAGACGGCGGGAAATTGGCTAAGGCTAAATGCTCATCTTGCCACAATTTGGATTTTCCTGCCAGAACAACAGATGATGAAAAGGCACCGCCGTTTTATACTGTTACCCACCACATAAAACAGGCTATTGAAGCCGGCACAGATGAAGAGAGAAGAATGAAGTTTATAGATTTTGTCAGTGATTATCCTCTTCATCCTTCGGTTGAAAAATCGTATTGTGATAAGCAGAGTTTAAAATTTTACGGTTTAATGCCGTCTCAAAAAGGTAAAGTTACAAAAACTGAATTAAAAGCAATTGCTTCTTATATGTATGATACTTATGACCAAAAAAAGTTATTAGAAATAATGCAAGAGCGAAGCAGGCTGGCGAAATTGCCTTTGTATGAGCAGGTTTTAGAAAAGTATAAATGCAAAATTTGCCATAGTTACGGAGGCGGTAAGGTTGGACCTCTGTTTAAGCAAATAGCTAAAAAATATAAAAATGATGCCAATGCAACAGCAAAAATAATAGATGCAATTAAAAACGGAAGCAAGGGTAAATGGCATTTGTATGCTCCTATGAAAGCTTATAAAGATATTCCGAAAAAGAAGTTAAAAGCAATAGCCAAATGGATTTTAGAGCAAAAATAGATTGTTGTTTAATGATGGTATAAAGAAATTTTATATATACTATAAGTTGCATTTTAAAACATAAATTGGAGGTAAATAAAATGGGAAAATCAGATAACAAAAACCTTGTAAATGAGGTTCAAGAAGATGTTGAATCTAAAGCAGAGAAGATAAAAGAAGAAGCCAAAAAAGAGCCGAAAAAAGAGGCTGATGTTAAAGAAACAGAAGTTAAAAAACAAGAGTCTTTACAAGAAGATACCAAAGAGGATAAAGAAGAAGATACACAAGAGGCTGAAGCTAAAGAAGAACCAAAAGAGAGTTTTAGCGAAAAGATGCAAAGAAGATGCAATAAACTAGC
>JALWKP010000174.1 GCA_027081355.1 Campylobacteraceae bacterium
TTTTGTATGAGTCAAAACTTTATAACCAGACAGGTTTGGTATCAAAATTTACTATAAGAACCAAAGATGTCTTTGTTATTGTGGGAATTTTTCTGCTTTTTGTAGAAATTTATAAATCGGCATTTGGAGGAAAAGGCGCTGTAGTAGAAACAATCTTTAGTTTTGGCGTATCTATTGCTTATTTGGTCATCTTTTTATTGTGGAAAGAGGCTCATACTGTAGAGATGTTTATGATGATGTTAATGTCTTTTATAGATTCTATCGGAGGATTTGTAATAGAAAACAGCACAGCAAGAAAAGATATCAGCGTAACTTAAAGATTTTGTGCAACTTTAATAGGTTGCACATCTTAATATCTGCTTACAGGTTCTCTTTGAGGCGTATTATAATATCTTACTAAAACAGATGCTTTTGAATTCATATCTTGCGCCACTCTTCTGGCTAAATCGGTAAATAATTGTTTTTCTATTTTTTGTCTGCAATAAATATAACTCGCATCAGTTTCAGCGTGATAATTTTTGTGGAATCTGATTCTTCCGTTTAAAGCATTGTGACCTGCAGCATCTACAAATTTATATTCGGTATCTATATCGAAATATTGGTCTAAAATATAGTATCCTCTATTGTTTCTTACCTCTAAATGTTTTTTAGCCAAACCGGGATATTTGGATATGTGAATAGTTAAATACACCTTTGCGTTTCTTTGCAAATGAATATGAGTGTATCTTAGCGATTCTTTTAAATTTTTCATAAAAGTCATACGGTCTATAAGTTCTAAATTCTCACCTTGCAAAGCGCGCAATTCAACAGGCACCACATCTGTGCCCTCATATTCATAATTTTGACCAGTATCATTAATAATTACACTATTTGTGTTGCTGTATCCCCAACCTCTACCGTAACCGGCATTGTATGACCCCGGCAATAAGCTGCACCCCTCAAATAAAAGAGATGAAGCAATAATTAAAAGCGCTCTTTTTTTCATAGCAAATCCTAAATTTTTATTAAATTATATCATAGATATTTTTATTTTGTTCTAATGTGTTTCTATTTGAGAAAATATAGAAACCTCTTTTTTATTTAAAATTGCTGCAATTTTTTTTCCTAATTTAGTATAAAGATTGGCTTTTGCATTGCCAATTGCCCCATATTTACTGTCATCTGAATAACCGTATGAAGTTGCATAATATCGAAGCCTCTCTTTTATCAAAGGTTTATCGATTGTTTTATAGAGTATAAAATCCACATCTATTTTTGCTCTTATTCGGGCGATATGCTGAAAATTCTCTTTTTTAGCTCTTAAAGAGAGTTTTATGCCATAAATTTTTTCTTTTAAATTTTCAATTTTTAACCCTAACATTGGGGCATTTGGGTCTTTGCTAAACCATCTTTTATTAAGAGCTTCTTTTAAACCTTTATGAATGTATTTCTCTTTTCTATAATCAATTTTACTTTTTGGAGCAATATAAACTAACATTTTTTTTTCTTGAATCGGTTTATCATCGTTAATACCAAGTTTATGTTTAGTTTTGTCTATTTTCTTTTCTACATCCGGCGGAATATATACACCGTTTTCATCTATATTAATTTTATGAATAGCCCAATATATTGCAATAAAAACAATTAATACCAAAAAGGCTATTTGAGTAAATGTAAGTTTCATAACAAGCTCCTTAAGTCTGCATTATATCAATAAATTAAATATAATACAAATTAGACTTGTTGCGATATAAGGATACACCATAAATAGGCTTTAAAGAAGTAAGATTGTGCAAAACTTTTTTTGATGCATAGCCAAAGCTATGGTGATAAAAAATTTTGTGCAAGATTGCTTCTTTAAAGCCTACCCTTCGGGCTTTACATATTTGCCCATCTACTGCGTTAAGACTCCTTGAATTAGCTCCAGCTAGTCCTGCGTCGTCTTGCCTTGTATATGAACAAATATGTAAAGTTTATGGTGCATCCTTATATCGCAACAAGTCTATTAAATAATTATACCAAGTTTTTTTATATATTTAAAC
>JALWKP010000175.1 GCA_027081355.1 Campylobacteraceae bacterium
TTTAATACATATGAATGCAAGATTGTATGACAGCGATATAGGAAGATTCTTAAGCGCAGATACAATAATTCAGCACCCTAACTCTTCACAAGGGTATAACAGATACTCTTATGTAGAAAACAACCCGTTAAGTGCCCCTGACCCGACAGGACACGGGTTCTTTAGTTTCCTTGGGAAGATATTTAGCTTTATCTTTAAACATATTGCACTTATTGCTTCTATTGTGGTTTCGGCTGTTATAACTATGACTTTGGGACCAATCTTAATGGCAGAAGGTGCATTAGGAGCATTCTGGGGAACAGTAGCCACGGGGGCAGTTGCAGGATTTGCCTCCGGGGTGATAATGACCGGCTCGCTCAAAGGCGGGCTAGCCGGTGCCGTGTGGGGAGCAGCAGGAGCCTTTGCGGCATTTACCGGTGCAGAACTTGCAGGTAGATTAGCAGGAGCAGTAGATAGCGCAGCAGCACACGCAGCATGCTTAATAAAAACAGGATTAACTAAATTAACAGCCATAAAAACCTTGCTTCACGGCTTAAGTTCTGGTATAATAAACTATCTAAGAGGCGGTTCGTTTAGAGCAGGCTTCTTTAGCGGAATAGGCAGTACGTTTGATATCGGCACTAAAGGTTTTGGAGGATTGCCAGGCAGAACCTCTATTATGGCAATAATAGGCGGAACCTTTGCAAAGCTTGGCGGTGGTAAGTTTGCTAATGGGGCTATGAGTGCGGCGTTTAACCATTTGTTTAATGCTGAAACTGGTTCAATAATCAAAACATACAAAGCTTTTAAAAAAGGGTGCTACAAATTTGGAGATTTTCTTACACGAGTAAGTGGTTTTAGAGATTGGCAAAATGGAAGTGTAGTGCTTGATAATTACTATAGAGAACAAGCGGTTGGTGAAGTTAAAGAATTATACAGATTTTCATCTTTAGCCATAGAGCACCCTAAGATGGCAATAGAGGCATACCGTACATATAACAATTACCGGTACATTCAATTAGAAACAGATACTGTTATTAAAGGGTATGTTTCTACTTTTGCAAAAGGAGGTATACCTATGATGATATCTTCTGTTGGTAATTTATTAGGTCAAGCACATGATTTAAATTTAATAATAAGTTCTAACTTGCCAAAATAGGAGTAAATTATGATTGTAAAAAAAATTATATACAACAATAAAATATACTACATTAATTTATATAAAATCATTAAAAATATACTCTATAATGATTATAATGTTTTGTCAAAAGAAGAAAATTTAATATGGAAAGTTAAAAAAACATGGAGTGTTTCTATAATTAAAGATATTTCAAGGATATTTGCATATTTAATTCTTTTTTATATAGGATTCTTACTTATGACTAATTCACCTTGGTATGATTCAAATATAAATATTTTTTTTGTAGTTTTAAATTTATTATTATTTTTATTGCCTATTGTGATTTATGAAGTAATACTAATTTACTTTTTTACACCTATAGAAATTAAACAAAATGATGCTCACAAAAAAGAAAAAAAAGGTAACAATCAACGAATATAAGATATGTGGGGTCAGTCGCAATGGCGTTAAGTTAAGGATTCTACATCCATTTTCAATAGGGGTCAGGCGCAATGGCGTTAAGTTAAGCATTTCCACACCCTAAAAAACAATTTTTTTCTTTCGTTTTTGGTAATTGGCACTCTTAATTCCCTTAGTGTTTTTTCCCTCTTGTCTAGTTGGTCTAGCATATTTTCTATTGGGACGAATGGCAATCTTATTAGTGCGTAACTGTTGATAAATTTTATCCAATATCTTATCTATATCTTTATCAGGAAAATATAAAAGTTCAAATGCATAATTCTTTATGGTATTAAAAGAGACTGATTTATTTACTTTTTGTTCATATTTAGAAAATTGGGGTCAGGTGATAGTAATAGTATTTCTAACCCTTTTTATAATTCCAAATACTGTTGGCTGAGACAAATTCAGCACCTTTGCTATCTGATGCTGAGAATAGCCATCTAAATAAGATTT
>JALWKP010000176.1 GCA_027081355.1 Campylobacteraceae bacterium
TACTTTTTACTCTATACATTTTAGGAAGATTAACAGGCTTTTGAAAATCTTCGATATTATCAACTAAAATATAATTTGTAAGTTTGCTAAAAAGCTGGTATTTTGTAGAAAGATTTATAATCTCTTTCAGCTGAGAACTCTCTTTATTTGCATAATACCAATCTATCTCTGTTTTAAATAGAGCACTAATCTCTTCTATTTTCTTGGCAATTACTATTTTGGAAATAACTGATGGCACACTCTCTTCTGCCTTCTCTTTGAGTCCCACAGAACATTTATATTCGTTTCCATTCTCTAATTTGTAAGATAGTGTTACATTTCCCGTTGGTTTTTGCTCAAAGAGGGCATACACATACAGAGTCTCTCCATCAAATACCACATTTGGAAAATATTCAAATTTGGGTTTAATATTCCAATTTACATTAATATTTAAAGCTTTTGGTGTATCTATTTTTTTAAACAGATTAAGTATGTAATCATCCATTTTTTCATTAGGGTCGATATTTTCATAAGCTCCATTTGTCTCTTTTGCGATTTTGCTTAAAAATGCATCATCCGATGCATAACCAACACCAACAATAAAATGGGACATTTTACTCTTTTTTGCACTTTCTATAACCGAATTTCTATCGTATATTTGACCATCTGTTATAAGAAAAAGGTATGCATTATTTTCATTAAATTCATTATGTTTTGCATAAGCGCTGTTTAATGCACTTTCCATTTCGGTTCCGCCCATATCTGCTCTTAATGAATCAACCATCTTTTGAGCTATTTTTATATTTTTTTCGATTGCAAGAACCTCTTTTTCAAAAAGTGCTTCATTATGCGTTCCAAATTTTATTATATTAAAAGTGTCATTTTTTCTTAATAACCCTAATGCTTTGCTTAAAGCAATTTTAGCCTTTTGGATAGAAATTCCATCCATTGAACCGGAGCAGTCAATTACAAAAGTAACCGATTTTGGTTTAGGTGTATAGATTTGAAATGTTGGGTAAAAAGATGCAATAGCAGCATATCCGTTAAAATCTTTTCCTATTAGAGCAAAAGATCTTTTGTCTCTTTTTTTATCTGTTTTAAAAGTAAAAACAATATCTTTATCCATATACTCTTTTTCTATTGTAATTAATGTCTGATTCTCTTTTTTGCTAACTTTAATTTGGTGAGATGGAGCACTAATATCGCTATTTGCTAAAACACCAAATACTCTCATATTTAAAGAAAAGAAATTTTCTGCCAAAAAAGATACTGCCGGTTCTGTTGTTTCATCTAAATTAAGCTTTGCAGGATTTCCATATTTTGGTGCAATTGTAGTAGGCAAAGAGAACTTAACCTGATTTTGTCTCCACTCTAGCAATTCAATATATTCTAAAGTTATAACTATTTCATCTTGCGGTAATAAATTGGCAATATTTATCGTAAAAATTCCATCACTGTTTTTCTCTACCATAATTGCACGGTTGCCTTCATCTATCGCCTCTTCATAATCAGCTTCTGCTTCGCTTTTTTCTTTAATAACCCCTTTTAAAACTTTGTCGTTAATTTTTAACTCTATATTAAGTAAAATCGCATTAGAAGCAAGCGGGAAAGTGTAAATTGCCTCTATATTTGTATCGTAAGGATTTAAGTAGTGCTGTTTTATGGCTGTTTTTGCAATAAGCCCATTTAGCTTAATATCGTAATTAACATTTTTAAGCAGTAGTTCCCTGCCGTCATTAGCAATAAAATTTATTTGTGAAGTTGTCATTATTTTTCCTTTGCTATTTTTTCTATTGTTTCTAAAACTGTTTTGGTAATAATTCGTATCTCTTTTTGGGTTAATCTTGAAAGCTCAGGGTTGATTATAAGCTCTACACCATCCATTAAATGGATGCGGCTTACAACTTCTATATTTCCGGGTGTAATTTGGTAATTAACCTTTGGAAGCGAATCTTCGTGAATGATTTGCCGAATCCGCTCCAGAGAAACCCCAGCCTCTTTATACTTTTTGACAGTAA
>JALWKP010000177.1 GCA_027081355.1 Campylobacteraceae bacterium
AAAAAGAGATTTCAGAGTATTTTATCTGTATTTTAGACAGTGCCGAAGATCTTTATGATGCAACAAATTTTACCTATTTTAGACATTACGAATTAATTATTATTGTTGATGAAAAGATGAAATACGCAATGGAGCGTTTTGTAAACGAAATTAAGCAAAAAAAACCGGAAACAAAAGTTTTGGTAATTACAGATGAAAACAGCAATCATAAAGAGTTTTACGATTTAAATGTAGATGATGTAATTTTCAGACATGCAGACCAACCAGATTTAATTGCTGCAAGAGTTTTGGCAAATATGCGAAATCTGTATGGAACCAAAATCGAAATAGACAAACTAACAATCGATATACCAAGCAAAAAAATCAAATATGACGATAAAATCGTCACATTAAACGGTAAAACTTTTGATATTCTGGTCTATTTAGCTTTAAGAAACCAAAGGGTTTTTTCCAAAGACGAAATTATCAATGCACTTTGGGAAGAACCCGAATATGTAAGCGACAATACCGTAGAGGTTGCAATCAACCAAATTAGAAAACGCTTAAAAAGCATTCTTGGCTTCCAGGTAATCCATACGGTTCGACGCCGAGGATATAAATTCTCTTCTACAGTGTCTCAAGTTAAGGTTTAATCTTAAAGAGATTAACTCTTAAATCGTTTTTGCTATTTCTATATCTTTAAAAATCTGCTCTTTTAACTCTTTTAAAGAGTCAAATTTTTTATTTTCACGGATAAATTTTTTAAACTCCATCCAAATAGGCTTGTAGCGGTTAAAGCTTTCGTTAAAATCTTTTACAATATGGGTCTCTACCGCAAAAGAGCCGTCTGTAGAGACTCTGTGACCGATAAAGCTGACCGATTTGTATCTTTTGCCCTCTATAATTGTGTCGGTTGCATAAACCCCTTTTGGCAGGGTGTAATTAATTGTTTGCAAATTGATAGTAGGCACCAGCTCTTTGCTTCCTACCCCCTGCCCTTTAATTAACACCCCGTCTATTGCGTAATTTCGCCCAAGCAGTCTGTTTGCTAAATCCAGATTGCTATTTTCTAGCAGTTTCCTAATTACTCTTGAATGAACCGAAATACCGTCTATTTTAACCTCATTAACAACCGTAACTTTGCCTTTAAAGTCGCTTTTTAGGGTATTAATATTTCCGCTTCGGTTTTTGCCGTATTCGAAATCGTAACCTACTACAATTTGTTCAAGAGAAGGAAAATCGCTTTGCAGTTTTTCGATAAACTCTTTTGGGCTCAGGTTTTTAACCTTTTCAAAAAGGTAAAAAAATGTCGGCTTGCCGGTATATATGCTGCGCTTCCAGCCAGGCGTTAAAGATGCAAAGCCGCGCTCTATAACAACAACCCCGTCAGCCTGTCCAATTAGCCTTTTATGCGCTGTATGAATCCCGTCAAAAGAACCTATCGCAACCGATTTTATCAAAGAAATTCCTTTTGGTGTATTAGTTATTGGTGTATTGGTATACTTGTTACCGGTATATATTGATTAAACTTTTCAACCAACTCCCTAGATTCCCGCTTTTGCGGGAATGACGGCGCTATTAATTCTTAATCAATAGTGCTGAAAACAGAAAACGGAAATTATCCATTCCCCACTATCAATTATCCTCAATCCTCAGCGCTCAAACCTCAAACCTAAAACCTCAATTCTCCCCCTCTTTTCTAAAACTGTAAAAATACTCCACATTCCCCTCTTTGCCAGCAACTTTGCTTTCTCTTGTATCCAAAAGCTTCCACCCTAACTCTTTAGTTTTATATTCAAAACTCTTTTTTGCATTTTCTATCGCTTCTTTATCTAGCACAACTCCTCTGCTGTCGCGTTTAACGCCAAGCCCGACTTCAAACTGCGGTTTAAAAAGCAGGGAAATTACGGTGCCTTTTTTACTTAAGCGGTTTACGCTTTCAACTATTTTTAAAAGCGAGATAAAAGAGACATCAGAGACAATCAAATCGTAAGGTTCGCTTTCAAACTCCCTTATATCTGTCTGTTCAAAAACCAAAACCCTGCTATTTTGGCGAAGCGTTTTATGCAGCTGCTCTCTGCCCACATCCACGCAATTAACGCTTTTAGCCCCGTTTTCAAGCAGTATCTGCGTAAATCCGCCGGTGCTTGAGCCCACATCCAGGCAGCGCGCGCCCTCTATTGGCAGGGGAAACTCTTTTAAATACACTTCTAGCTTTCTAGCTGCGCGCGAAACATAAAATTTGCTCTCTTTAAGCTCAATTTTTGCGCCTTCTTCAACTTTAAAAGAGGGTTTTGCAACTCTTTTGCCATCAACCTTAACTTGCCCCTCTTTAATGGCGTTTGCTGCCCTGTTTCGGCTCTCAAAAAAGCCATGTTCTACTAAAAAACTGTCAAGCCTCACTTAAATACCCTGAAATGATCAACAATTTTATATTCTCGCAAAACATCCTCTTCTTTTGCGCCGTAACCGACATTATGGATAATAAGCGGCTCTCCTTTGCCATTTAGCTTATCGCTGCAAAGCCCTATATGGTCGAGGTTGCTGCCGGGCAGTTTCCAAACCACAATATCGCCGGGTTTAAAAGCCCCTTTTACCCTGTAACCTTTTGCCGCAAAGTAAGCCTGAAGGTTTTTAACACGGCGGTGGTCGATGTTAGGGTCTAGCCTGTCGGTATAATAAAGCCCTTTATATCGCTTTGGATGCGCCTTTTTATCAAGATAAATCTCTTTTTGCAAATCTATGCCCACTTTTCTAAAAGCGCGCACAATTACATCTGTGCAAACTCCACGGATTATTGGAATATCGCCCATTGGATATTTTATCTTTACATAAGCTGGGTCGTAAAATTTAGTAATACCAACCTGTGCGCGGGCTGCTTTAATTAAAGCTTCTGTTTTTGCACTGCCGGCTTTTGCAAAAAGCAGACTAAAACTCATTAATATAGCAAGTAAAATTCTCATACAACCCCTTGTAATTAGTAATTACTAATCACTATTCACTAATCACTATTCACCAACCAACCATCTCTTCCATCTGCTCTTCGCTAAGTATCGCAACTCCCAGCTTTTTAGCTTTTTCCAGCTTGCTGCCCGGGTCTTCGCCGTAAATTACAAAGTCTGTCTTTTTGCTTACCGAACCGGTAACTTTTGCCCCCAAAGATTCGAGCATCTCTTTAATTTCGCTTCTTGGGCGGCTCATACTGCCTGTTAAAACTACGGTTTTTCCGCTAAATGGCGACTCTTTTTTAACCTCTTGCGGCATCTCTAAAGTAATTATACTTAAAAGTCTTAAAACTTTATCTCTGTTTACCTGCATAAATTCTATGTAAGATTCCTCCATCTCTTCGCCAAAGCCGTCTATTGCCAAAAGCTCCTCTTTTGTAGCATTTAAAAAGCCGTCTTTGAATTTTTGGCAAATCTTTTTAGCCGCCACTTCGCCTATATGCTCAATTCCCAGCCCCTTAACAAAGCGCCAGCACTCCCTTTTTCGGCTATCTTCGATAGCATTTAGCAAATTATCCACCCGCTTCTCTTTAAAGCCCTCAAGTGCCAAAAGCTGCTCTCTTTTATCTTTTAACTTATAAATATCTTCCAAATCCAAAACCAGTTTTTTCTCAAAAAGCAGCTCTACAATTTTTGTGCCAAGCCCGTCGATATTCATACACCCTTTCGAAGCAAAATGGATTATGCTGTTTACAACGCGCGCCGGGCAAGAAATGTTTTGGCACTTAATAAGCGCCCCTTCATCCAGCACCGGCGAATGGCACACAGGGCAGTGTGTCGGGCGTTTTATCTCTATTTCGTCGCCGTCTCTATACTCTTTTAAAACCTTAATAATTTTAGGGATAACATCGCCGCTTCTAATAAGCGTAACCACATCTCCGATTCGCACATCAAGCTTTTCGATAAAATCGAAGTTATTTAAAGTTGCACGCTCTACAATGACCCCTTCTATATTTACAGGTTCAAGTTTTGCAACAGGCGTAATTACCCCCGTTCTTCCAACTTGCAAAATTACATCTAAAAGCTTTGTCTGCTTCTCGATTGCAGGGAATTTATAAGCAACCTGCCAGCGCGGCGCTTTTTGGGTGTATCCAAGCACCGCCTGCTTTGCCAAAGAATCAACCTTAACCACCATTCCATCAAGCATTACTTCAAGTGTAGGGCGCATTTTGACAAACTCTTCATACATTTGCTCTATCTCTTCTAACTTATGGCAAATTTTCCTAACAGGCGGCTCTCTAAAGCCAAGCTTATAGACAAAATCCATCAAATCGCTTAAGTAATCAAAATCCAAACTGTTAACACCTACGCCCCACGGCATAAATATCAAGTTTCTCTCTGCCACGATTTTAGGGTCTAATTGGCGCAAACTCCCCGCAGCCGCATTTCTAGGGTTTGCAAAAAGCTGTTCGCCCCTGTGCAGCCGCTCTTTGTTAATGCGTTCAAATTCGGCAAATTTCATTAAAACTTCACCGCGAATCTCTATATATCCTTTGTAATCAATCTCTAAACGAATCGATTTAATCGCTTTTGCATTATTTGTTACATCTTCGCCTTCAACCCCGTTACCGCGTGTAATCGCCTGCACAAGCTTGCCGTCCTCATATATTAAATTCAGGCTGGCCCCGTCAAATTTCGGCTCTATGTAGTAACGTCTAACAGACTCAATTTTATTAATCCGCTCCATCCAATCGATTAATTCTTGCTTATTAAAAACATCTTCCATACTCCACATTCTGCTAGGGTGCTTTGCCTTTTTAAACCCCTCTTTCAGCGGCGCGCCGACCCTTTGAGTCGGAGAACTCGGGTCAATCTCTTGCGGATGAGCCTTTTCGTAATCTTGAACTTCATGATAAAGCTTATCGTAAACCTCATCGGTAACCAGCGGATTATCCTCAATATAATAAGCATCCGCCCACTCCTTAAGCTTCGCCACCGCCTCTTTATATTCGCTGTTGTTTGTAATCATTAATAAGCTCCGTATATTTATATTGCAATGAGTCTAATTTGCTCATTTGTCGGTTCTATAGATTTATTGGTATAATTTTCCAACTGCTTCTGTATCTCTTTTGCTAAATAATAAGCCAAATATGGCGGAACTGCATTACCAACCATTTTATATCCTGCTGTTAAGTTTTTATAGTAAAATATATGCTCATCGGGAAATGATTGTATTCTAGCACACTCCCTTACGCTTAATCTTCTGTATAAATGCTCATAATTTGGCACAAATATTCTTTTGTTTTGCTCTACAAATTGCATTTTTGGAGCTTGTGGATGAAGAGGAGCATGTCTGGCGCCCGCCTGAATAGTAAAAGATGGTTCATCCCAGCTTCGGACTCTATTCCTAGACATAAAAATAGATGAGAACCCGCCAATAAAATATTCATGATTTGGCAATTTACAATCATCGCCATTTGTATAATTTTTCTCTTTCGCAGGAAGGACATTATCTTTTAAATCCCAAATAACATCTTTTAAAACTCTTTTTTTCTTAAATGGTTTTGGAAAATCAAATTTTATATTTAAATCTTTTCTAAAACCAATAAAAAAGACCCGTTTTCTATTTTGGGCTACTTTATAATCGTTTGCATCTAATAATTTAAAATACAAATCGTATCCGCTATCAGTAAAATGTTTTTTAATGTTTTCAAGTGCTTCTTTATGTCGTGAAGCTAACATCCCCGATACATTTTCTGCTAAGAAAAAAAGAGGTTTTTTATCTCTTAAAACTCGTATAAATTCAAAAAACAGTTGTCCTCTATGGTCATCAATCCCTTTTAATTTTCCTGCTTCGCTCCAACTTTGACAAGGCGGACCGCCAATTAATCCAATAGCATTAGGAATCTTATTAGATGGAATATCTTTTATGCTTCGTCTGTCTAAAAAGGTGTTTGGAAAATTTTTTTCATAAGTTTCCCATATCTCTTTATCATACTCGTTTGCCCAAATAGTTTTAAATCCGGCTTTTTCAAAACCTAAGTCTAATCCGCCGGCACCGGAAAATAGAGATATTATTTCCATTATTGCACCTTAAAAGTTAATAGTTTTGCATCAATTAACCGAATTGGGTTATTAGGATTTTTAATTTTGACATCTTTAATGTGGATGTTATTAAGCTGTTCTAAAATATTTTTATCCTCCTGCGGCATAGTATTGTATTTTTCTATTTTCATTAGGCATATCAATTGGAAAGCAGCTTTTTCATCAAATTCATAGATATAATCGAATATTTTATTTGGATTTTCAATATGCCACATACCCCTAATTCTTAAATCTGTAATTCCAAGGGGATCAACTTTTTTAACTTTTCCAAGTTCATTAGTTGGTGTAAATTCTACATTTGGAATTGAATTTATACCGTCTGAAATAGTGTTTTTAATTCGTTCATAAACCTCTTTATCCGCACAAAAACAGTCACCGTAAATTAACCATAATGATTTTAAAGAGTTGTCATTAGTGTATCCAATAGTATAAATAATATCTTTTTCTTCCCACTCTTCACAAGCCCTGCAAGCTTTCGTTATCATTGGGCTATTTGCATATAATTTTGCTTTTGGATAAGAACTATTTAAAGCAATTGCAGAATTTTTTGATTGAAGTTTTTTAACCTCTATTGCATCAGAATTTTTTAAAATTAAATCGGGTGGATTATTTTGATTACCTTGGTATGAAAAAACTTCTTCTAATCTTTTAAGTCTTCTATTTTTGTCATTTTCATTTAAAGTTCCTGCAAATACATCTTGTGTAAAAATTTCCAGTGCTTTTCCGCTACTGTTTATTCTATTTCTCCCTTGATAATAATCAACTAAATTGACAATAGGATTTTGCGTTATATTTATGAAAGCTTTAAGTATATTTGACATATTATATTCCTTAGCGTCTTTAGCAATTCACTATTTTGAAAATTATAGCGAATATAGCCTGACATTTGCCAATTGAAGAATTTTACAAGTATAAAAATTATTCCCCGCCATTGCTACTAAGTTATTTGCCAAAGAATGGATACTTTGGCTCTTTTTGTGGTGACAGCTTAATAGCATTTGAGGTGCTGTAAAAATTTACTCCAGCAACATAGCAATACAGTCAATTTCCACTTTAACATTTAAAGGCAGGGTTTTAACTGCTACTGTGCTTCTTGCAGGTTTGTGTTCGCCGAAATATTTGGCGTAAACTTCGTTTACTGTTTTAAAATCATCCATATCGCTTAAAAATATGGTGGTTTTAACTACGCTGCTTAAGTCTGCTCCGGCTTCTTTTAAAACTTCGCTTAAATTTTTTAATACTTGCTCGGTTTGTCCGGCTACATCGTCGCAAACAATTTCTCCTTGGGGGTTAAGGGCGATTTGACCAGAAGTAAAAACCATTCCGTTTGCTACGATAGCTTGAGAGTATGGACCGATTGCTTGGGGTGCTTTGCTGGTTGATACGACTTTCATATTTATCCTTTTTGAAACTTTTTGCTGTAATTATACAATTATTTTTTTACAACTGATAACATATAACTAAAAATATTGTTATAATCGCAGAGTTAATTTTACAGTTAGAGGGGTGGCAGGTATGCAATTCATTAAATTTTTTAATGAGATAGAAAATACAGATGTGGCAATTGTCGGGGGTAAAAACGCCTCTTTGGGGGAGATGTATCAAAAGCTTACGCCTCTTGGAATTAATATTCCAAACGGTTTTGCAATTACGGCTGGGGCTTACTTTTATCTGCTTGAAAAGGGCGGGATAAAAGCGAAGATAAAAGAGCTTTTAAGCGATGTGGATGCAATAGATATAGGGGCGCTGCAAAGCCGCGCAAAAGCGGTAAGAGAGCTGATTTACGGCACGCCGCTTCCAAAAGAACTTTTGGATGAGATTTTAAGCGCTTACAGAACTTTAAGCAACGAGTATAACTCAAACGCGGCAGATGTTGCGGTTAGAAGCTCTGCAACTGCAGAAGATTTGCCCGATGCCTCTTTTGCAGGGCAGCAGGATACTTATCTTAATATCGTGGGCGAAGCGAGCCTGATACAGCATATTAAACTCTGCTTTGCTTCGCTTTTTACCGCGCGCGCAATCAGTTACCGCCAAAGCAGAAACTTTAGCCATTTTGATGTGGGGCTTTCTGTTTGCATCCAAAAAATGGTGCGAAGCGATAAGGCAAGCAGCGGGGTTATGTTTACAATCGATACCGAAAGCGGTTTTGAAGATGTGGTGCTGATTACCTCTTCGTGGGGGCTTGGCGAAAATGTCGTAGGCGGGCTTGTAAATCCGGATGAATTTTATGTTTATAAGCCAAAGCTTTTAGAGGGCAAAGATGCAATTATTAAAAGAAAGCTTGGCTCAAAGCTTAAAAAAATGATTTACGCCCACTCAAACAGCGATAAAAGCACCGTAAATGTGGATACTCCGCCAAGCAAGCGGGCGATTTTTTCCATTAGCGACGACGAGGTAAAAGAGTTGGCGCGCCAGGCAATTTTGATAGAAGAGCACTACTCAAAAGAGACGGGCAGACACCAGCCTATGGATATAGAGTGGGCAAAAGACGGGATTGACAATAAGTTATATATTGTGCAAGCGCGTCCTGAGACCGTGCAGAGCCAAAAGCAAGACAGCAGTTATGAGCGCTATATTTTAGATAAAGAAGCGCCTAAAAAGGTTCTTACAAAGGGGATTGCAATTGGCAATAAAATCGGCAGCGGCAAAGTTAGGGTAATCCATTCGCTTGCCGAAATAAACGCATTTAAAGAGGGTGATGTGCTAGTAACCGAAATTACCGACCCCGACTGGGAACCTGCAATGAAAATCGCAAGCGCGGTAATTACAAACCGCGGCGGAAAAACCTGCCACGCAGCAATAGTTGCCAGAGAAATCGGCGTGCCGGCAATTGTAGGCTGCCACGACGCAACCGAAGTTTTAAGCAACGATATGGTTGTAACTACAGACTGTTCACAGGGCGACACAGGTTATGTTTACGAAGGAGAAGTGCCGTATAAAGTCGAAAAAATCGAAATGAATACTGCTAAAGAACTGAAAACCAAAATTTATGTAAATATCGGAAACCCAACCCGCGCATTTTCATTCAGCCGCCTGCCGGTTGAGGGAGTGGGGCTTGCTAGAATGGAGTTTATTATCAACAATTACATAAAAGTGCACCCTTTGGCTTTGAAATCTCTATATTACGGGCAGGAGGTTTCGCAAAAAGAAGAGATACTGCAAATTACCGATGCTTACGAAGACCCAAAAGATTTTTTTGTTAAAAAAATCAGCGAAGGGGTCGGGATGATTGCTGCTGCCTTTTATCCGCGCCCGGTGATTGTGCGAACCAGCGATTTTAAATCGAATGAATACAAAAAAATGATAGGCGCGCAGGGGTTTGAACCCGACGAAGAGAACCCAATGATTGGCTACAGGGGTGCTAGCAGATATTACAGCGAACATTATAAAGAGGCTTTCTTGTGGGAGTGCGAAGCGCTAAAATATGCGCGCGATGAGATGGGGTTAGATAATATAAAACTGATGATTCCATTTGTGCGCACGCCAGAAGAGGGGCAAAAGGTTATCGATTTAATGCAAGAAGCCGGCTTAAAACAGGGAGAGAACTCTTTAGAGATTTATGCAATGTGCGAAATACCGTCTAATGTAATTTTGGCAGATGAATACCTAAAAATCTTTGATGGATACAGCATAGGCTCTAACGATTTAACACAGCTGACACTTGGGGTTGATAGAGACAGCGATTTGGTTTCGCACATTTTCGACGAACGCCACCCGGTTATGAAAAAGCAATTTAGCTCTGTAATTTCAAGCTGCAAAAAGGCGGGCAAATATGTAGGAATTTGCGGACAAGCCCCTTCGGATTACCCCGAAGTTGCAGAATTTTTAGTTAAAGAGGGAATTAACTCTATTTCGCTAAACGCCGATTCGGTAATAAAAACCCGAGCACAGATTGAGAGGATGGAAAACGGGAAGTGAGGATTTGAGATTTAGGATGTAGGATTTAGAGTATTGAATGCAGTTGGTTTTTCAAATTTAGGGGGCATTACTATTAAGTTAAAGTTTTATATCCATTAAAAGCTAAAAGCAGATTAGAATATCTGTATTTCTAACATAAAACTGTAAAATGATATTGCTATTTTCTGCACGGAAAGACAAAGTGACCGGCCTTAGGCTCTTGGCTTTTAAGCTTTATTCCAATAAATGGATATTTTGCTCTTAACTTAATGCTGTTAATATCTAATTAAATCGAAATGATTTTGAGGAGCGAAAGCTCCTTAAAATTACAGGTTTTTTGCAGTCTTGGGACAATTGGAACTAGAAAAAATCAACAATATTTTGTTAATGCCCGGTATGGAAGCTCTTATCACTAAGCTTTATCCAAAGCCCTTTTTAAATCTGCAATTAAATCCTGCGCATCTTCTAAGCCTATGCTTAAGCGGATTAAACCCTCCGGCACGCCGGCAGCTTCTAGCTCTTCTTTGCTTAACTGCTGATGGGTTGTACTAGCAGGATGGGTGATTATTGATTTGCTGTCGCCTATGTTTACAACTAAAGAGAAAATATTTGTCGATTCTGCTACCTTTTGGGCGGTCTTTTTGCTATCTAGCACAAAACTTAAAAGCCCGCTTGCTTTGCCATCTTTAAGGTATTTTTGCGCATTTTTATAACTTTTGCTGCTCTCTAACCCCGGGTAGTTTACGCTTAAAACTTTTGGGTGGGCTTCTAAAAATTTTGCAATTTCTAGTGCAGAGTTGCTAATATGCTCCATTCTTAAAGCCAGTGTTTCCATTCCCTGAATATTTAGCCACGAATTAAACGGGCTTGGAGCTCCGCCGAAATCTCTAAGCAGCGCAAGTCTTGCTCTTAAAGTAAAAATCGGCATATCTAAATCGGCATAAACCAAACCGTGGTAACTTAGATCTGGTTCGTTAAAATGGGCGTATCGGCTGTTGCTTTTTATTTTAGCTGCTGCATTTTTGCTCTCTACAATTATCCCGCCGATTGCACTGCCTTGCCCGTTGCAGTATTTGCTTGTGCTGTGAACAACAATATCCGCCCCTAAATTCAGCGGCTTGCAAAGAATCGGAGTAGCTACGGTGTTATCGACGCAGAGCAAAATATTGTGCTCATTTGCAATCTGCACAATCTTTTCTATATCGGCAACTTCAATTGCAGGGTTTGGAATGGTTTCAAAAAATATTATTTTGGTTTTTTCATCAATTTGGCTTATTAGCTCTTCTAAATTAAAAATATCAAAAAAGCGTCCTTCAATCCCAAAGCGCTTAATGGTGTGCGCCGCCATTGTCAAAGTGCCGCCATAGCACTGTTTGGCAACCAAAATATTGTCGCCGCTTTGGGCAACATTTGCAAAAGTGTAAAAAATAGCCGCAGTTCCGCTGGCGGTTGCTACTGCACCGTATCCGTTTTCTAAAGCGCAAAAACGCTTTTCAAAAATATCGGTTGTAGGGTTGTTTAAGCGGGTATAAATATTGCCCGGCTCTTTTAACTCAAAGAGATTTGCTGCATGCTCGCTGTCTCTAAATTCATAGGCGGTTGTCTGGTAAATAGGCACACTCATTGCGCCTAAATGTTCCTGCTTTTCATATCCAAACTGCACGGCAATAGTTTTATCTTGCATAATTTATCCTTAAATTATAAATTTTTAATAAGCAGATGCAGTAAAATACTGCATACAAAGAAGAAAAGAGGTTATTTATGTTTTTCTAATTCTGATTCTATTTTATCATAAATTTTAGAATCTGCAAATTTAATCGCTTGAAATATAGCGTTCTTTATTGCTTTTGCATTTGAACTGCCGTGGCTAACTATTGCGCAGCCTTTTAATCCTAAAAGAGGAGCACCGCCGTATTCTGCATAATCTATCTGTTTTTTCAGGTTGCTAAATACTTTTCGTTTCATTAAAAGCGCGCCGATTTTTGCAGGAATTGATTTTTTAATATTTTGGCGCATAAGCTCAATGATTGTATATGCAACTCCTTCGCTGGTTTTAAGAACAATATTTCCCGTAAAGCCGTCTGTAACAATAACATCAACGCTGCCGTTAAAAATGTCTCGCCCCTCAACATTGCCTACAAAGCCTGTAATTTCTTTTAATAAAGGAAAAGTCTCTTTAGTCAGCTCATCACCTTTGCTGTCTTCTTCGCCGTTGCTTAAAAGTCCGATTCTTGGTCTGTTTATACCCATAACTTCTTGCGCATAAGCTTTTCCCATTACGGCAAATTCATACAGGTTTCTAGGTTTGCAGTCAGTTACTGCACCCACATCTAAAAGCAGAGATTTTTGCCCGCTGATATTTGGCATAAGTGTTGCCAAAGGCGGTTTATTAACATGCGGCAGCCTGCCTATTCTAAGTGTAGCCAAAGTCATAGTCGCACCGCTGTGCCCTGCAGAAACAACTGCATTCGCTTTGCCGTCTCTAACCAGCTCTACCGCTTTATAAATAGATGAATCTTTCCGTTTAAGCGCATCTGTTGCTGCATCGCTCATAGATACAACATCTGTGCAGTGAACGATTTCTATATGGTCTGCATAAAATTGAGGAAGATAAGAAAGTATCGCATCTTGGTCACCGACCAAAATTGCTTTAAATTTGCGCTCGTCAAGAGCATCTATTAATCCGTCGATAATGGGTTCGGGACCAAAATCCCCGCCCATTGCATCAATTGCAACAGTTACCATAAATTAATCTTCTTGATTTTTGTATTCGCCAGTAGTTAAGTTCATTCTGTGAGGCATTCTCCAAGTCCCGTCTTCGTCTTTAACAGGTCTTGGTAGAGTTACTTTGTAGTGAGTTCTTCTTTTTGCCCCTCTTGTTTTAGAGTGTCTTCTCTTAGGTACTGCCATTTTATATCCTTTCTATTAAAATTCTGCTTCAAACAGCTCGTCTGTGTTTTCACATTCGCTGCAAAAATTGTAATCTTCTTGTATAGATGCAATTTCGCTTTGGGCTAAATAGTCAAAATCTATTTTTCCGTCAAAAAATTCTACAACATCTATTTCGTCTTTGCCATTATACCCGCCGTCGCTTAATATTAGCTCAAAAGGGTAATTTGCATCTATTTTATACTCTTTTGCGCATCTATTGCAAATAACATTTACACTAGATTCAAAATTAGAGTTTAATTTTACGCAATCTCTGTTAATTCTCTCAATAGTTCCGGTAATTTTAACACCGTCTTTTGAGTAATTAATAACTATTGGAGATTGCTTTATTTTATTAAAGCTTATCTCCATTTAATTACAGAATATCGCACTCTGCAAAGAAGAAAGCAATCTCTTTTTTCGCATTTTCCAAAGAGTCGCTGCCGTGAACTGCATTTGCATCAATGCTTTCTGCAAAATCAGCTCTGATTGTTCCAGGCTCTGCTTCTTGAGGATTAGTTGCACCCATTAATTCTCTGTTTTTAGCTACTGCATTTTCACCTTCTAAAACAGAAACAACAACAGGTCCGCTTGTCATAAACTCTACCAATTCGCCATAAAATGGTCTCTCTTTATGAACAGCATAAAATTCGCCCGCCTGTTCTTTTGTTAATTGAATTTTTTTAGTTGCCGCAATTCTTAAGCCGTTGCTTTCAAATCTGTCTAAGATTTTACCGATTACACCTTTTTTTACTGCATCTGGTTTGATAATAGATAATGTTTGCTCCATAGTCACTTGTCCTAGTTTTAAATTTCGGCTGAGATAATACCATAACAGAGTTTAATAAGAAATTAAATTTATTAAAGTTAGCATAAAAAGAGTAAAAAGTGAGGAGTAAATAAACAAGCTTAAAGCTTTTAGCATTACGCTTTTAGCTTTAAGCTTTATAAAAATTAGTCTTCGATAACCGGAGTTCTTTCTGCTCTTGCTTCTGCAGGAACATCATCTCTGCAAGTAGCACCGTCTGCACAGTCACCCCATACAATACAACCCTCAGTCGGGCAAGCTTCTGCACAAGCTGGTGTATCGTGATAACCTACGCACTCTACACATTTATCTGCATAAACATAATAAATATCTTCTCCAGTTGGGTTATCATCATCATCAACGATAGCTTCTACCGGACACTCATCAATACAAGCTGCACAGCTAATACAACTGTCTGTAATAATTACTGCCATTGTTTCTCCTTTTCATAAATTGTAAACATACTATAGCAAAAATTTTTACAAATTTGTTTAATCGTAAAAAATTTTTTTTAATTTTTTGCGTTCAAGTAGGATTTTATCTCATCTGCTTTATCTGTTCTTTCCCAAGTAAACTCTTCTAATTCTCTGCCAAAGTGTCCGTAAGCGGCAGTTTTTCTGTAAATTGGGCGCAACAAATCCAACTCTTTGATTATTCCTGCAGGTCTTAAATCGAAAATATCTAAAACACACTTTTCTAAAAGTTTAGAGTCGTAAGTTTCATCTCCATGAGTATCAACCATTACCGAAACCGGCTCAACTACTCCGATTGCATAAGCAACCTGAACTGTAACTTTGTCTGCAACACCTGCTGCAACCAAATTTTTTGCTACATACCTTGCTGCATAAGCTGCGCTTCTATCTACTTTGGTAGGGTCTTTGCCGCTAAATGCCCCGCCGCCGTGAGGGCAGCTGCCGCCGTAAGTATCAACTATAATTTTTCTGCCTGTTAGCCCTGCATCGCCTTGCGGTCCGCCGATTACAAAGCGCCCTGTCGGGTTAATATGGTAAACAATATCATCAGCAATCATTTCTCTTGGAATAACAGCCTCTACAACTTCTCTGATAATATCCTGGTGCAGCTGCTTTTGCTCGATTTCTGGAGCGTGCTGTGTTGAAACTACTACCGTTTTTACGCTTACAGGCTTGCCGTTACAGTAAAGAACGCTAACCTGCGCTTTTCCATCGGGTCTAAGGTAAGGAAGAGTCCCGTTTTTTCTAACTTCTGCCAATTTTGCAGTGATTTTGTGCGCCAAAGAGATAGGCAAAGGCATAAGCTCTTTGGTTTCACGGCAGGCATAGCCAAACATCAGCCCTTGGTCGCCTGCGCCGATTTCTCCGCCGTCTTGATCAACACCCTGGTTAATATCGGCACTTTGCTCTCCAATACCGTTTAATACACCCGCGCTTCTGTAATCGAATCCAAAAGTTGCATCTGTATATCCGATTTGGCGGATTACTTCTCTTGCGATTTCTTGCATAGGCGCATAAGTTTTTGTTTTCAATTCACCTGTAATTACGCAAAAACCGTTGCTTACTAAAGTTTCGCAAGCAACTCTTGCATTTTTATCGCGCTCGATAATATAATCTAAAATGGCATCGCTAATCTGATCTGCCATTTTATCCGGATGCCCCTCGGTTACCGATTCGCTGGTAAAAATATACTCACTCATTTTTTCTCCCGATTTTTTAAACTTTACCTATTTTAATTGTGCGGCACAGCCGCATCTGCATTCGGAAAACGGAAAGCTGAAAACAGCTTTAACTTCCAACTTCAAACTTTCAACCTTCCAACTTTTTGGCAATCTGTTTTGGCATAATACCAAGATATTTCTCAATATCTGCTGTTTTACCGTGAGGAATAAAGAAATCTTCATACTCAAAGCTAACTAATTGCACGTCTTTAATTTTTTCATCTTCTAAAAATTCCAAAATTGCCGACTCTACTCCGCCTGCTTTTGCGCTGTCGCTAAAGATATACCACTTTTTAAAGCGCTTAGAAAGCTCTTTTAAAGCCTCGGCATCCAAAGGTTTAACAAAGCGCAAATCCAAAATTGCAGGGTTTAGATTTTTTAGTTCTTTTTTTGTCTCTATTGCCCGCCCGACACCGTTGCCGTAGCCAATAAATAAAACCGCTTCGCCCTCTTTAATTAAGTGTGATTTTCCTAATTCAAAAGGCGGCACTTCAAAATCTTCGGCAATAAACGGACCGCGCGGATACCTGATTGCAAGCGGTGTTTTAAAATTTACTGCAAATTCCAGCACTCTCTCGAAGCTTTGCTTATTAAACGGCGCAGCCAGAGTCATATTCGGAATTGCCCTTAAAAAACTTATATCAAACGCCCCTTGATGCGTTTCGCCGTCTTCGCCTACAATTCCTGCTCTGTCCATTGCAAAAACCACGCCTAAATTCATTAGCGCAATATCGTGAATTACCTGGTCATAGCCCCTTTGCAAAAAGGTCGAATATATGGTGCAAAACGGTTTGAAACCCTCTTTTGCCAAAGGACCCATAGAGGTTACTGCATGCTGCTCGGCAATTGCCACATCCCAAAAGCGATTAGGAAACTGCTCTAAAAGCGGGCTTAAACCTGTTCCGCTTGGCATTGCAGCTGTTACCCCTACAATTTTTTCATTTTTTTTAGCAAGCTCTAGCAGTTTATTGCTGTAAATTTGTGTAGCGCTTAATTTGCCGCTGCTTTTTTTAAGGCTTTTGCCGGTTTTAATATCAAAAGGTCCAACCCCGTGCCAGTGCTCTTTTGGTCCTTCGGCAATTTCGTAGCCTTTGCCTTTTGTTGTCTGCGCATGCACTACAACCGGCTTTTTTAAATCTTTTGCCAATTGTAAAGCTTCTATAATCCCTTCTATATTATGCCCGCGAATCGGACCTATATACTCTAGCCCCAACTCTTCAAAAAGCACTCCGGGAGTTATTAATTTTAAAGAGTCTTCTAAACGCTTTGCCATAAATGTAGCGCCTTCGGGCAAATGCTCTAAAATAGATTCTATTCTTTTTTTAAATTTCTGATAAAACGGCGTAGCCATTTTTTTAGAAAGATGCCTGCTAAGAGCGCCGATAGGTTTGGCAATAGACATTTCATTATCGTTTAATATTATAACTACGGGATATTTTCTATCTCCTAGTTCATTCATTGCTTCATAAACCATACCGGCACTCATTGAGCCATCGCCTATAAAAGCAACCGGCACTCTCTCTTCGCCTTTTAATTTTATAGCTTTTGCCGCACCCACAGCAAGAGATACAGAAGTAGAACTGTGCCCTGCTTTATAATAGTCAAACTCGCTTTCATCAGGGCTAGTGTAACCGCAGATACCTCCAAATTGCCGTAATGTATCGAAACTGTCCCATCTGTCTGTTAAAAGCTTGTGAGCATATGCCTGGTGGCTTACATCAAAAATAAACGGGTCTTTTTTAACATCAAAAACATAATGCATTGCAACAATCAAATCTACCGCGCCTAAAGTGGAGCTTAAATGTCCGCCTGTTTTGCTGACAGTTTGTAAAATCTTTTCTCTAATTTTAGCTGAAAGCTCTTCTAACTGTGCAATAGAATATTTTTTTATATCCATTACTTGCCTCTAAATTTTATTAATTGTAAAATATTGTAAATATCTATTTCGTTTACGCTTTTATATTTTAAATTCAGTTTTTCTAAAGCATTTCTAATTTTTAAAAAATTAGCATTTTTATAACTGCTTTGAAATTTCGGAACCTCTTTTAAAACTTTAGCTTTTAACACTAAATCTCCTTAGCCAAAACTTCAAAAAGTTTATCGTTTTGCTCTTTTGTGCCTATTGTTATTCTTACAGCATTTAACGCATAGCTTGCCAAATCTCTAATAATAATGCCTTGTCTCATTAAAGAGTTTGCAATTTTACTAGAGTCGTGTTTTTCATCAAAAAGATAAGTAATAAAATTGGTTGAACTCTCTATAAACTCCAAGCCGTTCTTTTTTGCAAACTCAATATACCGGTGCATCTCTTGGCGGTTTAGCGCTACGCTTTTTTGCACAAAAGCTTCATCTTTGCTTGCCTCTACGGCGGCTAAGAGGCTTAGGCTTGTAATATTAAAAGGCGGGCGCACTTTGTAAAGCATATTTATAATATTTTCATTTGCAATTCCATACCCCACGCGCATTCCGCCAAGCCCGTAAGCTTTAGAGAATGTGCCTAGATAGATAACATTATCGTAATTTAAAAAATCTTTCGGCTCCAATTTATAAGCTTTATCTTCTACATACTCCATATATGCACAATCCACCACCACAAGCGACTCTTTTGGCGCTGCTTCGATAATTGCTAAGACATCTTCTTTTTTGCTTGCATCGCCTGTCGGGTTATTTGGCGTGCAAATGTATATAATATCGGGGTTTTGAGCATTGATTTTTTCTATAAATTCACTTGCAATGTGGCGGTAACTAGGTGTTGTAACAATTTGCGCGCCAAACTGTTTAGCATAAATATCATACATTGCAAAAGTTACAGCACTTCTTAAAATTTTAGAAGTTCTATTTAGTTTAATATGCGAAATAAATTCCAAAATCTGGTCGCTGCCCGCACCTATAATTATGTTTTTTTCATTTACGCCAAAGCGCTTTGATAGCGCCTCTTTTAACTCATACATACTATCATCGGGATAGAGTGAAGCTAAGTGGGTGTTTTTTGCAATAGCCTCTTTAACTCTTGGCGAACACCCTAGCGGGTTTTCGTTAGAAGCAAGTTTTACCACATTTTGCGGTTCTATTCCAAATTCTCTAACAACTAATTCTATCGGTTTGCCAGCCTCATAAGTTTTAATATCTTTTAAATATTCATTAAACATCGTTTGCCTCTTTCACATATGAACCTAAAAATTTAATACTCTCTTTATGTTTTTCTAAAATTTTAGCGATATGCTCATCTTTTTTATGCCCGCTAAACTCTAAAAAAAACACTGAAACGCCGCCAACAATATGCGATTTGATTTTAGTCAAATCTATCTGTGCGGCTTTAAAGTCCAACAAAAAATCAACCAGCGCACCCGGGCGGTTGGGCAATTTCGCCAAAATGGTGGTTTTATCGTTGCCGCTTGGTTCATTTTCAAAATCGCTAATTATAAAAAAGCGGGTTTTATTATTTTCGTTATCTTCGATATTTCTAAAAAGAATAGGCAAATTATACATTTTTGCCGCAACTTCTGCGCAAATTGCAGCGCTCTCTTTGTCTTCTTTTGCCATTTGCGCTGCTTTAGCAGTCGATTCTACGGGGATTTGCTCTATTTCATCAAGTTTAAAATCTTCTAAAAAGTTTTTGCACTGCCCAAATGCAATATCTTTAGAATATATCCGTTTTATCGCTTTAATATCACTATTTACCGATGCCAAAACATGATGCACATCTAAAACAACTTCGGCAACAATTTTTACATCAAAATCGCTTAAACAGCTAATTGTATCGCTTACAATCCCTTTAGCGCTGTTTTCTATCGGCACCACGCCGTATTTGGTATTGCCGTTGCTGACTTCTCGAAAAACCCCTTTGATAGTTTGAATCGGCAGATAATTGCCAAGAGCTCCAAATTTCTGCTCGGCAGCTTGGTGCGTAAAGCTGGCTTCAGGTCCTAAAAAGGCGATTTTTTCAGCAAGCTCATAATTTCTGGCAACCGAAAACATTTCTAAAAACAGGGCATCAATCGCACGGTCGGTTAATTTGCCGCCCATCTCTTTATTTAGTTTTTTTAATCTGTCTAAAATCTCTTTTTCACGCTCGGGTCTGTAAATAGGGCTGTTTGTAGTGTGTTTAAGCTCACCCACTTTTAAAACATATTCCAAACGCTTATTATAAAGTTTTAGCAACTCATTATCGATTTTATTTATTTTTTCTCGTAACTCTTTTAGTTTCATTATCAACCCTTTAAATAGAGTCTCTCAGCCGCTATTAAATCATCAAAAGTTTCTCGTTTTCTAATTACGCGGCACTCCCCGTTTTCACAGGCAACTTCGCAGGCTCTTGGTCTTGTATTGTAATTGCTTGCCATTGTAAAACCGTAAGCTCCCGCGCTTTTAACTACCAACAAATCTCCGCTTTCTAATTTTGGCATCAAAACATTTTTACCCAAAAAATCTCCGCTCTCACAAATTGGACCTACAATGTCAGTAGGGCTAAGCTCCCCCTCTTTTGGCTGGACAAGTTCGATTTTATGGTAAGCTTTATATAAAGAGGGGCGCACCAAATCATTCATTGCCGCATCTACAATTGTAAAGCGTTTATTGCCGTTTTTCTTTTCGTAAAGAACTTTTGTAAGCAGATATCCGCCATTTGCTGTTAAAAAACGCCCCGGTTCGCATACAATTGTTAAATCAAGCCCCTTAATTGCACTCTTAATAGCATTGGCATACTCTTGGGTGTTTATTAAAACTTCGTCATCATAAACTACGCCCAAACCGCCGCCTACATCAAAAAATTTAATATCTACATTAATAGCTTTTAACGAACGCACCAAATCGGCAATAATTTGTGCCGCCTCTGCAATCGGTTCAAGCCGGGTAAGCTGGGAACCTATATGAAAATGAATCCCAACAGGGTCAAGATATTCCGAATTTTTCGCATAAATATAGAGTCTTTTAGCCATATCAATATCTACGCCAAACTTATTTTCGTGCAGCCCCGTAGAGATATAAGGGTGAGTTTTGGGGTCCACATTGGGGTTTACGCGGATGGAAATTCTAGCCTCAATAGCAAGCTCTTTAGCTACCGCCTCTACCCTTTTTAGCTCCTCTTCGCTCTCTACATTTATCATTAAAATTTTAAGCTCTAGCGCCTCTTTTATCTCTTCGTCGCTTTTACCCACACCCGAAAAGATAATTTTATAAGGTTTTATACCTGCTAAGAGCGCTCTTTTTACTTCGCCGATACTAACGCAGTCCGCCCCGCTGCCTTCTTGTGCAAAAGTGTTAATAATGCTTAAATTTGAATTTGCTTTTACTGCATAACAAACAAGCGATTTGGAGCCTTCAAAGGCATTTTTTAACTCTTTGTATCTCTTTCTTAAAAACTCTAAATCGTAAATATATAGCGGAGTGCCAAACTCATCTGCTAACTTTTTAAAATCAATATTCATAAATTAAAACCCTCAAAGCAAGTTTTAGCAGATTTTACCCAAAAAAGCTTACAGTTAAGATTCTTAAGCTTTTTTAAGAAAAAGCAACTTAAATAGCTTTTACAATGGCTAAAAATTTGCTAAAATTCCATAAAAGGAGATTTTATGAAAACTTTGGCAGTCATCAACAGTGTTCAAGATATACAAGAAATTTTAAAAAAGGCTTTATTTTTTGCACAAAACGGGGATATAGAAATTCTGTTTGTTCACGAAGAGAAATTATTTGAATTACCGGATCTTTTTAAACCTAAATTTATGAAAGATGAACAAATCGATGCAAAAAAAATAAAAGACGAAATCAAAAAGGCTTTAAAAGAGTTAAAATATCAAAAAGAGTGTGCAATTTTTGTTTATATTAATGACACAGTATCGCATATAGAAACACTTTTAAAAGAAAACGAGGCTTTAATTGTTGCTAAATACAACAGATACACTCAAAAACTCACAGAGAGCAGTTACAATTTGTTATACTTAAAAGATGCTCCAAAAAATGAATATAAAAATATAGCTATTGTAACAAATTTAACTCCCAAAGACAGCCAATTAATAGATTTTGCTAAATTAAAATTTAAAGATTCAAATTTAATCCTGCTTTATGATTATATTTATATGATAGATATGAATTTAATTGCTGTTGATCCTCTTATAGACATAGATGCCGACCCATATTTAGACCAAGAGTTAAAAGAGACAAGCAAAAACCGTTTCGATGCTTTGGCAGAAGGTGAAAATTTAAGAGGGGTATTTTTAGAAGGGGTCGATAAAGAAAATATTGCAGATTTTATCAATGAAAACAGTTACGATTTAACAATCATAGAAAAAATAGACACCCAGCTGCTCGAAGATTTAAAAAGCGATGTTTTAATAATGTAATAATAAAATAAGATATTCATAAGGCATTTTGATGAATTAGGGTTAATATTGTCTTGGATTTATGCTTACAACTGTGCAAAAAATTAAAAAATCGAAGCATAGACTTTAGTTCCGTCTATTAATATCCCATAAAATGAAATTTTGCGGGGCTAAAGCCCCTGCTCCTAAAAACAGCCGGTTTTGCGCAGTCTAGCTTTCTTGGTAATATTAGGCTTTAGATTTTAATTTTTATACAAATAAATGGCTATTTTGCCTCTTTACTTACTCTCATATTTTCTTTTTACTGTTTAACTATATTTTACCTGCTTTTTTAAAAAAAATTCCTCTCTGCTTAGCTTTGGCTAGGCTTTCGAGTAATTTTATTTAATTTCTGATACTTTCTAGCACCATACTTTGGAACTAACTATTGTGCAGTGGTCTCATTATGTAAATACTGATTTTTTTAATTATCTCAAAAAGCAGTAATGTGTCGAAATAAATTAAAAATTTCAATGCAAGCTTAACTTTTTATCTCCCTGTTTTGATGTCCGTAGATTATTATTGAGATAAATATTCCGCCTTGGACTACGCCTAATATTACTTCGGAGCTTACTGCCAGCATTGCGTTTATGGTTTGGGGTATCCAATCGCCTGAACCTAGCGTGCTGAATGTCACTGTTGATATGTAAAAGGCAGTTATAAAATTATGTTCGTTTACCATTTTTAAATTTTCGGGCGAAAAGTCAGAGTTTAAGTGGAAAAGCTGATGAACTCCAAAGATATAATAAACCACCGCGTAATACAAAATTGTAATTACAGTAATTTCTAAATAGAGCAAAACGATATGCATAAGCGTAGCATTTGTCGGGTGTTTGGTGTGGGTAAAGATATACAGTGCGGTATCTAACAGAATAAATCTTGCTAAAACAATGTATAAAATATCTCCAAAAAGGAACTCTTCTTTATGTTTTAAAAAAAAACTCACTTCATAATAATGAAAAAAAACTTCAATTAAAATAGGAATTAAAAGCAGCGGCAGAATTAAAAAAGCAACATTGACATCATAAATATAATGGCGTTTATAGAGTTTCCCTATTTTTTTAATCATTCGCTCTCCTATACAATTGCTCTGTTTTTATACTCATCTATTGCTAAATTATATACTTTTTTATCTTTAATTGTTAAAACCCTGTCGCATAATGGCACCATTGCTTCGTCGTGTGTTACCATAATTACGGCAGTATTTTGCTCTAAGGCGATTTTTTTAAGCATTTTTACTACATCGACAGAGCGTTTAGAATCAAGGGCGGCTGTGGGTTCGTCGGCTAAGATAATTTCGGGGTTATTTGCCAAGGCTCTGGCAATCGCAACACGCTGGTTTTGTCCGCCGGATAGATTGGCAGGCATAGAATCGGCTTTATCTTTTATTCCGAAATAATCGAGCAATTCTAATGCTTTCTCTTTTGCTTTTGCTTCGCCTACTCCGTTTAACTCCGGTATTAAAATTACATTTTCTAAAACATTTAAAAATGGAATTAAATAGTGTGCTTGAAATATAAAGCCGATTTTCTCCCTTCTTATTTTTCTTTGCTCTTTAGTTAGCCACTTATTATCGTAAACCAGCTCATTTCCCAGCCAAATTTTACCGCTTGTTGGGGTTAAAACGCAGCCAATCATCATTAGAAGCGTCGTTTTTCCAGCTCCGCTTGGTGCAATTAAAGCTACCAGTTCGCCTTTTTTTATCTCGAAAGTTGCATCGTTTATTACCTCAACAAGTGTATCTCCCTTGCCAAAATGCTTTACCAATTTTTCTGTTTTTATTGCTGTATCCATTTAAATCCTTCATTAAGCATAAAGCACAAAGCCAAAAGCTATAAGCTTCAAGCCAATAGAAAAATATCCAGTCATTCCTAATTTTACTAGGAATCCATGGTTATTTATATATTTGTTATTAGTGTATTGGTGAAACTATTTTTTCCAATATACCAATGACCAATAACTAATTAACTAATACTTTCGGATTCCCGTTTCCGCTGGAATGACGGGATGTTGGCTTTTTGCTTTTCGCTTTTCGCTTTCAGCTTTCTTTACCCTCCTATCGCCTCTGCCGGATTGGCGCTGATTACTCTTTTTATTCCAATAAGCGAAGCTATCAGCGATGCAGCTACCACTATGGCAAACAGAGCTGCTGCATCGTGGTTTTGCAGCACTACACGTTTTGGGAATTTATCGTAAATCAGGTGTGAAAAGAGTAAACCAAAAAAGAATGCCAAAATACCCATTACAAGCGTCTCTTGAACTATCATTTTAATTATCGAACTGTTTGGAACGCCTAGCAGCTTCATTATAGAAATCTCTTTTATTTTCTCTAACGTCATTGTGTAAATTATTAAGCCTATAATTATTGTCGAAACAACAATTAAAATAACCGTAAACATTCCAATCTGTTTAGAAGCCATTTTAATTAGGTTTTTTGTAAGTATTATTCGCTCTTGCTCTTGGGTGTAAACCGATTTGTGGCGGTATTTTGCTATCTCTTTTGCCAGCACTTCAAGATTAAAGCCTTTTTTAGCTTTAGCAACAACACAGTTTACCAAATCGTTAGCACGGCTTTTTATGCCTCGTAACCTGTCGTTTCTAACACGGAAATTTGAGTATAAAAACTGCAATTTTTGGGCATCTTTTAAACTTAAATATATCAGCGGGTCGCCGCCGCTTGAGACTGTGCCGTGCGTTATACCGACAACCCTGTATTCATCTCTGCCAAGTCTTATTGTCTCGTTTAATTTTAAGCCGATTTTATCGGTTGCAACCACTTCGTAATGCTCTTTTAAAATAGCTCTGCCCTTAATTAAACGCTTTGGATTTATGGCACTCATTTCACCCAGCGGGTCATAGCCGACAGCATAGACCTTTACCGCTTTGCCATTTACATCTATTTGAAACCCCTCAAAGGTTAAAGCTGCCGTTTTATCGATACCGTCAAGCACTTTTAGGGTATCTCTTAAATCTGTATGCACCCTTGAGCTTTGGGCAAAGGGTCCTAAGGTATCTTCTTGAACAATCCATAAATCAGGATTTATATCATCAATTAAAACTTGTGCATCTATTACCATTCCGCGGTAAACCCCAATCATAATAAGCACAATCCCCAAAAGCATCCCAACCCCCATAGAGGTGGCGACAAACTTTCCTAAAGAGTGCTTAATATCTTTGTAAGCCAGATTAATCAATGCTTTGCCCCTCTTTTAAACCCTTGATTGGCAGCAACACTTTGCTATTTTTCTCCAGCCCCTCAATTGCGCATTTTTTGCCGTTATTGTAAATAATTTTAAGCTCTTTTAAGCGAGCCTTGCCACCTTGCACTGTCCAAACCTTGCCGCCGACAATTGCAGCAGAAGGCAGGGTCAAAACATTTTTATACTCTTTTGCAAAAATTTTAACCTCTGCCTGTTCATTCATAAAAAAGGGAATCGGCACTTTCTTAAAGGCAACATCTATCTCTTTTTCAAGCGTAACGGGGTCGCTTTTTAACTTTATTTCAGCCACGCTCCCTTGTAGCTCTTTAGAGTTAGAGCGAAGCTTAATAAGCGCCTTTTGCCCCGCTTTTATATTACCCGATAACTTTTCGTCTATAAAAACCTTTACCCATACATCTTTGGGGTTTACTATTGTAAAAATCGCTTTAGAGGGCATTGCAACCTCGCCAATGCTGGCATTTTTTGAAATTATATATCCATCTGTCGGGGCATATATCTTATAAAGCAGCAGCCTCTTTTGAACACCCTCTATTGCTTTTTGGGCACTTGCTTGACGGGTTTTAATACTCTCAATTTTACTCTTTAGCGAAGCTGCATTTGCCTGAAGGCTCTTATAATTGCTCTTTTGTTTCTCGTAATCCTCTTTAGAGACATAGCTGCTCTTTAGCAGATTTTTATACCGCAGATAAGTTTTATAAGCAAACTCTTTTTTGGCTTTTGCGGCTTTAAGCTCTTCTATTGAGGAGTCTAATTCACTCTTTAGCCTCTTTAACTCAAGCTCTTTCTCTTTTAAAATATCGCTTAAATCCACACTGTCAAGCACAGCTAAGAGTGTGCCTTTTTTTACAAAATCACCCTCTTTGGCATTTAAAGCAAGAATTTTAGCCGTTACTTGCGGATTTACCAAATAAGTATCTCTTGCATCCACATTGCCAATGCCGTAAATTACCTGCTTTATATTCTCAACTTTTGGGCTTATTACAGTGTAACTCTTTTTAGCCAAATAGAACTTTTTAAAGCCGACAAATAGTAAAAGAGCAAGCAAAAAAGCTCCTAAAACATATTTTAAATATCTCATTGTAAATACTCCAGTTTGGCAATTAATAGTGCCCTTTTATAGTAGCTTTGCAGCAATTCAAGCTTGGTTGCGTAAATTAAATTTATACTGTCAAGCACCTCTAAATAACTGCTTAAACCGTTTTTATATCTTGCATTTACGGCATTTTTTAAATCGCGGCTGTATTTAAGTTCGCTCTTTAGCATTTTAATTGTTCCATTTAGTGCTATTATATCGCTTTTTATGCCGTTTAATTCATCTTTAACTTCCAAAGTTTTTGAAGCCCTCTCAAGCTTGGCGATTTGGTAATTCAGCTTTGCTAACTGCTCTTCGTTAGAGAGTTTTCCGCCGCTGTATATCGGAATATTGGCAACTACTGCCACATCTTTAGAATTATAGCTATTTAAACCGTTTATATGGCTGTATGTTGCCTGAAACTCAATATCGCCAAAGTGAGCTTTTTTAGCTTTATACTCTTGGTAAGATTTTGCAATTTTTCGCTTTTGTATAGCAACATCAATGTTTTTAGCCGCATTTGTTGCATTTAAATTAGTAAAGTGCTTTAAAACACCGCTATTAAAAGCAACACTCTTACCAAGCTTTGCACCCATTAAAAGCCCTAAAGACTCTTTTGCCTTTTTAAAAGCTGCTTTTGCCTCGATTAAATCGGCTTTGGCTCTTTGCACTTCTGTAAAAAAGCGTTCGCTGTCTATTTTACTTTTGAGCCCCTGCTTAAAAAGTGCGACTGCCCTTTTGTAATAGAGCTCTTTAAGCCGTAAGTTCTCCCGTTTAACCGCAATTGCCCTTTGTTGCAAAGCTGCAGTGTAATAGAGAATTTTAACCCTGTAAGCTAAAAGCTTTTTTAACTTTTTTAGCGAAAGCCTTGCTATATCTTTAGAGATAAGCGCTTCTTTTATAAGAGCATTAGTTTTGCCAAAATCGTAGAGCAGTTGGCGCAATTTTATCGAATATGCCGAAGCATTTTTGTTTGTTATTTTTAACCCTTTTAAAGATGGGCTTGTAAAGGTGCGATTAATATTGTAGCTAAGCTGCGCACTAATTTGTGGCAAACGGTTTGCAGATACAATATTTTTATAAAGCTCCTGCCCCTTTACCTTTAGGGTGTAGGCGCGTATATCGGGGTGGCTATTTAGCGTTTGATTTACGGCACTCTTTAAGCTTAAAACCCTAGCACCCAACAATTCGCAAAGCAGCAAGCTTATTAATACTAATTTCATTTGAATCCTTTAAACCACTAAATCTTTTTTGTCATTACGGTTGAATTCCGGCTGCAAGGTTACATGCGAAATATGGAACTTACTCTTTAGAAGCTCTTCAATCTTTTCTAACTTTTTCGTGACTGTTTCTAATTTTAAATTATTTGTAAAATCTATATGGGTTTCTAAAAATATATCGTGGTCATTTAACCGCCAAATATGGATATGGTGGATATTCTCTACCTCTTTAATTTCACCGACACTATTTGCAACTTCGTTTAAATCAAGCTCTGGTGCAAACTGCATTAAAATTGCAACCGACTCTTTTATTATATCATAAGATGCAAAGATAAGATAAATCGCAATCAAAATTGTTATAACACTATCTACCCAATAGATATGTAGATACTTCATCAATAGACCGCCAATAACTACAGCCACAGAAGTTGCAACATCTGTCATTAAGTGTAAATAGGCAGCTTTTACATTCATATTATCGTGTGAATCATCCTTGATTAAAAGAACACTCGCACTATTTAACACAATACTTAAAACTCCTAGCCAAATAACCCAATTAGAGGCAATCGGCTCAGGGTGCAAAAATTTATGCACAGCCTCAAAAATTAAAAATATTGCAATCGCTAAAAGCAGCGATGAATTAAAAAGTGCAGCTATAATTTCGGCTCTTTTAAAACCAAAAGTTTTACCCTCTTCGCTTGGTTTTAAAGAGAGTCTGTTTGCACCCCAAGCAATCAAAAGGGCTAAAACATCGCTAAAGTTATGCATTGCATCACTAAGCAGTGCCAAAGAACCAGAAATCACTCCGCCAATAATTTGAGAGAGCGTTATAATTACATTTAAAACAACCGTTAAAAAGAGTTTAGTGCCGCTTACTTCATGATGATGGTGATGATGCCCCATAATTACCCTTTACATCTATTTTGTCGGACATTTATAATATGCTCAATTTTCTTTTTTAAATCTTGTAACATTAAATAGTGTTCGCTACTTGTTTTCCCTTGCTCTTGCATATGTTTAATATGCTCTTTTACAGTCTCTAACCACTCTTGCACTACTTCATCAGGCACCGTGCAATCCTCGGCATCTCTCTCCTCTTTTTCTATTATCCAATCGGCTATTTTTTCTAAAATATGAACCATATTTTCTCCCTTTAACCTTCTACCTTCTACCTTCACCCTTAAACAAGCGAATAAATCATCTTCGCCGCCAACAGAAGCAACAATACCGCAATCAGCTTTTTAACCTGCTGTGGCGTTAAGCGGTAATGCATTATTTTATCACCCAAATAACCGCCAATAATTGCAGCTACTGTTACTGTGCCAAGTAGAACCCAATCCATCTTTACAAAGCTTAGGTATGTAGCAAAAGCTCCTAAAGATGAAAAAGGTATAATAAAACTTACAGCATATGCTGCTTTTTTTGCATCAAATCCTAAAAGTATTAAAAGCGGCATTATAAGGCTGCCGCCGCCTACTCCTACCATACCGGATATTATACCGACAACAAAACCTATTAAAAACAAAATCCACGCCTTATCGTAAACCACTTTTGTTTCGCGTTTTGTGTATAAAAGCAGGCTAGCAGCAATTATTAAAAAGGCAACCAAAATCCACTTTACCACAACAACAGGCACAAATTGCGAACTCCACGCACCAATTGGTGTAGCAATTAATATTGCAGCAATTAGCGGCAGTGCAAATTTTACATCCAAAACACCTCTAAAAAAGTTCATAATAGAAGCGGTAATTGTAGAAGAGCTGTTTATAAAGAGCCCGATTGCTTTAGATAAATTTAGCGGCAGCCCAAGCATATTAAAAATAGGCACAAGCACAATAGCCGAGCCCACCCCGCCCATTGCAAAAAGGGTAGAGAGCCCTAGAGTCAGGGCAAAGTAAAGCAGGTAGTGCATCATAGGTTAATATCCTTAGCCATACCGCCTTTAAGCCGCTCCATTAAACCTAAAAGTCCGCCTACAAGGTATTTAACATTAAAGCCTTGCTCTGCCAAATAGACTCTAGCCATATTAGAGCGGTCGGTATGCGGGCATGCAACTGCTATCAATTTATCTTTTGGAAGCTCATCCAATCTTTTTGGCAGCTCATTTGCAGGAATTTTAAGCCCGAAATTAACTTGCCAAACCTTTGTCTCCATTGGAACCCTAATATCTACAAGCTCCGCCTCGCCTTTATTGTAAGCTTCTATAAAATCATCGATAGAAATTCTAAAATTTTTCATTTCACTTGGAACAATGTTCTCTGGAAAATTTGCCATTTTTGTTATCCTTTTAAATAATTTTTTTTAACCCTGCATTGCAAGGCTAGAAAAAATTATAATTACTTTTGTGCGGTAAGGATACCGCACCCTACATTATCCTTCAACTTTCTCCCTTAATTTTAGCTATATAATCCCTAGCCTTATCGCCGCGCAGGTAATCGACAGTTCCTAGCAGACCGTCAGTTAAATAGCGTGCATTAAAGCCTTTAAGTTTTAAAAAGAGCCTTGCAATTTCGGCTCTGTCATAATGCGGACAGACTGTAACTATAGTCTTATTTTTATCAAGTTCATCTATTCTATTTGGCAACTCATTTAGCGGAATATTTTTGCCAAATCCTAAATGCCACGCTTCGTATTCATCCTTAAAGCGAATATCGATAATTTCAGCTTTACCTTCTTCGTAAAGCTTTAGCATCTCATTTAGCTTAATCTTCATCGCTTTTCGTTCATCGTAATCGAAACTTTTTAAGTAGTCATCAAAACTTATCTCTTTCATAATTCTCCTTTTTTACCAAAATGGTGCAGTGACCTACGCACTTAAATTATTGGTCGATAAATCGACCCTACACACCCTGATTGTGCGGCACAGCCTCACCTACATCCTTCAACCTTCTCCCTTCACCCTTATGTAACATCTCTTCAAACCGCCTCGTAATATCTTCGGCTTGAATGAGCCCTTCTATAAAAATCTTGCCATCTAAAACCATAGTTGGGTCTTTTGCGATACCTAGCTCTATTGCATCTTGGGTGTTATGGTTATAGTTAAACTGCAACCGAATTGGCAAATGTTTTATAGCACAGCTTAAGCGTTTAGAGAGTTTTTTGCTTAAAACCTTGTCGCCGTAAATTGTGCATTTATGCAGTGGCAAATTGCTTAAGTGTGCATTTAAAATTTCGCCTTCTGCCATTTCACGGCACGCATCGCCTGTTTGCATTTTTTTGCCTTTTATAAAATTTGGTGCGATGAGGGCACCGCCAATGCCATTAAGTTAAGAGTAAAATACCCATTTATTGGCTTAAAGCTTAAAGCTAAAAGCAAAAAGCTGCCACTGCGTCATTCCACGAAAGCGGGAATCCACAGGCTTTGTAACCAAAAAGTTTGGATTTCTTACTTTTTTGGTTATATAAACCGTGGATTCATTCGGAAAACAGATAGCAGAGAGCAGAAAAC
>JALWKP010000178.1 GCA_027081355.1 Campylobacteraceae bacterium
TAATTATACCAAAATTCTTTACTATCATATGCAATTAAAGTAGAATTTATGTGAAAAACAGATTGGAGAATAAATAAACAGTGGCAAAAAAACTCTTTATCACCGCAACGGGAACCGATATTGGCAAAACTTATGCAGCTTGTAAAATTTTAGAGAGCTTGGGAGGGCAGGGGGGTAAAATAGGAGCGGTTAAACCGGTGGAAACAGGGGTAAAAGATACTCCGCAAGATGCCGTTAAACTGCTTAAAATTTGCCAAAAATACAATCCCGAGTTTGCAAACTTAACCTCAAACGACATTACCGCTTACACTTTCAAACTCCCAGCCGCCCCATTTAGCGCCGATACCAAAAATATAATAGAAATACCAAAAATTCTAGCCAAAATAGAGCAGATAGAAAAACTGTGCGATTTTCTCTTAATAGAGGGTGCCGGCGGACTTTTTGTGCCTATTAAAAAAAATTATTTTATGATAGATTTAATAAAAGAGATAAACTGCCAAACCCTGCTTGTAACACCTAGCCGTTTAGGCTGCATAAATAAAACTATGCTTTCATTAAACGCCTTAAAAAAAGCCGGCATCCCGCACAATTGGTGCGTAAACCTGTTTGAAGACAAAGAAGCTTTTGCCAAAACAACAAAGCCGTTTTACGATGCCTATTTTAAAGAGTGGTTTACATTGGAAGAGATAGATTGTTTAAAATTGTTTTAAATACATCTTTTAGCTAAACGGATTTGTTTTCGTTTGGGTGAGTGCACAACATAAGCATAAAAAGACCACCAGTGTATTAAAAAATCTTTTATGGCATTTTCATCGATATTCTTCTCTTTATTCGAAACGCAGTAGTGAGAGCTTAATGGCAATAGCTGCCTCTTCATAATAATTAGTTTTTCTCTGAAACTTTTCTCTCTTTTTTGCTTGATAACGAGAAACGGATTAAATCATCAGTGGTTTTAACATAATTTGGCAATTTTTTAAAGCTTTCTTGCATAATTTTCATAGAAGCTAAAGCATCGCTGTATGCGCGGTGGTGGGTTCCTAAATTTAAATTTAATGTTTCACAAAGCCCGGCAAGACCGTATTTTTGGCTTTTAATTGTGCGACGCGACAAATCTATTGTGCACAGTCTGACATTCCCTATGCTCCCTAATCCAAAGCGCTTAAAAGAAGCTGTTAAAAATGTGTAATCAAAACCTACATTGTGAGCTACAAAAACCGCATCGCCTAAAAACTCTTTTAACATTAAAAGAGCATTTTTCCTGCTTGGCGCATCAATTAAATCAAACGGAGTAATTCCGGTTAGCTCTATGATATTCTGAGGCAAATATGCACACGCTACAAATGTTTCTAATCTATCAATAATTTTGCCATTTTTAAGTTTTATCGCCCCTATTTCAATAACCTGAGAGCGCCCGGGTTTAGAACCGTTTGTTTCGATATCGACTATAACATACTCTTGCTCTTTATAACTTGTTTGCATAGGCTTAAAGCAGTAGCCGTCGAATTTCTCTTCTATCGGATAACCCGAAGCTTGCAAAAGCTGCGCTATTGTCCAGCCGTCTTCGCTGATTTGTGTATGCTTTTTAACAAGATTGTAAAATCTCTCATAATTTAAAAATCCGCCGTTTTTTCTAAAAGCGTATGTTAGCGGTTCATAAAGACTTTGCATTTTTTATAAACTCTTTTACTTTTTTATAATCTTTTTTACCCGGTTTTGCCTCAACTCCGCTGCTGACATCAACACCCCAAAAATTAAAACCGCGAAGCTGTTCTAAATTGTTTGGATTTAATCCGCCTGCAATAATAATTTGCGAGCAATCTCTATTTTTAAACCACTCTAAATTAAGCCTTTTCCCGCTTCCGCCATAAGCTTCACTATAAGCATCAACCAATCTATATCCGTTAAATCTATCTATATCGGTATTTTGTTTTGCTCTGATAACAGGCAGTGTTTTAAAATTTATCTGCTTTAAAAAG
>JALWKP010000179.1 GCA_027081355.1 Campylobacteraceae bacterium
CATTAAACCGCTCTCGCCCTCATAACTTACAACTTGATTAACTCCAAGCAAAGAAGCAACCGCATCAAATAGCCTACCAGCAGATGAGCTAAGCGGTGCATTAAGATTTTTTTGCCATGCAATATAAAGTGCATTTAATTCTGTTTTGCTAAAGGCATTTATTGTTGGACTATCTAAATTTAAAGCCTCTTTGCCAAAGCACTCAAAAAGAAGACTCAGTGCTACACGTCTTGGCTCTTTTATTGCTTTTTCTCCACCTAACAGCTTAAAATACTCAAAGTGTGCAACTCTTTTAAACCCTTTATAATCACAAATTAAAAACTCTCCTCCCCAAAGATTGCCATCACTCCCAAGTCCTGTGCCATCAAAAGCAACTCCAAATACTTTACCCTTCAATTTATGCTCTGCCATTACCCCTAAAATATGGGCAAAATGGTGCTGAACCGGCTTTAATTTAACACCCTTAAAACCCTTTGCTACTTTGGTGCTTTCGTAATTTGGGTGCAAATCGTGGGCAATTATTTCTGGTTTAAAACTGTATATTCTAAAAAGCGTTTCGATATTCTTTTTATAATACTCAACTGAACCAATACTATCTAAATCACCGATATGAGGCGAAAGTATTACATTATCTTCAAAGCCGATTGCAACTGTGCTTTTTTGATTTGCCCCAAGGGCTAAAGTGTTTTGCTCTAATTTAAACGGAAGCTTAATGCTAAGAGGTGTATAACCTCTTGCTCGTCGCATTATTAAAACCCTATCTTTAACCGCCATTACCACCGAATCATCGCACCCATTAACAATTTTTCGATTATGATTTAACACAGCATCATAAACATTTTTAAGTTTTTGTAAACTCTTGATATCAGTGCAAATTGGTTCATCGCTTAAGTTTGCACTTGTAGCAACAATTGGACGGTTTAACTTTTTTAAAATTAAAAGATGCAAAGGGGTATAAGGCAAAAATAGCCCGATTTTACTAATATTTGGCGCAATAGATGAAGGAAGAGTTTGTAAAGAGTTTAGAATAACAATGGGTCGCTCTTTTGAAGTTAAAAGCTCCTCCTCTTTTTTAGAAATATTGGCAAACTCTTTAGCCATTGCTATATCTTTTACCATTACTGCAAACGGTTTGCTTGGGCGCTTTTTACGCTCTCTAAGTTTAGAAATAGCTTCAAAATTTGTAGCATCACAAACCAAATGATACCCACCAACCCCCTTAACAGCCAAAATCGCCCCACTCTTTAAAAGCCTAACCGCCTTCTCAATTGCTTCCACCCCACTAACTCTTAATTCTTCCCCTTTAATTCTTAACTCTTCACTCTTCACTCTTAACTCTAATTTTGGTCCGCACTCCCAACATCCAATTGGCTGGGCATGATACCTTCTATCAAGCGGATTGTTATATTCTGCTTCGCACTTTTTACACATCTTAAAAAAGCGCATAGAGGTGTTTTTTCTATCATAAGGGAGTTTTTCTATAATAGAATACCTAACCCCGCAATTTGTACAGGTAATAAATGGATAAAGATATCGGCGATTACTCTTATCAAAAAGCTCTTTTTCACACTCTTTGCATATACTAATATCAGGCGGAAGCAAAGCGGTTTTAAGCTTGCTCTCTTTGGTTTGCACAATTTTAAAACTGCTAAACTCTCTAAATTCTACCTCTTTAACTTCAATTAAATCAATTTTAGCCAAAGGCGGAAGATTTGTTTTTAACTCATTCAAAAAAAGCCCAAGCTCCTCTTTAGTGGCATTTAAAATAATCTCTACCCCCAAAGAGCTGTTTAACACCTCTCCAAAAAGCCCAAACTTTTGAGCTATCTGATACACAAAAGGCCTAAATCCGACCCCTTGTACAGTACCTTTTATTAAGATTTTGTAACTTTTCATTTACAGATATAAAGCTCCAAAT
>JALWKP010000180.1 GCA_027081355.1 Campylobacteraceae bacterium
CAAGATTGTGCAAGAGATTTATGAGTCCTAGCCGTAGCTAAGACGATTAAATATCTTGTGCAAGATTGCGTCTGCAAAGCCCACCCGAAGGGCATCTTCAGCTTCCGCCTATGCTGCGTTGCATCTTTTCGACTTAGCTTTGGCTAGGACTTCAAAGATGCGCCTTGCCTAGACGAAAGCTGAAGATGTTGTGGGTATCACCTATTATTAGAGGTGCCCTAAAATTAAAAAGGGTTAATCTTGTTATTTGTCGGATTTGCAATTGCTTCTTTAGTTATTGTTGTCTTGCTGCTGGCATTTTCTCCAAGATTAATGCAATTTTTTAATTTAACAAGTTTAAAGTTTAAAACTTATGAACCTAAAGAGGTTTTTCCAAATAATATTGACAGAAAAATATTAATCAGAGTTGCAAGATATGAAAGATTTTTGTATAAAGCCAAATTTACCAGAAGATTAATTATAGAGTATCGAAGTGATTTTAAAAAACAAGATGGAGTGTTTTATAAATTTTATTATTACCAATTAATAGACGGGATTCACGCTTATCTCGAAGTAATACCCAGCAAAAACGGCAATATATACATAAATTACTGCTTTGAAACTGTTTTTGAAAGCGGAAATATCTGTTTAAGTATTAATAAAGAGAGTTTTATTCTAGGCTCAAAAGCGCCAAATATTCATCTATATACCCACAAAGATTTATCTATTAGAGAACTTTATAAAGCTCATTGCCAAGATAGAGAAATAGTCTTTGAGACGGTCCGTAAAAAGCGTCTGACAATAAAAGAATTTATGGAGCAAGAGGTTAAAAAAGAGCAAGATTACATTAATAATTTAATAGAAAACGGTTACGTAAAGCGCGAAAATGCCGGTTATAAGATTTTAAAAACATACCGTCTGTTTAAAGAGGCTCAAAAAACTTGTGAAATATTAAACATAAAAACTTATAAATTTAAAATAATTGTAATGATTTTACTAATATATCTTTTAACAGGAGCGGCGATTGTAGGAGGTTTTTACTATTTAAGCATTAAAGACAGCAAAGCAGGACCAAAAATTGAGATACAAAATCAAAAGCAAGAGTTGGCGCAATTTGAAAATTCTGTTTTAAATTTGCAGGGTTTAACCGCTTTGCGTAAAGCTTATGAGACAAATATCACCCAGCAATCTATGAAAATAATTGACAATTATTTAAAAAATTCTAAAATAAAAAGATTTATAGGAGAACCGTATAAAGGAGATATAAACAGTTCCTTGCTGCCGTGTAAACTGCCTGATGTTTTGGCACAAATGTATAAGTGGCACAATGGAATAGAAAATATTGTTCCTAATAGAAATTTTGATTCTTATGAAAATGCTGTTAAAAGGTATGAGTCTTTTAAAAATGCGACAGATGGCAATTTTGTCTTTGCCTTTGGAAACCGGATTAAATATACCGGGTTGGCTTATAATTGCGCCCAAAACGGAATATATAATTTTTCTGTTGAAACTCCAGCGGGCGGATATAAAGAGTTTTATAACTTTAAACATTTTTTAAAAGTTGTATCGCAAAGTTATAAAGAAAAAGCTTTTTATGACGATTTTGACATATTAAAAATTGATTTAAAAAAGTTTTTAAAAATATACAGAGAAAATTTCTCAAAAATAGACAAATTGCGCTACAAAGAGTTGATTGCACTTTTAAAAAAGAAAGCAAAAATGTATAGTTTAACCTCATCTTTAGAGTTAAAAAAGGCTGTTATAAAACAGATTGGAAATACCGGAGACCCCGCGCTAACAAGTAGTTTAAAACCATTTTTAGAAGATGAAAACAGTGATATTGCAGCAAAAGCGGTAGATGCTTTGGGCGATATTGGAGATAAAAGCGCGCTGCCTATACTCTTAAAATATTTAAAGAGCAAAAAACA
>JALWKP010000181.1:0-1338 GCA_027081355.1 Campylobacteraceae bacterium
ATAAAGCTCTTTGTTACTAAGCTTCTTCTGGCATTTTTTCTTGCCGGTTCTTCGTCTTCTAGCGCTTCTACTTTGAATTCGCCTAATATTTCAAAAACCCTATTTAAATTTTCTCTAAAAGTTTTTAAATCTTTTTTGTCCATTGCATGGTAATGGTCATTGCCCGGCAAGCTTTTATTGTGGGTAAAATGTTTTTCTATAATTGTGCTGCCAAGAAGCGTTGCAATTTCTAGCACTTTCATATCTTTTGGCAATGTATGGTCGCTGTAACCTATAATTTTATCTGGAAAAGCTTTTTTCAACCCCAAAATCATTCCTAAATTCGCATTGCCATCTGGTGTCGGATAATTTAATACGCAATGAAGCAGCGCCAAAGGGTTGCCAAACTTTTCTATCCAGCTAACCGCCTCTTGAATTTCATATAAATTGCTCGCACCGGTTGAGAGAATAATCGGTTTTTTAAATTGGCACATATACTCTATAAAAGGCTTATTTGTCAAATCAGAAGATGAAATTTTAAATACATCCATAATTTCATTTAAAAAAGTGGCGCTTTCTATATCAAACGGAGTGCTCATAAATTCAATTTCTATCTTATCGCAATACTCTTTTAATTCATACATTTCATCTTTCCAAAAGCTGTCATGTTTTTTAAATAGTTCATACTGGCTTTTTGTAGGCTCTTTTGTAGTATCCCAATAAGCTGGAGAATTTTTGCTTGCAAGTGTTTGGGCTTTATATGTCTGAAATTTTATTGCATCTGCTCCGCCCTCTTTGGCTTCATCGCAAAGCCTTTTTGCAATATCCATACTCCCTTCGTGATTTACTCCCGCTTCGGCAATAATATAAGGCTTATACAGCTTTGTTTCGCAGGGGTTATAACTGTTAAAAAGTTCTAATATTTTCATTTATTTCCTTTTGTAAAAATTTCTATTAACTCTTTGGCGCTTGTATCTATGTTAACCTTTTTCATAGCCAGATACCTGTAATCTTCAAAAGTATCTATATCAAATTTAAGCTCTGGATGGTGCAGCCTTTTATCTTTTGGATTAAAGGTTTTTATTGTAAATTTGTCGCTGTTATCGGTAATATACGACATACAGTGCTCTTTATGGTTTTTATCTTTTGCATTTTTATACATAAATTCCAAATTCTTAAACGAAGTGATTTCAGCGCCAAGCCCGTCTGGGTATAAATTGTCTTTTGGAATATGGTTATATGCATAATCGGGTTTTTCTTTTTTATAAAATTCTATTAAATCATCTATCGCTAAAGCATCTACCAAAGGGTTGTCTGCACAAACTCTTACAATATCTGTTGCATTATATTTTTTTGCTG
>JALWKP010000181.1:1348-1907 GCA_027081355.1 Campylobacteraceae bacterium
CTAAATAAAATCTTTCTAAAACATTCTCTTCGCTTCCTCTAAAAACATTTACACCCAATTCTTCTAAATAAAAATTTAAAATGTCATCTTTTTTAGTATCTGGAATTGCTACAACAACTTCATCTAAAAGTTTTGATTTTAAAACCCTTTTTACAACCCACTCAATTACGGGTTTGCCGTGCAAAGAGAGCATCATTTTCAAAGGCAGCCTGCTGGAACCGGCTCTTGCTTGAATTATTCCAACTATTTTCATTTCTCTTTCTCGCTTGCTAATAAAGAATTTATTATTTTAACCACTTTTTTCTTATTTTTTAAAAAGTCAAATTTTAAAGTATTTAGATAGAGCAGATATCTATACTCGCTATCTTCTATCATTTTAAGGCAGTATTTTTTTATCTTCTTATCAATATCTTTGCTGCTTGCCAGCCCAATATTTATAAATCCGTTTTCTAATTTAGAAAAATTGTGGGTATTTTCTCTTTCGTGCTGAGGTATTACAACTGAAGGTATATGCATATGCGCTAATTCGTAAACAGTTCTTCCGTTAGAGGTTACAGCC